>JAOUMU010000053.1 GCA_029881335.1 Nitrospinota bacterium | reverse complement strand
TGGTTGATACTCCGGAAGACTTCACAGTGGTGGCCGCGGCGGCCATGCCAACGTCTGAATCGTCCAGGCTCTCGTACAATTCCTCCGCCTGGCCCAAGATCATTCCACGCGCCACGCCACCAGCTTGGCCATCAGCTAGGTAGTGAATGGGGGTTTCCTTTAAAATATCCACATCCCAAGGCTTCACCTCCGGGGCTTTTGCCCCGCGGCTTGGCATGGCGGTGGAGAGCTTCAGGTTTACATCGCTCCAGTCCTCCCCCGTGACCTGGCGAACCATGGCCATGTAGGAGACTTGCGTATCGCCCCCTTCTGCTGTGGCGCGGACATTGTACAGCGGTCTCCAGGAAGCGCCAGAAACCATATATTCCACGGTGAACGAGGCTTTTCCCCCCTCACTGGCGGAAAAATCGATTGTCACGGTTTTCCTTTTCCTGCTTCCAGTGTCACCCTTGGCTTTTTTCAGCTCCCATTGCAGGGCCTGAAACTTCTTCCTGGCAACCTCCAGGTCACGAGCCAGGGCCATCTGGTCCTGCTCGGCCGCCACCCGGCGGTCATATATGAAATCCGCTATCTGCCCCAGTTCCTCCACGGAGATTCGGCTGGCTGGGGCCGCCGCCGCTATCTCCCTGGAGGAAGAGTCCGTCTTGGCCTTGGCCAGTTTGTCCACGAACTCCACCTGCTTTTTCCTGGCGTCGAGTTTCAGCTCTATCAGCTTTTGCTCCTGGGCGGCGTCTATAGTTTTGCTTTCCAAATCCCTGACTTTTTCATCTGGCTCGCTGGCCATGACGGAGGTGGAGATGTTGACTTTGTGGAGGGTAATGGGAGTAGAGCCATGGCCGCGAACCCTTATTGAGTTTTCCATGGTCCCGCCTGGCAAGCTAGACATCGTCAGAGAATGGTTTCCTGTCTCGAATTCCACTTCGGTGACCCGAGCTACACACGCGCGATCCTGGTACAATGTTACCGAATCGATCTTACCTTCATTTTCTTGCCTCATGGCCTCACCGCCTTCTCTCTGCTTTTGGCTGCGCCGCATCCTAACATATATCTGATGGGCGCGCCAGCGCTGGATAAGAAAGGGAACCCAAGGCTGCCGGAAGGAAAATTGAATGAGCGGAACATGAAATTGAATCGATAAAAACAATGCGCGTGGGCAATAAAAAACCGCCCCACCGGATTAATGGAAGGAGCGGTTTTCTTGGATCCTTGCGGTGGATCTTTAGCTTATGCCACTTTGAATCTTTTGATCAATCCATCTAGTTCACCAGCGATTTCTGCCAGTTGCTTCGATGAGGTGTTCACTTGCTGCGCCCCGGCGCTCTGGTCGTTCACCGCCTTGTTGACTCCCTGGATATTTGAAGAGACGTTGTTGGCGCCCTTGGCGGCCTCTCCTGCGTTCTGAGAGACGCTGTTGGCGCCCTTGGCCACTTCGGAGATGGAGCTGGCGATATTGTTGGCGCCTCCTGCGGCGTCGCCCACGTTGGAGGAAATATTCGCCGCCGCCCGGGTTTGTTGCTCCACGGAGGCGTTGATTGTCTCCACGGAGGCGTTTATCTCTCCTATGACTTTGGCCACTTCGGCGATCACCTTCACCGCTTTTCGGGTGTTTTCCTGGGTTCCTTCTATCCGTGATGCGATATCCTCGGCGGCTCCGGCGCTCTGGTTGGCCAGTTCCTTTATCTCGTTTGCCACCACGGCGAATCCTTTCCCCGCCTCGCCGGCGCTGGCCGCCTCGATCGTGGCGTTGAGCGCCAGCAGGTTCGTCTGTTCTGCGATCCTCTTTATTACCTCCGTCACCTTACCGATCTCAACCGAGGCGGCGTCCAGTGCGCTCATGGTCGTGGACGCTTCCTGCGACATCTTGCCAGCATTGTCCGCGATTGTTGAGGCCTCCCTGGCGCTTTTTGAAATCTCCTGGATGGAGGTGGACATCTCCTCCACGGCGCTGGAGACCATGTTCATGTTCTGGCTCATCTGCTCGGCGCCGGTGGAGATGGAGCCCACATTCATGCTCATCTCCTCCACAGCGGCGGCCATGGCGTTAATATTAGCCGACATCTGCTCCGTGGCGCCCGCCACCGTGGTGGTCTGGGAGCTCATCTCCTCGCTGCCACCCGCCAGCTGGCTGGATACGGACGACATCTCCTCGGAGGCCGTGGCCAGGGATTTTGAGTTTTCCCCGATCTTTACCATTAATTCCTGGAGATTCCCCACGAACCTGTTGAACCAGAATGCCAACTCGCCGATCTCATCCTTGGATTTGGTGTCCAGCCTGCGGGTCAGGTCGCCCTCTCCCTCCGCTATGTCGCGAATCATGGCGATGACTCCGTTGATATTGCTAAGAAGTCCCCTGGCGAATATGGTAAATGTCCCCAGCAAAAACGCCATGGCGCCGGCGAACACGGCAAAACCAATTTGGCTGGCCCTGTTGAGGGTGTCTTCGTTTTCCTTCAACGCCTCGGAAACCTCGTTACTCACCGAGGCGACGATAGATTCCATTTTCTCTTCGAGATTGCCCATCTCGCCATCGAGAATATCATCAAGCTTTTCAAATTCTTCACGCGGGGCGCGATTCTCCACCATTCCTACCAGCGTAACCTGTATGTCATTAGCCACTTTGGGGAAATTTGCCCTGTAAAAACGCGCGTCCGCCTTCTCCTCTTCGGTATCGGCGAGCTCTTCAAGCCTGGAAACACTTTGATTGATAAAGGCTATGTTTTTTATGATAAGGTCCTTTCGCTCTTGAGAAACCTGCCCACTATCCTTGTCGACGATAATGTCCATGGCGACGGTGTTAAGCTCCAGGGTTTTATACCTCACTTCGCTGGCCAGGCTAAGCTGAGCATTGCGCTCTTCGACCAGATTCAACGCCTCCACGCTCTTCGAATTTGTCGAAGCAAGGATATACATGATCGATCCCATCGCCAGAAGTATGACTCCGCCGATTCCGAAAAGTTTAAACCTGATCGTGTACCCGGATTCATAATGCGATTTGGTTGATGACGCATACGCGCCCGGCTGAAACTGTGCACCCATCTTGGAACCTCCGTTATATCGAATATCTCATTCTGCCCATTAACCTCATACCAATCAAGAACTGGAACAATTATAATGCCATTAGATATACTACTGTTTTAATTCAGCCTCTATATATAAACCCATGAGAATATATTGGCACAAACCGGATTATGAGACATTTGTCTCACCATTTCAAATAGATATGCGCGGTTGCAACGCTTGTATTTTTGGCAGGGCGCCATGCAATGTGGCATTCCCAAAATGAAGAATCTGGCATGAGACCGGAATGGACTTGAGGTGGAACCGGTAATGTATCAGTTGGCAAGCATGAGCGGAATCGGGTTAGAATAAGATTGTTTACATATAAGGTATTGGTGGTCGGAAGGCCTGAATGGGCTGAAACAGGACTGGGAATAATGCAGGATAAAATATCAGTACTGATAGTGGATGACGAGGCGGGGCCTCTGAGGCTATTGTCGGCGGCGGCCGGCTCAGCAGGGATGGCTGCCACGCCGGTCCAGGATGCGGATCAGGCGCTGGAGGCTTTATCGGCCAGGTCTTTTCCCGTGATATTTTTAGACTGGATGCTCCCAGGCATGACCGGTCTGGAACTCTGCTCAAAAATCCGCGTCATGGATGGGGGGCAGTGGCCTGTGATAGTGATCTTCACCGCCAGGGAAGACCCGCAGGACCTGATACAGGCGCTCAATTCCGGCGCGGATGATTATATACCCAAGTCAACCATCAGCATGGATGCGTTGCGGATCCGGTTCACCATCGCCAGGAAAAAGGCGGAGGAGCGCGAACAACGCCGGAAGACAGAGAGCGCCCTTGCGGTTGCCCACACCGCGTTGGAAAGACGATATGACGACCTATGCGCCGCCCTTAACCAGCTACGGCTGGGCGCCGTGCTCCTGGACGGCGATGGAAAGACCAGTTTCATGAGCAAAAACGCCGAAATGTTCATTGGAATCAATGCCGAAATAGCCATTGGTTCCCCCTGGCAGAACCTGTTCCACACTGGGGAGAAGGAGAAGAATAAACTGGCGGCCATGATTACCGACTCCCACAGTAGCGGGAAACTGGAGCTGAGGCTGGAAACCGAAACGGGGGAAACAAGATGGCTGGAGGCGGAGGTTAAAGAGGATCCCAGGGGACAAGGGAGGAAAATGCTGCTGCTTTACGACGTCTCCGATATCCAGAACCTTCGTCGGCAATTGGAGGGGGAAGCCAAATTCTTCGGTATGTTGGGTAAAAGCCCGGCCATGATGGAGCTTCGAAACCAGATCAAGCAATTCGCCGCGATAGACTGGACAACGTTGATCGAGGGAGAGACCGGCGCCGGCAAGGAGCTGATCGCCAGGGCCATCCACTTCCTCAGCCCCAGAAAAGATAGGCCCTTTATTGCGGTGAACACTGCCAGCCTTTCAGATTCGCTCTTGACCAGCCAGCTGTTTGGGCACAAACGTGGCTCCTTCACCGGGGCCGCCCAGGACCACGCCGGCTTGTTTGAGAGCGCCGAGGGAGGAACATTATTCCTCGACGAGATAGGGGATATCTCCCCTGCCATGCAGGTGAGCCTGCTGCGGGCCCTGGAGCAAGGCGCCATCATCCGACTGGGGGAGACCAGCGAACGGAAAATCAATGTGCGATTTCTTGCCGCCACGCACAAGGATCTGGGGATTGAGGCAAAGGAGGGGAGGTTCCGGCAGGATCTGCTGTTCCGCATCCGCGGCGCCAGAATCACGGCCCCCCCCTTGCGCGTCCGCCGGGAAGATATCGAGCTTTTGGCGCGGCATTTTCTTGTCATGGCCAGAGCCGCCACTGGCAAACCGGTGGAAAAATTCTCCGACGAGGCGGTGGGCGCCATGATGGAATATCCCTGGCCCGGGAATGTGCGGGAGCTTAAAAGCGCGGTGGAGTACGCCCTGATAAACTGTGGCGGTGTTTTAATCGAAAAGCGGAATCTCCCCCCGGAAATCACAGGAATCGCGCAATACTTCACCCCTCATTCACCTGACCACTTCGAGCCGGATGAGATGAGCGTGGATGAGGCGATGCGCAAGGCCAGGGGGAACAGGTCCAAGGCAGCCAAACTTTTGGGGATCAGCCGCTCCACCCTGTACCGGCGTATTTCCGGCGAACCGGATTTGTAACGATTCACACCTTTTGAAAGCCCCCCAGGCGACCTTCCGAGTGACAAAACTCCGCATATTAATTTAGCTTTTTTAATACACTTTTCTTATGA
The DNA here is from genome assembly GCA_029881335.1 of Nitrospinota bacterium. Lineage (GTDB taxonomy): Bacteria > Nitrospinota_A > UBA7883 > UBA7883 > UBA7883 > JAOUMU01. The sequence continues at coordinate 13,090 of JAOUMU010000053.1, read as the reverse complement.
TCCCATATTTATGTGTAAGTTATATTGCGCCTTAAAGCAAATAGTAAGTTTGGCCCCATACTTGCTGTACATGACATTAGTTAATGATTGGTATTTTCCTTAAGACAACTGGGAGAAATTATGGCCCACCCAGAAACATGTTCTGCATGCCACGGGGATGGAACTGTCAATTGGGAACGGCTTGACGGCTCAATAGTGGAGCTGAAAATCAAGTGCTCCAGATGCGACGGTCGTGGATGGGTTGTGGAGATGGACGCGCCTTCCCAACCGAGTCTCGCAAAGTCCGGCGACAGCCCTTTTGGGCTGATGTTTTTCAAACGAGCCAGGTAAAAACCGCACGGAAATTTGAGCGATCTGCCGATGGGATTATCCGCTCGCTCCACAATCCCATGGCGTTTTGCTCCCCATTTCCCGTCTTACCGGACGATCCTGTCCTGAGCCGATCATCCATGACAAATCATTTAAATCCTTGAGTCAGAATTAACACTTGAGACAATTTTGGAACAGATGGAGAGCCCTAGTACCCCCTCTTACCTGGGCTATGGACATATCTGCTTGTTTTTTTTGCCATTGCACGCATCTCCATATTTGGCGCTAATATTGCTACATATTAATACCGTGGCTAACTTGGAGAGAAGGAAAATGGCCCACACAGAAATTTGTCCCGTATGCGAAGGGGCAGGCCTGGTCAACCGCGAACGGCTGGAAGGTTCAGTGGTCGAGATGAACATCCAGTGCTACGGTTGTCTGGGTAAAGGATGGGTCGTGGCTCCAGGTCCGGGACCCAAGCCCCCCAGGATAGTCAACGCCTTAAGCTCTACTCAGGTAAAAAAGTTGATAACCCAGCCCAGGGCATTGAAGGGACGGGGGAGGACAACAAAATGAACCGCGCAAAAAACAATAAAAGATATGACGAGGAAACCTGGAAATCATCTGGCCCCTCCAGGCTCACTATGCCTTTAATCGCCTTCATGTGGGTGGGGCTGGTGGGAATTGTTTCTCTGATCGCGCTGGAGAATATAAGGCGCGAGGCGGAAACGAGTGTGAGGAACTCCATCAGCACGGTGCTTCAATCCACTCACAGTCTTCTTGTCAACTGGGTGGAGGAAAACAGGCGCGATCTGGAGAGTTTGGCGAGCCATGAGGATTTCCGATCCGCCGCCACAATTTTAACCGCGGAAATGACCTCGGGATACGACAGGGGGAATCCGTTGACACTCACCAGGCTCCAGAATATTGTCGGGCTCCACTTCGGAGAGAAGCCGGGCTGGAGATTCATGGTCGTGTCAAAGTCCGATAAAGTTTTAGTATCGCTCTCCAAAGGCTATAGCGTTGGAACCGGCGATGCCGGGGAGGAGGATGAATTTATAAATGGGATGCTGTCGGGCAAGTTCACCGTTGACACCCGACGGGAATGGTATTTTAAGCAGGATGCGACGGGCGCCGCCACTTCCGGAGTTTTCCTTTTTGGCGTCCCGGTAAAGGACCAGTCCGGCCGGATTGTCGCAGGATTTGCGCTGGGGACAGACCTGAATCGGGATTTTTCCCAATTTATTCAGCTCGGGCGTATTGGCTGGACCGGAGAAACTTACGCCTTTAACCGTGATGGCCTCATGTTGAGCGAAAGCCGGTTCCACGAGCATTTGCGCCAGGCCAGCATTATAAATCCCGGGCAGTCTTCCACCTTTACGGTATCGATCCGTGACCCTGGGGGCGACATGACCAGAGGGTACCGCCCCCGCATTTCCAGGGACACATTGCCGCTGACCCGCATGGCCCAGGAAGTGGTGAAGGAATTGTACGGCGAAGACCTGGAAGGTTACAGGGACTATCGTGGCGTACCGGTGGTGGGCGAATGGCTGTGGAGCAATCAGTTGGGGATAGGCCTCACCACCGAGATAGATGTCGACGAAGCCTATAGCGCTTATTATCTGACCAGAAATACAATCTTCCTGATAATGGGGGCCACCGGCGCCCTGACCCTGACCCTCTATATGATGTTGTTGGGCGGAAGCAGACAATCGACCACCCTGGCGCGCACCGCGATGTTCGCCAACGAGCTTCTGCGCAAGGAGGTGGATATCCGGGAGAAGGCGGAGGAAGCCCTGAAGAGCAGCGAAAAGCGTTTGCAGGGGATGATGGACAACACCACGTCAATAATCTACATGAAGGACCCCCAAGGCAAATATATCCACGCCAACAAAAGGTTTTTGAGGCTGTTTCATCTGACCGCCGAAAACGTTATCGGCAAAAGCGATTACGATATCTTCCCGAAGAAAACAGCGGCGACGTTCCGGGCTAACGACCTGACCGTACTGAACACTGGTGAGCTGCTGGAGTTGGAGGAGACGGCGCCATCCTTCGATGGAGAGCGAACTTATATATCGGTAAAATTCCCCCTGTACGACGAAAACGGCAAGACCCAGGGGCTATGCGGCGTATCTACGGACATCACAGAACGCAAGCTAGCCGAAAACGCGCTCAAAGAGTCGGAGCGCAGATTCCGCCACATGCTAGAGGACGTGAACCTCCTTTCCGTTATGCTGGATAACAAGGGAAACGTGACTTTCATAAATGACTTCCTTTTGGAGCGGACCGGCTATAAGTGGGAGGAAGTGGTGGGACGCAACTGGTTCGACATGTTCATCCCGGAGGAGATCGGCCAGCAAACCAAGGAGCACTACTCCAAGCTTGTGGCTGGAGAAGGGGAGTTTTTGAAAAATTACGAAAGCGAGTTATTGACAAGCGCTGGCGGGAGAAAGCTGGTGGCCTGGAGCAATACGGAGCTTTTCGGCGCCGATGGACTGATTTCCGGTACGACCAGCATGGGCGTTGACATCACCGAGCAGCGGGCGGCAGCAGACGCCCTGGCCCTTTCGGAATCGAGGCTCAATGATATCGCCCGGAATAGCGGCGACTGGATATGGGAACTTGACCGCAGAGGCAAGGTGGTCTACTCAAGCCCTGTTGTGGAACATATCACCGGCCACAAGCCAGAAGATGTGATGGGCCGACATTTTTCCGATTTCCTGCATCCGGAAGAGGCTGAGAAGATATCCACAGTGGCAAAGGATATTTGCGCCAGAAGCCAATCCTTCGTGAACATATCCAGCAGGATTCTTCACAAAAACGGCGCCGTGCTTTACTTAGAGTCCAGCGGTATGCCTATTTCGGACACTAACGGAGAGTGCGCTGGATATCGCGGCTCTTCCCGGGACATCACAGCGCGCATCATGGGGAGAGAACCCTCAAGGAGAGCCAGCAAAGCCTGTCGCACGCCCAGTCCATAGCCCATATAGGCAACTGGGACTGGGATATGGTGACAAACGAGCTGAAATGGACCGACGAAATCTACCGCATCTTCGGCCTGGAGCCCCAGCAGTTCGAAGCCACATACGAGGCGTTCGTGGACCGTATACATCCGGATGACCGGGACAAAGTGAACGACATGGTCCTCCGGGCTGTGGAGAGAAAAGAGGACTACTTCATAGAACACCGGGTGGTTCGCCCTAACGGTGAAGAGCGAATAGTTACCGAGCGGGGCGAAGTGTTACACGATAAGAGTGGCAAACCGATCCGTATGGTGGGCGTAGTGCAGGACATAACGGAAAACAGGGTGGCGGAGCGGGCGCGCATGGAGAGCGAGGAGCGGCTGAACAGCTTCATGAACTCTGCCACCGACATCTTCACCTTGTATGACGCGGAGTTGAATCTGATCGAGATCAACCAGGCCGGTCTGGAGATGTTCGGCGTTTCTCGTGAGCAGATCATCGGAAGGAACATGTCGGATCTGCAGGTGGGTGTCGAGGTGGACTCGCATATAAATGAGCTCCGCAAGGTGATAGAAACCGGCGAGCCTTACCAGCATGAGGAGTCCCTGGAGTACCCCACTCACGGGAGAAGGCATGTCCAGATAAAAGCGTTCAAGGCCGGCTCCGGTATGGGAATGATTTCGTCGGATATTACAGAGAGCAAGCGGCAGCAGGCCGAACTGGTCAATACCAACGAAATACTGGAGAACATGTTCGCCACCACGCACTACAGCGTGGCGCTGCTGGATAAGGATTACAATTTCATCAGGGTAAACCAGGCTTATGCCAAAGCTTGTGGCTTCCCTGCTGATTACTTCAAGGGGAAGAACCATTTTGAAATGTACCCCAGCGATGAGCTGGTGGAGCTTTTCGGCAATGTGGTTAAAAGCGAGAAACCTTTCACCGTCTATGCCAGGCCTTTTGAATTTCCAGATATGCCGGAGCGCGGCACAACATATTGGGACTCGACCGTGCTGCCTGTGAAGGGCTCTACAGGAAAAGTGGAGAGCCTGTTGTTCACCCTGGTGGAGGTCACCGGGCATGTGAAAGCAAAAGAGCAGCTTTATCTCGCCTCCAAGGTCTTCGAGAACAGCCTGGATGCGATCATGGTGGTGAACAAGGAGAGAAAGATCAGCTCCGTCAACCAGGCGTTTTGCGACATCACCGGCTTCACGGAGGTGAAGGCCGTTGGCTCCGATGTAGATATCATCGCAGCCAGCGTTCGCAGCCAGGAGCAGGTCAAGTGTGTAAAATCCGCCTTTGACGCGGTGAAAGAAGATGGAAACTACAAAGGAGAAATCTGGTGCATGGGAAGCAACGGCAAGGAGTTCCCGGTATGGATTAACATAAACTCCATCCAGGGGGAATATGGCGCTGAGGAGCAGTACGTGGCCATCTTCCATGACATCACCGAAGCCAAGGAGAAGGAGCGGGAGATCGAGTACCAAGCCTATTACGACGCCCTCACCGGCCTGCCCAATCGACTTCTGTTGCAGGACCGCCTGAAGATGGCGGTGGCCAGAGCCAAACGGGAAAACGAAGTGCTGGCCCTGATGTTCCTGGACCTGGATAACTTCAAAAATGTAAACGACAGCCTGGGCCACGATGTAGGCGACCTTCTTCTGAAGGGAGTGAGCGTGCGGCTGGTGGAGGCGCTGCGGGAGATAGACACAGTGGCCCGCATCGGCGGCGACGAATTCGTGATCCTGCTCGAAAGCCTGAAGGACCAAAGTGAGGCGTTGCGCGTGGCCAGGAAGGTTATCAAATCGCTCAATCAGTCCTTTAAATTCAGAGATAAGCCACTATACGCCACCGGCAGCATGGGTATCACCCTCTTTCCCGAAGACGGAATGGATACAGACACCCTGCTCAAGAACGCGGATATGGCGATGTATAAAGCCAAAGAGATGGGCAAGGGTGGATTCCAGATGTTCACCGCTGATATGAACGAGAAGTTCGCCAGCAGGCTGACGATGGAAAACAACCTGCGCGAGGCGATGGACAAGGATCAGTTCGTGGTCTACTACCAGCCGAAAATGGACATCAGCTCCGGCGATATAACCGGGATGGAGGCTCTGGTACGCTGGATCAGACCGGACGGGACGATCACCTCCCCGGGCGACTTCATCCCCGTGGCGGAGGAGACAGGGATGATCCTGCGTATTGGCGAGACTGTGCTGCGCAAATCGCTTCAGCATCTGGCCAGGATGAATAAGAAGATGGGCGCAAGGCTGAAACTTTCGGTGAACCTCTCAGCCAGGCAATTCGCCCAGGAAAATGTTGTGGAGATGGTCACCTTGACCCTGAAAAACACCGGGGTGGAGCCTTCCCTGCTGGAGCTGGAAATCACGGAAAGCTCTGTGATGGCTGATGTGGAAAGAGCGATGCTGAAAATGAGGCAGATAAAAAAGCTGGGTGTGAGGCTTTCTATAGATGATTTCGGCACAGGCTTTTCCTCGCTGAACTATCTGCGCAAGTTCCCCATCGATGTGCTGAAGATAGACCGCTCTTTTGTGAAGGGTATGAAAAGGGAGAACGCCGACACCGCCATAGTGGACAGCATCATCACCATCGCAAAGAACCTGGGGCTCAAGGTGGTGGCCGAGGGAGTGGAGACGAAAAACCAGCTGAATATGCTGCGCGGACTTGGATGCGACGAAATCCAGGGCTATCTGGTCAGCAGGCCGATAGCAGAAGATAAGATCATGGAAGTAATAGGTAATCTGTCCAGGTATAGGGCCATTGCCTGACAGGTTCCGGCCAGATGGCGCATTTGCGGTTCGCGCCACCTTTGGCCGGGCTGATCGCGAGCCAACTCACAAGGGTCCGCCGCCTGCTCGACCGGGCGGCGGGCCTGATCAGCTTTTTTCCCCGTCCTGCTTTTTTGTTGCGCCCAGATACTCCTTCCAAGACTCCAGAATAGTCCTCTTTATCTGCGCCGTGGACGCGTCCTTGCGGATGTAGCCAGCCGCCCCCTGCTTTATGCATTCGTCGACAATCTCCATGGAGGAGAGCGAAGCGAGCATTACCACGAACGCGCCGGGGGCCATTTCCCTGATTCTTTTTAATGCATGGACGCCGTCCATCCGGGGCATGTTCACGTCCAGCAGAACGATATCCGGTTTAGTCTGTTCAAACGCCTCCACCGCTTCCGCTCCATCGGAAGCTTCGGCCACCACATCCGCTCCCATGGATATAAAAAGCTGTCTTACCAGAATCCTGTCATGGCTATCGTCGTCGACCAGAAGTACCCTGATTTTCCTTTTCTCACTCACGATAACCTCCAATATCCGCCTTCGGGGACATCACTTTTGAATAACCGGAATGGCGAAGTGGAACAAGCTTCCCTCCCCCACCTTGCTTTCCACACCCACACGGCCATGGTGGGCCTCCACTATCCTCCGGGCGATGGCCAGACCCAGGCCGGTGCTTTTCTCCCCACCGGTGGGCCGCACGGAGGTCTTGTGGAATTCACCGAACAAACATTTCAACTCCTCCGGGGGAATGCCCGGCCCCCGGTCAATCACCTCCACCCATATTTCCTCATCGCGAACCGACACCCTCGCCACTGCGGCGGAGCCGACCGGCGAATACTTGACAGCGTTACTTAAATAGTTGTCGATCACCTGGCCGATCTTCCCTCTGTCAAAAACGGCTTGGGGAATATTTTCCGCCTCTACCCCGATAGTGATCCCTTTTTTAGACGCGGCGTGACGCATCAGCAGCGCCCTCTCCTCCAGCAGCCGGGGCATGTCGTTTTCATTCAGGTCCAGATCCAACTTTCCGCTTTCTATCACCGACAGGTCGAGCAGGTCGTTGATCAATCCCAGGCTGTCATCGGCGGATTGGCGGATGATTTCCAAAAATTCTTTTACAGACGCTTCATCCATTCCGCCTTCCAGCAAAAGATCGGCAAAGCCGCGGATGGAGACCAGGGGATTTCGCAGGTCATGGGCCGCCATTCCAAGGAATTTGTTCTTGAGAGTGTTCAGTTCCGTCAGACGCCGTTCGGAACTCACATACTTCATGATAAGCTCCTTTAACAGCTCCTCATTGATAGCAGTGTCCTGCTTTTCCGCATCCCGTTCCAGCAGATTGGTGGCAAACCGCTCGAACAGGGTGGCGCCTTTTTTGGGAACAGATTTGCTCAGCAGTTCTATATCGCCGCTCATTGTCCCTTTGCCAGTATTCCGTCGATTCCCACATCATCAAGGCCCTCAAGCCTCTCGGTGATCATGGCGATATCGCCCGGCTTGTGGAGAATGCCGCCATGCTGGGGAGCCAGCATATCCGGAAGGGTTTTTCCCACAATTCCCAGGGTGTGGCGCAAAGCCCTGCCAGATGTCATGATTCGCCGATGGAAATTGAAGATCCCCACCAACGGGCAATAATCATCCACCCTGTCACATTTAAAATCGTCACTGAACCGGCTATCCATATCGCACGAGTGGCAAAGCTCAGGTATGTCCGAGAAAAGCTTCCAGCGCTCCGGAGGGTCGTAGCTGCCAAAAATATCAGAGGTGAAGAGTACGCCCGTTTTCTCGTCCAAAGTTATGAAGCTGCCGGCCGAGTGGCAGTATGGAGTCCGAAAAAAACGCAATACGCGACCCGACTTGAACTGGAATATGAAACCGAGGTTCTCCACACACAGCAGCTTGGATCGGGTGGCGTAGTATCTTATGAAGACGTTGTTCTCCCTGTGGGATAGCACCGTCAGGTCCTTGCGGCCAATGATGTTCTCCAGATTGGGAATGGAGCCGCACAGGTCTGGGTCGTAATGATGGTATATAAGGGTGGAGATGGAAGAAGGCTCCACACCGGCCTGCATAATTTTCATCATCACGGTGGCAAAGTCAGGGCGGCTACCCCCATCAATCAGCGCCGCCTCGCCGTCATCCACGATCAGGTACGGGTTGCAATGCAATCCGGAGGCCGGATCCACAAATCCCACCCAATACACCCCATCGGCGATATTGATCGGTCTGTCGTAATCAAGATTCCTGTTCAGGATATCAGCCATGGTTTTGCCAAAATTATCCAGGTTATGAAATAAGGTATCATAACAGTCCTGATTTTGACGATATGGATATCTTTAACTAGCGTGGTTTGGTTTCCCTATTTCCACAACCTCATGTTATAATTGGCTTTCAGGAACTAAATGGTGTATTTGTGATAATAGGGGCGCCACGGGAAGTCAAGGAGGACGAATACCGCGTTGCCATGGTTCCCGCAGGCGTTCGTCAGCTGACCTTGGCCGGGCATGAATTGCTGGTACAGACAGGCGCCGGGAAGGGCTCCGGCATTCCGGATTCGGAGTACGAGTCCGAGGGCGCCAGGATCGTGGAGACCGCCGAGGAAGCCTGGTCGGCCCAGATGGTGGTGAAGGTTAAAGAACCTGTAGAGACCGAGTACAAGTATTTCCGCGAGGATCTTCTCCTCTACACTTTTTTGCACCTGGCCGCGGCGCCGATTTTGGCAAGAAAGCTGATGGAAACAGGCGTGATCGCCATCGGGTATGAAACGGTGCAGGAGCCGGACGGGCTGTTGCCCATATTGGCGCCGATGAGCGAAGTCGCAGGCAGAATGGCGGTGCAGGCTGGGGCCAAGTACCTCGAAAAAGAGCATGGCGGCCGTGGTATCCTGCTAGGTGGCGTCCCGGGTGTCAGCCCTGGCAAAGTGGCAATACTGGGCGCAGGAGTGGTGGGGAGCAATGCCGCCAGGATCGCGGTGGGTCTTGGCGCCAGGACCATGGTTCTGGATACGGATCTTCGCAAGCTGCGAAGAATGGAAGAGATTTATGGAGGCCGTGTGGAGACGCTGATATCGAACCCGCACAATATCCTTGCGGCAGTGAGCGAGGCGGACCTGTTGATCGGCGCTGTGCTGGTGGCAGGAGCAAAAGCGCCATGGCTTGTTACACGAGACATGCTAAAGGAAATGAAATCTGAGTCTGTGATAGTGGATGTTTCTGTGGATCAGGGTGGGTGCGTGGAGACCAGCCGTCCCACCAGCCATTCGGCTCCAACGTTCGTGGTGGATTCCGTGACACATTATTGTGTGTCGAATATGCCCGGAGCTGTACCGAGAACATCCACTTTTGCGCTTGCAAGCGCAACTTTTCCAGGTATATTTCAATTTGCAGAAAAAGGAATTGATAAAACCATCCAAGAAAATTATGATATCAGGCACGGCGTGAATGTCGCGGATGGGAATATAGCCCATCCCAGAGTGTCGGGGTCTTTGGGTTTGCCTTGCAAGTTTCCGGAAAAATGGAACTGAGAATAAGATGAGCACCGTCCAACTAAGAAAACTTGGCCGATTCGAGATACTGGGCGAAATCGGCAGTGGCGGGATGGGTGTTGTCTATAAAGGCAGGGACCCAAAAATAAACCGCCTTGTGGCACTCAAGGTGATCAGGACTTTTTTCGGCTCCTCCCGGAAAAAGGATGAAGTCCAGTCTCTCGAAAGATTTTACCTGGAAGCCCAGGCCGCCGGCAGCCTCTCCCACCAGAACATAGTCACCATATACGACGTGGGAGAGGACGACACCGCGGAGGGCAACATAGTCTACATCGCGATGGAATTCCTGGACGGCAAGGGGCTGGACCATTATATCGATAACGATGGATTCCCCACCCTGCGGGAAAAAATCCAGATTGTAAAACAGATCTCCGCCGGGCTGGACTACGCCCACAAACGAGAGGTCATCCATCGGGACGTGAAACCAGGCAACATCATCATCACCGAAAGAAACGATCCGAAGCTCACAGACTTCGGTTTGGCCCGTTTCTCCGACGCTTCCATGACAATGTCCGGCACGATCCTGGGCACCCCCAATTACATGTCTCCCGAGCAGGTGCAAGGCAAGAAGGTGGACGCGCGAAGCGACTTTTTCGCTCTTTCTGTCATCTTCTACGAAATGCTCACCGGCATAAAACCTTTCGCCGGGGAAACTATCACCACCGTAATCTACAAAGTGGTGAACGAAGAGCCGGAGCCGCCGTCGCGGATAGACCCCAGCCTGCCCAAGACCGTGGATCAGTTCCTTAAAAAGGGCCTTGCGAAAAACCCTGCCGACAGGTTCCAAACAGGTCTCGAATATATCGAGGCCCTGGACCAGCTGCTCACAGGCTCTTTTACCATAGAAAAGGACACTCCTTTCGATCCTGACGCCACCATTATCGTCAAACGAAGCGAGCTGAGCTATAAGCTGGAGAGTGTATACAACCGCCACAAAAGCAAGATACTGGCCGGTGGCGGAGCCATGGCGGTCCTTCTTCTTTTTCTTGGGCTCTACTCATTAATGGGATCGACAAAAGAACCCACCGGCATAAAAGGCGCCCCGGTTGCGTCCATAAGCGTGGGGAATTTAACCGGAAAACCTATCGTGCCCCCCCCACCACCGCCTGCAGTGGTCACACCGCCTGATGCTACTACCACTTCCCCGCCGGTCGCGGCCACCACCCCGCCCCCGCCGCCTGCTGTGGTTACAACGCCCACTGTCGCCCCTCCGCGGGCCAAGCCGGTGATACCGAAAGAGCCCCAGCTGCTCACTGTAAAGACCGATCCTTCGAACGCGGAGGTCTTTATTGGGACCAAGTTCCTTGGTACTACCCCCATGAACAAATACGAACATAAAAGCGGTGAGTTCGAACTGGTCATCAAACGCAGTGGCTACGCGGACTACAAGAAAAAAATTCTCCTGAACAAGGAGCTGGTTTTAGACGATATAAAGCTTACCAAGCTGCAGGTGGCGCCCACAACTACAACATCGCCTCCACCACCCCCCGCCGCCAAAAACGTAGGGGTACTAAAGATCACGGTTCCCTCTGGCAGCGAAAGCCTGATATATGTGGATGGCAAGGAATACAAGGAAGGGAGCTTAACCTTAAGCGACCTCTCCCCAGGTTCCCATATAGTTTATATCCAGATCAAAGGGCGCACCCCGTACACAAGCAGGGTGAAAATAAAGGCGGGCGCCACGACGAGTATAGACTGCGCGAGCGCCAAGCAGTGCAAGTAGGAGGGCGATTTTTACTCCCCCTCGATTCGATACTAAAGGACATGCGCTGGCAGGCTGAGGAGTGGGGTGCACGAACAGCGCATTAAATAGTCCGTTTGGTTCCCCCGGCTCCACCACCTAATCCTTCATATAGTTGCCTTTTCTTTTCCCAAAGCACATAATCGTCATATTGCTATTGGGGATATAATCTGTTATGCCATGGAACAATATCGTTGCCGCGATGATAAGCGCGCCTGGAGGAGGCGGGGCGCAGTCCGCTCATGTCATCTCCTATGTGCTTGCGTCTATACTGGCTATTGGTCTGCTCGTACTGTTGTTCATGATGGCAAGTTATATATGGATTTTTTATCTGGACTTGCTTCCGAAGGCAGACGAATGGATCCGTAACACTTGGCGTGACAAACTGACGCCATACCCGGTCCCGAACCTGATGACTCTGGGAATTTTCCTCATTGCCGTGCTTCTATTCGTCCCGTGGATACATTCATGGCTGATGACGGAAGGATTAGGAAAGAAAGAAGTGCTGGAGGTGGCAAACGAAACCAGGAAGACCGTGGCGCAGATCATGGCGGGAATGGCCGCCATAATCGCGTTCCATTTCGCGTGGCAGCGAAACTATCTCACCGCCCAAGGCCAGATCACAGACCGTTTCTCCAAGGCGGTGGAACAATTGGGCAGTGACCAGATAACTATTCGTATGGGGGGGATTTTCGCGCTTGAGCGGATCGCCAGGGACAGCCCGGAGGACCATTGGTCCGTCATGGAGGTGCTGACCGCTTTCATCCGCGAGAAATCGCCGGCAAATCCCAGGGAGGAGGAGGAGACCTTTGGTATAGTCGAATTAACGGATGCGGCCAGTATATTTATCAATGCTGTTATGAATATGAGATACAAAGGGACAAAACCGTCTGGTGACACGGCTACTACTTCATCAGGTGAAGCGAGAAAGGAGGAAGAGCTACCGGAACTGCCTAAGGATATCCAAGCGGCGCTTACAGTTATCGGCAACAGAGGAAATCTGGACCTGGAGGAAAAAAATGAGGATTACATTGATCTATGCAATTCCGACCTCCGAAATTCGTACCTGTATTCCGCTAAACTGCAAGGGGCATTCTTAACTGGCACCCTCCTTCAGGGTGCGGATTTAACTGGAGCTCGACTCCAGGGTGCGGATTTAACTGGAGCTCAACTCCAGGGTGCGAATATGAGAATGGCGCAACTCCAGGGTGCGGATATGAGTATGGCGCAACTCCAGGGAGCTTATTTATTCAAAACTAAATTACAAGGGGCTTTGTTAACTGATGCACACCTGCAAGGGGCGATTTTTGTCAGAGCAAGTCTACAGGGTGCTAGATTTACTGGCGCCGATATTTCTGGGTGCTGTTTTGCTGATACGAATATCTTAGGCACTATTTATGAAAGCGAGACTAATAAATATCTAGCAAAAGAACATTATACTGCGACTTTACCTGATGATATAAAGAAAAAGATATTCTATTGCAATGAACTGACACTGTTAACATATAGAGGGATTATGTCAGAACAAGATAAACTCCTCTTGCTCACGCTTTCTAAAAATGAATCCTATATAAAGACAATTAATGCGCTATTTGAGAAATCTCAACAGCCTCATAATATTGTTGTGATAACGTAAAATATTTTTCGCACATTTTAGGAAGGTAGCCCTCGATCTGGTAAAAGTAATAAGTTGCAAAACTATTCACAAAAACCAAAAAGAGGGCTGATATGGATAATA
>JAOUMU010000159.1 GCA_029881335.1 Nitrospinota bacterium | reverse complement strand
TTTACCATCATGCTGATGGTGCAGGGCGCCGCCGCCGCTGACGAAGTGGTGGAGCTGATCCGCCCCGTGACGGAGCCGATGGGACTGCGGGCGCACGCCGACCCTATCGAAGGGAAGCTGCACAGCCATGTGGAACCGAACGCCAGGATCACTCTCTTCGGGGCGGACCGGGCCGGGATAGTGGCCAAAGCCACCGGGGCGCTGGCCGAAGCGGGGTATAACATCTCGCTGCTGGAGTCCGACGTGGGAGGCAGCGTGGAGGAGCCGATCTATATCATGCAGATGGAAGGGGTGGCCACCAAAGGTGTCTCCGCTCTGAAGGACGCGTTGGCTGGGCTGGCCCGCGAGGGGGTGGAGATCAGCGTGGAACCGATCGACACCATGATCGGATAAGGATCATACGTGGCCCTTCTGCCGATAATCAGATACCCGGACGACAGGCTGAAGGCGCCTTCCAAACCTGTGGAGAAAGTGGACGAGGCGCTGGTGGCCTTCATCGCCGACCTGGAGCAGACAATGCGCGCCGGACCGGGAGGAGTGGGGATCGCCGCGCCGCAAGTGGGCCGCGCCATCCGGGTGGCCATCGTGGACGTATCCTCCCGCCCCTACACAAAAAACAATGGCCGCGTGGTCCTCATCAATCCGGAAATTACCAGATGGGACGGGTTCGCCGTGGGACGGGAGGGATGCATGTCTGTTCCCGACTACACCGGTAACGTCATCCGGGCGGAGCGGATCGCCCTGGAGTGCCTGGACGAGAGCGGCGCCCGCCGGAGTTATGAAATGGAAGGATTCGAGGCGCGGGCCGCGCAACATGAGATCGACCATTTAGATGGCCTGCTGTTTCTGGATCGGCTGGTAAGCCGCAGCGGGGACCTGTTCAGAAGGAAGGCTTATAGAAAGAAGGGGGAGTGATGGGTCTGCGCGTGGGCCACGGCGCAGGGGAGGATAGCCTGGCTGATATTATCGAAAACAAAATCGCCCCCCTTTGACGGGAGACCGCATAACGACTTATAACGGACCTTAACCGAGGGGTTCCTGAAATAGGTTATCGGTGGAACAGGAAGCCCTGCCCGGAGCTCTTTCCGGACCACCTGCCAGCGGCCCATGGTCCACTCCTACCCAGCAAAGGGGGATGCCCAGGCGCGAGGCCCAGTTTTCCCTTTTCACGAAGTCATTCCTTTCCCCGAGTATGCGAAATGAGATAGTAACATAAGATACATGGCCGGAGTTGTGATGGCAAGAGGCTTAATCACACCTAGAGATGTGTAGTAGTATGCCAAGAGATTGCGGAATATTTATTTATACTTTAGTTTCTTGATTATATTAAAGCATTAGTGTAAACTGAAATCCGTTTTACTTTACAAAAACTGATTTGTGGATATTACGCCTTACACAAAATGAAACCCTTCATTCCTCATGTACTTCCACTAGAGGAAGTGAACTGGGAATCCATTATCCCCAATCTTGGGCGGGCAAACCGGTCCCTGGCCCGGTTCGATGGGGTGTTGGAAGGGATTTCCGCCCACAATTGCTGGCACTATCGGAACTAATCAGTCTATGCGATTGGAGAGAGGTGATTTAACGGCGACATCACCCTTCCCCTCACGGCTCCAGGCCATTTTCCGCGATCTTCACCGCCGTGATCAGCGCTTTGCCCATGTCCCATTCCCCTTCCGATCGTGGCTGATGTGAAAGTGATGTCGTCCCACAAATATTTGACGGCGATTCATTCGATATATGCAATAGAGCCAAAGCCTATCTGTTTTTCCTGATGCGTTCGGCATCCTTAACCATCCGCCCGAATTTTCGTTCTCTTTTGTGCCTCTCGTGGATTTTTTCCTTCAGTATGCTCTGCTCCCGTTGCAACTTTTGATAATTCGTCAAACGCCGCTTATCCAGCTCACCAGATTCAACTGCCGCTTCCACAGCGCAGGCAGGTTCCCCCTGATGCCGACAGTCGCCAAACCTGCATTTATGCGCCAGCTCTTCGATGTCATTAAAGACTTCGGCCAGTCCATCCCCCGATTCGCTAAGGCGCAACTGGCGCATGCCAGGAGTGTCCAGCAACCAACCACCTCCTGCGAGAGGGAACATGGCCCGCTCGGTGGTGGTATGAACACCTCGCTCATCCACTTGGCTGATCTCTTTGGTCTCCTGCATACGCTGGCTCAGCAGCGAGTTTATGAGGGTAGATTTGCCCACGCCAGATGAACCCATGAACGCGACCGTCTCGCCAGGTCCGATCCAGGGCATAAGAGTGGATGAAGCGGTGTCGCTGTCGCGCGCGTCGAGAGCCACGGCCACAACGTTTTCATAGAGCCGTTCCACTTCGCGGCACAGCTTTTCATGGTCCGGATTCAGGTCTGCCTTTGTGAGGACGACGACTGGGCGAACCCCATTTTCCACGGCTAACGCCAGGTAACGCTCTATGCGGGATAGGTTGAAATCGCGATCAAGGCCGGAGACTATGAAAAGAGTATCCACATTGGCGGCCATTAGTTGGCGTCCTCCCCCTGTTCCTGGCGCGTTGCGTTCCAGGAGTGTGGAGCGCTCCAGTAGCAGGTATGGTACACCATCGGAATCCAGCAATATCCAGTCGCCGATGATCGGCTGCTCTGCGGGGGGCTTTGCCAGCCATTTGCCTGGCAGCTTTAAGAAGCGCTGTTCGCTCTCTGTCATTACCGAAATAAAGTCACCAACTCTCGCCGCAATGCGCGCGGGTGTGAAGTTATCAAGCTCTTCGAAGGAGAGTTGCCTCAAAAAGAAAGGGCGCCACCCAAGACGATAGAGAGAACTCATTGCCAGTCACTACTTTTTCAAATCTGTTTAGTATTACCCAGAGGAGCCCGTTCATTATCGCCAATCCAGGCTGTCTTTCAGGCCTTATCCTTTTTATCGACCTTCCGGCTCCAGGCCATTCTCCGCGATCCTCACCGCCGTGATTAGCGCCTTGCCTTTGTTGATGGTCTCCTGCCATTCGCTGGCCGGCTCCGAGTCCGCCACGATCCCCGCCCCCACTCCCAGATAGGCCTTCTGGTTCTTGATATACAAGGTGCGGATGGCGATGGCCACGTCCATGTTCCCGGAGAAGGAGAAATAGCCCACCGCCCCGCCATACACTCCCCGCCGTGTCCCTTCCATCTCCTCGATGATCTCCATTGCGCGGATTTTCGGCGCGCCGGATAAAGTGCCCGCCGGGAAGGTGGCCCGCAGCGCGTCGTATGCGTCCACTCCCTGTCGTATCTTTCCTCTCACGTTGCTGACGATATGGATCACGTGGCTGTATTTTTCTATGGTCATCAGCTCGTTCACCTCCACCGCCCCCCCCTGGGAGACCCGCCCCACGTCGTTGCGCCCCAGGTCCACCAGCATGATATGCTCCGCCAACTCCTTCTCGTCCGCCAGCAGCTCCTCGGCCAGTTGTTTATCCTCCTCCGGAGTGGCGCCCCTGGGCCGGGTGCCGGCGATGGGGCGCACTTCCACCACCCCATCCTCCACCCGGGTCAAGGACTCCGGAGAGGCGCCCACTATCTGCTGGTCGGCGAAGTTGAGATAGAACATGTATGGCGAGGGGTTGACGGCCCGCAGCGCGCGGTATACCTGGAACGGCGGCACCCGCAGCCGGGATACCATCCTCTGGGCCAGCACCACCTGGAAGATATCCCCCTCAACGATATACTCCTTGCAGCGCAAAACATTTTGCTCGAACATCTCCTGCTCCATGTTGGAGGCAAAGTCCACCGCGGCGGGGTCCCCCTTCACGGTTTGGAAATGAGGCAGCGGTCCCTTGAGCTTGTTGATGAGCGCGTCGATGCGGGCGCAAGCCGCCTCGTACGCCGCTCCCACTCCTCCGGCGCTCTCCACATGGGCGTTGCACACCACCTTTATGGTGTTGGTGATATTGTCGAAGATCAGGATGGTGTCGGTGATCACGAACATGGCGTCCGGGGCGTCCAGCTCGTCCCTGGCGGTCTCCGGCATTTTTTCGAAGTAACGCACGCTGTCGTAGGAGAGAAACCCCACCGCCCCGCCGAAGAACCTGGGGAGCCCCGGCGCCGGGGCCGGTTTATATTCCGTCATCAGTCTCCGCAGCTCGTCCAGCGGGTCCCCCTTGGCCTCATACGCGGTTTTGACCCCATCCCGGATGATGGTCACCTTCCGGTCCTTGTATGTGTATACGATGGAGGGATCGGCGCCCAGGAATGTGTACCGGCCCCACTTCTCCCCCCCTTCCACGGATTCGAGCAGAAAGGAATACTCCCCCGCGCCCAGCTTCATGTATGCGGTGACGGGGGTGTCCAGATCGGAGAATATCTCCCGGTACAGGGGGATCAGGTTCCCCTGGGTCGCCAACTCGGCGAATTGTTCCTTGTTCAGTGAGTACATGGGCTATGCGCGTCCAGTGTTGGTTGCAAAGGGAAATAATATCAGGATTGACGCCGGTTTGTCCTGTTTGCCTATGGCGCCGGACCTCTACCGTTTCAGGTTCATAAAGGTCATTTGCCCCTCGAATTCCTGAAAGCCTTTCCTGGCGTATAGCGATTCGGAGCCGTTAGTGCGCAGCAGTATCTCCGTGTTGGCGATCCGGGGATGAGCCAGCGCGACGTCCATCATCCAGGAGCCCAGCCCCTTGTTCCTGTGGGCCTCCTCCAGAACAACGTCGCACAGCCAGCTGAACACCACCCCGTCGGTCACCACTCTGGCGAATCCCATCTGGCGGCCGCCATGAAACATGCCGAAACAAAGGGAGTTGGCCACACTTTTTTCCACCGCTTCATATGAGCGGCCCGAGGCCCAATACGTGGCGCCCAGCAGGGCGTGAATCGCGCCGATATCCATCCTGGCCCGGTCGTCTGTTATCAGATAATCATCCTTATTCCATTCCATATCTATCCTTCCTTCCCGTATTCAACACTCACCAGACACA
>JAOUMU010000158.1 GCA_029881335.1 Nitrospinota bacterium | reverse complement strand
AAACCCTTTTCGCCTGAAAAAAGAGATTGAGAAAAAACTTCGGAGGCTGTTAATGAGATATGGAAACATGAGGCATGAAAAGCGAAAATCAACGACCGCTTCGGTTATCTTTTCCCATGAGGCAACACGGATGAACCAGTAACCAGTTCCCGGGGCTCTCTTGTGACCACCTCTCCAATTGTTAGGGGCCCGGGTCAATAAGTTCTTGCATTTTGCTTCCACTGGCAAGTATGATGTAAAATTCCTTGTTTATAGATGCGATACTAATCCCCGGGCTTAATTTATTTCAGGTTTTCATCACAACGGAACATATGTCGAATATTGCTAACGATATACGGATAGTTATCACCGGTGTAGGGCTCACGGCTCCAAACGCGAATAACCTGCCGGATTTCCGTAAGGCGCTGCTGGAAGGCAAAAGCGGCATAAGGATGTTTGAGACCCGCTATCTTCCCCCTGTCCCGGCGGGAGTATGCACGTTCGACAAATTTAAGCACGAGACCAAAAAGGCCGCCCGCAGGGGCACTCGCGCCGGCTCCATTTCCATATATTGCGCCAACGAGGCTGTGATCGACTCCGGGTATGACTTCCAAAACAAAGACCGCTCCAGGGTAGGAGTCTTCATCGGGATCACAGAGCACGGCAACGTGGAGACGGAGAATGAGGTTCACAGCCTGGCCAAATACAACAACGACGTCAAGTTCTGGACCCATCACCACAACCCCAGGACCGTGGCCAACAATCCGGCGGGCGAGGTGACCTTGAACATGAAGATCACCGGTCCCCACCTTTGCATGGGCGCGGCCTGCGCTGCGGGGAATCTTGGCATCATATACAGCGCCCAGATGCTAAGGCTCGGGGAGGTGGACTTTGCCCTGGGTGGCGGCGTGTCGGAGAGCATCCACACTTTTGGTATCTTCGCCAGCTTTAAAAGTCAGAACGCCCTGGCCCATCACGAGAATCCCGCCAAGGCCTGCCGCCCTTTCGACAAGGATAGAAACGGTATCGTGGTATCCGAGGGTGGATGCATGTATACCATGGAGCGGCTGGAGGACGCCAAGGCGCGGGGAGCTAAAATATATGGTGAAGTGGCTGGATACGCCTATAATTCCGACGCCACTGATTTCGTGCTGCCCAATCCGGAGCGTCAGGCCGAGTGTATGAACCTGGCTCTCAAGAGAGCGGGTATGGACCCGGAGGATGTGGATATACTCAACACCCATGGCACCGGCACCCAGCAAGGGGATGAGCATGAATGCGAAGCCGCGCGGACGGTGTTCCCCAACGCTCCCCGTCCCTATATCAACAACACGAAAAGCTACATCGGCCACTGCATGGGCGCCGCCGGGGCCTTGGAGCTGGCTGGGAATATCCCCTCCTTCGAGGATGGGCTTGTGCATCCCACCATCAACCTGGATAATATAGATCCGGACTGCCAACTGGACGGATTGGTGATAAACAAGCCAAAGCCGGTGGACAATATAAAATGCATAATGAACAATTCTTTTGGGATGCTCGGGATCAACTCCGTGGTAATATTGAAAAAATTTGAAGATTAGAGCCAAAATGGTGATAATGTTCGTTTGTAAGAGGATTAAATGGATATAGGATACGAGCATGACCGGTGAGGGAATTCGTCAGGCTATCCTGGACATCATAAAAGAGATCGTCCCCGACGAGGATCTTTCCAGCGTGGATCCGGAAAAGCCTTTCAGAGATCAGATAGACTTAGATTCCATGGACTTTCTGGATATAGTCATGGAACTTCGGAAGCGCTACAGCGTGGAGGTTCCGGAGCAGGATTACCCGCACCTATTGTCAATGAGCAGCACTGTTGATTACCTCCTGCCCAAGATGGAGAGCCTGTAAGGATTGTTCCCGGCCCGCGCCCCCAATCGGTTAATTAATTGCGATACGACACCGTAATCATCGGAGCGGGCCTGTCTGGGCTGGCGGCTGGCGTCAGGCTGGCCCATTATGGCAAGAAAATCCTGATCCTGGAGCGCCACTACAGGATCGGCGGGCTCAGCTCCTTCTACCGCGCGGGGGGGATAGACGTGGACGTTGGCCTGCACGCGGTCACCAACTACAATCCGTCTGGCCCCAAATCCGCTCCCATGGCCCGTCTGCTCCGTCGGCTCAGAATAAGGTTGGAGGATCTGGAGCTTTTTCCTCAGTTCGAAAGCCGGATTACTTTCCCTGGCGCCATGTTGCGCTTCTCGAACGATCCGGAGCTCTTGTCCACCCAGGTGGAAGAAGTATTCCCCGGCCAGGGGGAGAATTTCAGGAAACTGGCCCGGTTGGTGGACGATCTATACAGCAGGGACTTCGAATCAGGCCCCGCCTCCGCCAGGAAAATAGTCTCCTCCATCATCACGGAGCCGCTTCTTGTGGAGATGCTCTTTTGTCCTCTCATGTTCTACGGATGCCCCCAGGAGGACGACATGGACTTCCGCCAGTTCGCCCTCATTTTCCTGAGCGTCTATAACGAAGGGATGGCCCGGCCCAGGCGGGGTATCCGTCCCTTGCTCGAATTGCTGGAGTCCAGGTTCGAGGCCTCCGGTGGCGAACTGCGTACACGCTGCGGTGTCAGCCGGGTGGAAGTTGAGGGTGGCCAGGCCCGCGCCGTGATCACAGACAAGGGGGAGCGGATAGAATGCGGCGCAGTGCTGTCTTCTGCAGGCCTGCTGGAGACTGCCGTCATATGCCCCGAAGTATTAGCCACAAGGGGCTCCACCGCAGGCGGCCCCGAGCCTGAACCTGGGCGCATGTCGTTCATAGAGTCGATCCACGCCCTCGACGCCCCGGCCAGGGATTGTGGCCATGGCTTCTCGCTCAACTTCTACAGTGACGATGAAAAGTTTATTTATCGGCGGCCTGAAGAGCCGGTGAACACAAAAAGCGGCGTCATCTGCCTCACCGGTAATTTCGACTATGACAAACCGGTGGATAAGGAGCTTCTGCGCCACACCCAGATGGCCGATCCTTTCTACTGGGAGGGATTGAACAAGGAAGAATACGCCACCGAAAAGAAGACCTGGAGAAAACGATCTGATCATTCGCTCTTCACCAAGGTACCGGGACTGGCGGAACATTCCACTTTCCTGGACATGTTCACTCCCGCCACTATAAAAAAATTCACCGGACATATTAATGGCGCTGTGTACGGCGCTCCGGTTAAAATAAAGGACGGGATCACTCCCGTGGAAAACCTGTTCATCTGCGGGACGGATCAGGGATATCTTGGAATAGTGGGCTCCATGGTCAGCGGAGTCGGCATCGCAAACTGGCATTTATTGAAGTAACATCATGGCTTTAAAGGGACTTGAGAACCTAAAGAAAGAATACGACTGCATAGTGGTGGGCGCCGGCCTGGGTGGGCTCACATGCGCCAACAGGCTGGCCACCGCCGGGCATTCGGTGCTCTTGCTGGAGCAGCATTTCCAGTTCGGGGGGCTTGCCGCCTGGTTTAAACGAAAAAAGCATATTTTCGACGTGGCCCTCCACGGCTTTCCCGTGGGGATGAAGAAGACCTGCCGAAAGTACTGGAACAAGGAGATGGCCGATTGTATCGTGCCGCTGGAAGGGATAAAGTTCGACAATCCCCAGTTCTCCATTTCCACCACCTACGAGCGGGAAGACTTCACCCGTCTGCTGGACGAGAAGTTCGGGGTGGACCGGGCCACCGTGGAACAGTTCTTCGACGCCGCCCGCGCCATGACTTTCACCGACGATGACGCCATGACCACGCGCCAGTTCCTGAATCAGTTCTTCCCGGGCAGAACCGACGTCTGGCGCCTTTTGATGGAACCGATCACATACGCCAACGGCTCCACTCTGGACGATCCTGCGGTGAGCTATTGCATTGTTTTCTCCAACTTCATGAGCAAGGGGGTGTACACCTTCCGGGGTGGCACGGACCTGATCATAAAGATGATGGAGGAACAGCTGGAGAGAAACGGAGTGGATGCCAGGGTCAAGGCGCTGGTGGAGAAAATAACAGTGGAAGAGGGGAGGGTGACAGGAGTTATTGCCAATGGCCGGCATTTACGCTGCCGCTCGGTGGTCTCCAACGGTAACCTGAAAACCACGATCCTGAAGATGCTTCCCCCCGAAGTAATCTCCCCGGAATTTCGAGAGAGAACAGAAAAAGTGCGGATAAATAACTCCTCCTGCCAGGTGTACATGGGCATAAAGGATGGGGAGAGCATAGATCCGGCCACGGGTGACTTGTTGTTCACCTCCACTGCGGAGGAATTCGACGCGGAGAAGATGCTGGACAAACATGTCACCAGCAGAACCTTTTCCCTCTATTACCCGACAGGCCGTCCCGGCCATAACCGCTATACCATAGTCTCCTCCACCAATGCCCGCTACCAGGATTGGGCTGGCTTGCCCCTGGACAAGTATGAAAACGACAAGCATGCTTTGGCCGAGGATACTTTGGATCACCTGGAAAAATATGTCCCCGGCGTGCGCGATAAAATCGACCACCTGGAAGTGGCCACACCCACCACCTTCCAGCGATACACCCTGCATCTGGCTGGCTCATCTTTCGGTACCAAGTTCGAGGGGCTGCAGATCAGCCGCGGCATCCAGGACGAGGTCCCCGGACTTTTTCACACAGGCTCCGTGGCCATCATAATGTCCGGCTGGCTGGGGGCGGCGAATTATGGCGTGATCGTGGCCAACGAGGTGGACCGATATATCCGGGAACAGAGCCAGGTTGCCCCCAGTGTGGGCTGATCTATCCAAAGGGGGAAAGTGATGGGAGAACATGAGGGAAACAACGCCATAGTCACAGGCGGGATCAAAGGGATCGGCCGAGCGGTGAGCCTGGCCCTTTTGGGTGAGGGCGCCCGCGTCACCGCCATCTATGCCAACGATGACGCGGCGGCGGATAGATTCAGGGAAGAAGCCAACTTCGGCGATATGCTAGAGACTGTGAAGCTGGATGTCTCCGGCTACGAGGCTTGCGAGGCGTTCTACAAGACATACGAGGAGAAATACAAATCACTCGACATCCTGGTGAACTCGGCT
>JAOUMU010000157.1 GCA_029881335.1 Nitrospinota bacterium | reverse complement strand
ATGCAGATCGGTGACGAGGACTCTTTGAAAACCATGGAGTTCAAGGGATGATGGGACTCCGGTCCTTTAACGACTCCGGTTCTCTGGTCGATAGTTAAGCGCTCCCATGAGGCAGGCATGCCTGCCTGGATGATTATTCCGGAATCGATAACTTTTCTCTAACATCTACAGAGCAAGGTCATTTCTTGTCGGGAAATTTTCGTTTTCCGCAAAAAGGGGGGGGGAGGGCGCCCCGGCATCGTAACGGAAATGTCATTTCTTACGCTTTACCAGGAGGAAGTAGCGATGAACGGTGTTTTCTTGAATTCCAGGTTTTTTCTACTCACAATGTTATTGGCCGGTTCCCTGGGCGCCTATGCTTGCTCAGGCTCTTCGGATTCCCCGGCGGAGGAACCGGTCTATCCCATGTTCGTGGACACAAACTCCAACAAGATTAACGACTATTTCGAGCGGGCCTCCCATGATCCAGGTTCCCTGGCCCGCATGGGTGGGGTGGGGACAGGCAGCCATGCGTATGTGGATGAGGATAACGATGGAGTCTGCGACCATGCGCAGAACGGATCAGCCACTTGGCACGGCCCAGGCTATCTGGACGAAGATGGGGATGGGATCTGCGACTACTGGGATCAAGGCTCTGGCATGCACAACCGGAACCGTGGAATGAATTATTTGGACAACAATGGGAACGGAATCAACGATTACATGGAACAGCAGTCGCACGTCGGGATAGGCCACGACTACATCGATGAGGACGGAGATGGCGTGTGTGACCATGCCCAGGACGGCACGGCGGGGATATACCACGGCCCGGGCTATAATGACGAAGACGGAAATGGGATCTGCGACAACTGGCAGGAAGGAGGCATGGGCTATGGCGGAGGCATGGGCGGCTCCCCGGGGCCCGGTGGCCATATGTAGACCAATCCCCCCATGAAATTGACTCCGGATGGGGCGGCGCCTCATCCGGGGGCGCCCGCCCCTCAAGTATGCATTAATTTCTCTCCTTGCCTGTCGCCTTTGAAAAGTGGGAGAAAATCCACTCCCTTTCCATTTTCTCGGAGAGATTTTTTCTTTAAATCCCCCTATCCTGAAATGTAACTATATGCCAGTCTTAATGTTGAAAAAAAAGATAATTATTGATTAATATAGTTGACAATTACAGGTAATTTACATATCATTTAAACAATTTTTAGATAAATAGATATGATTTCAACTAATGATCAGATAAGATAGGTTAAATTAACTAGTAATTTGCGAGTAAAAAGAGGTTAATGCGCGGAGGGGGATAAATCCCTACGGCCTTGACACGGTACTGCCAAAGAGCTAACATGGAGCTTGGTGGCATAAAGTGTAATAAAGTGTCAAGGTGCTGAATGTTCATTGGCAGGCATGACGTGGCTTTGGATCAGAAGGGGAGAATACATCTCCCCGCGAAGATCAGGGACGCCCTTGAAAAATTCGGGGGGCCCATGGTGCTGACCATTTCTGACAGGTGCCTGGCGGGGTATCCCAGAAGCTTGTGGCTGGAAAAATACGAAGCCCTGGAGAAGGAGCCTTACACCCCGGAAAAAGGTGACTTGTTGCGAGCCATAACAGAAAACGCTGTGGAGCTGGAGCAGAAAAACGGGAGAATTCTCCTCCCCGCATGGCTCCGCCGTTTTGCCGACATCGAAAAGGATGCGGTGATTGTGGGGCGGATAAATAAAATCGAGATATGGTCCTCTGGCAGGCACGCCAAGGTCGCCGAGGGTTATGAGCCGGAAAAGCTTTCCGGTATGTTGCGCAAGCTTGGTTATTAGGCCGAATGGCCAAGGGAAGGAACGGATGGGCGGAACGGTCGCCGATTTCGGACACATCCCGGTCCTTATGGACGAGGTGCTTTCCTATATTGTCCGGCCACTGACCAGGTCGGTGCTTGACGCGACCCTCGGCGCGGGAGGTCATGCGGAGGCCATCATGAAGGCTATGGACCAAGTGAGGCTGATCGGAATGGACAAGGACGACGTGGCCATCGCTCTGTCTAAGAGCAGGCTTGCGGCATTTGGGGAGAGAGCTTCGTTTACACGAGCCGATTTTTCTCGCATCGGTCAGGTCCTGGATGAAAACGGCTTTCCCACGGTGGACGCCATACTCATGGATCTTGGTGTATCCTCCATGCAGATAGACACCCCCGCCCGCGGTTTCTCCTTCAGCCATCCCGGTCCGCTGGACATGCGGATGGACATAAGCCAGGAAACCACCGCCCGCGATATCGTCAATTTCGCAGTAGAAAAGGAACTGGTGCGGATATTCCGTGAGTATGGGGAGGAGCGCAATGCCGCTAAGGTGGCCAGGGCCATCATTAGGGAGCGGGCCTTGTCCCCCATTGATTCCACAGACAGACTGGCCGGGATAGTCTCCAAAGCGTCTTCTTCGCCCCCCGGTCGCAGGAAAATTCATCCGGCCACCCGGGTTTTTCAGGCGTTGAGGATCGCTGTCAATGATGAGATGGGTGTGCTGCATCCCGCCCTCCAAACGGCCGTGGAACGGCTCAACCCCGGGGGAAGGATCGCTGTGATCTCTTTTCACAGCCTGGAAGACAGAATAGTGAAAAGGGCATTTATAGATATGGCGGCCGATTGCGTCTGCCCCAGGAGCCTCCCGGTGTGTGTGTGCGGCAAAGTGGCGAATGTGAAGATCATCACAAAAAAGCCTGTGGCGCCCTCGACGGCGGAGACGGCGTCGAACCCGAGGGCCAGGAGCGCGCGTTTGCGAGTTGCCGAAAAACTGGCCGCCTGACTGGTAACGGCTTGTCCGGAGAGGATAACCTCTCCCGCTGGCCAAGGATTGAATGGAGTTTGGAAGATGTTCACGTTCGGTAGGGACAAGGAAAAGGTGAATCCACTGCTTATGGCGCAATACGCCATGGCCCTGGGTTTCACGATCCTGGCCATGATCGTATACATCTACCCCTCCATCAGGGCCACCAGCCTGATGTACGAGTATTCGATGGAATACAGGAAGCTTACCGACTTAAAGGAGGTGAACAAGGCGCTGAAGCTCGAAGTGGCCACCTTGCGCTCGCTGGACTTGATAGAAGAGCGGGCGGTGTCCGGCATGGGCTTCACTTTACCGGCCGAAGGCCAGGTGGTGATAATTGCAAAAAAATAACACCGGCAGGATACGGGCAGGGGCGCCCCTTCATCTGCCCCTGGGCAGGATCAGGTTTGTCGGATTCATGTTCATGATTCTCTTCGTCATGGTAATGGGGAGGCTGGCCCAGCTTATGATTTTTTCCGAGGGAAAAGTGGCGGAATACGCCCAAAGGCAAAAGTTCGCGTCTCACGAGCTTCATCACCCCCGCGGAGTGATTTACGACCGCAATATGAACGAGCTTGCCCTGTCGTTAAGAATGAAGTCTATCTACATAAACCCGCAAAAGGCGGGAATACCCAAGTCCGCCGCGTGGGCCCTGGCCTCCGGGATGACCACAAGTGCCGGGAAAACAAAACAGCTGGCTAAAAAGCTGAACGCCAAACTGGAGAAAAACAGAGACAAGTATTTCATGTGGGTGCAAAGAAAGTCCGAACCTCAAGTCTATGCCCAGGTGAAAAAGGCTGGGATTCCCGGCGTTGGTTTCGTGGACGAATACAAACGCTTCTACCCGAAGATGGACATCGCCTCCAAGATCATCGGCTTTTCCGGCATGGACAACCAGGGGCTGTCCGGCCTGGAGTACTATTATGACCGCCAGATCCAGGGAGTCCACTCCAAATCCAGGGTGCGCAAGGACGCCCTGGGCAGGGCGGTGGACACACTGCAAAATCTGGAGGCGTCGGAGACCTATGCCCCGTTCGATTTGATCCTGACCATAGACGAGAGGATCCAGTATGTCGCCGAGCGGGCTCTGGAGCGAAAGGTGAAAGCCTCCGGCGCCAAGGGGGGAGTCGCCATCGTGATGGACCCCCATGACGGGGAAATCCTGGCCATAGCCGAGCAGCCCAGGTTCAATCCAAACCACTTTTCAAACTATAATCCGAACCATTTCAAGTCTCACGCCATCTCCATGCCGGTGGAACCAGGCTCCACATTCAAGGTCTTCGTCGCTGCCTCCGCCATAGAAGTGGGTGAGCTTCGCCCCAGGCAGCTTATCAACTGCGAAAACGGACACTACGCTACCGGAGGAAAGACTTTTAAGGAAGCTCATAACCGAAAATTCGGATTGATACCTCTGAGCGAAGTGATCGCCAAGTCGAGCAACATAGGCGCGATCAAGATTGGGGAAAAGATGGGCCGGGAGCGTCTATATCAATACCTTTCACGGTTCGGCTTTGGTGTCCGAACCGGGGTGGACCTGCCCGGCGAAAGCCCGGGCACCTTGAGGGAAACCTCCAGATGGTCGCAGGTGTCTCTGCCATCAATATCCTTCGGCCAGGAGGTGGCAGCGACCCCCATCCAGATGGCCGTTGGCTTTTCAGTGTTCGCCAACGGCGGGATTCTGGTCAAGCCCAGGATACTGAAGGCTCTGATGCAGGATGGAAAAGTGCTGAAGGCTTATGGGAAGGAGCAGGGGAAAAGGGTCCTTTCCAAATCCACGGTGGACACCATGGTGGATATGATGACGCAGGTGGTGGATCATGGGACGGGAAAGCAGGCTTCCGTGGCGGGATTTAAAGTAGCGGGAAAAACCGGCACCGCCCAGGTGTTCGACAACAAATCGGGCGCCTATTCCCAGGAACATTACCTCTCCTCCTTCATCGGCTTTTTCCCCGCCCAGGATCCGGCGCTGGTGATCCTGGTGATGATCGACTCCCCCGATGGTGTGGTATGGGGAGGCGCGGTGGCAGGGCCGGTCTTTTCGGAGATCGCCTCCCGCTCCGCCAGGATACTGCGGATGCCGGGCGTGGGTACGGAAGTGTACGAGGCGGACTGGTCGGCCATGACCGCTGGTTTTTCCGGCGGCGCGGACCGGGAGGAGATATAGCCGACTTATGCGAAACAATCCATTTTCCAGGGTGAACGTACTCAAGATGAAGGGCGCAGCTCCCCGACCAATGGAAGGGATCTGCT
>JAOUMU010000156.1 GCA_029881335.1 Nitrospinota bacterium | reverse complement strand
GCTGTATCGCGTGCAACTGGGCGCCGGACGGAACGAACAGCTGGATCATGTGGACCCACACGCCAGCGTGGTCTTCGTCATGAATCACCGCAGCAATATCGACTACATCCTGGTGGCCTATCTGGTGGCCACCAAGAGCGCTGTCAGCTATGCGGTGGGGGAGTGGGCGCGCATCTGGCCACTGCAGGCGCTGATCCAGACCCTGGGCGCATATTTCATCCGGCGCGGCGGCAGCGACGCTCTTTACCGCAAGGTACTCTCCCGCTATGTGCGCATGGCCATAGAGGGGGGCGTTACCCAGGCGATGTATCCGGAAGGAAGGCTGAGTGTGGATGGGGCCCTGCAAAAGCCGCGCATGGGCCTTCTGGGTTATATGCTCACCAGCTATTCGCAAAGCTGCCCCAGGGACATACTCTTTGTCCCGGTGGGGATAAACTACGACCGGGTGCTGGAGGACAGGAGCCTGACGCGGTATCTGGATCCGGCGGTGGGAAAAAGAAGTATTGCCGCCTCGCTCTACACCACCGCTTCCTTTATGGCGAAAAACTTCTGGCTGATGGCCACCCGGCGATGGTACAGCTTTGGATACGCGGGAGTGAACTTTGGCCGGCCGGTCTCTGTCAAGCAGAGGATGCAAGAGAGGGGAATCGACTACTCCACCATGGACAAGGATACTTTTTTCGCGGAAGTGGAATCACTGGCCGAGGAATTGATGGAGGAAATAGGGCGCGTTATCCCTGTGACACCGGTGGCGCTGGTGGCCAGGGTATTTGTGTCGGCCGGGGAGGAGCGGATGGACCGGCTGGAGCTTTTGGCCAGGACCCAGAAGATGATTGAGGAGTTGGAGCGGGCGGGAGTGGGGGTCTTCATCCCCAAGGGGGACAGGGAATACGCTGTGACGGTAGGCCTGCGCACCCTGCTGCTGCGCAGGCTGGCCCTGGAGGAAGAGGGGCTGACGCAGGCCAATCCGGAGGAGGCGCCGCTGCTGCGCTATTACGCCAACTCCATCGCCCATTTATTTCCAGGCCAGGGGGCGGGAAAAGTTTCGAGTTGACCGGCCGGGCATAGCGCCGTTAAAATCCGGTTCATTCGCAAAAATTTATCGAGAGGGGATGTATTGATGACTGAACAGCTGAGCAAGGAAGAGGAATATTTCGCCCGGCAGGAGTTTGAGCGCCGAAAAAAACTTGAAGAAGAGCAGCGCGCCAAGATGGCCGAGGCGGAGAAGAAAAAACAGCAGGAGCTTCACTACATGCATTGCCCCAAGTGTGGCGCCAAGCTTGTGGAGATTACCCATAAAGATATCAAGGTGGACAAGTGCTCCGGTTGCGAGGGGATATGGCTGGACCCGGGCGAGCTGGAGCAGATCGCCTCGGATGAAAGCCATGGCTTCAAGGGATTCTTAGGCCTGTTCAGCAAGTGACCGCTCCAGGAGCCGGGCCGCGGATCGCGCGGTCCGGCCTGCTTCCCTTTTCCTGAGGGGCGGGGGATCTTACCGGTAATCTTCAGCGAAGATTATCTCGAAAGGGGCCTGCCTCCGCAATTCCATCGCCATCTTTCGGGCGGCCTGGTATATGTTCTCGTCGGTGGTGTTAAACGATACCTCATCGTCTTCGGAGAAGGTGGCCAGGTATCGCCCTTCGGCGTCGGTGGCGGCGCAACGGTTGGAGAACAGCGTCATCTGGGGCGTAATGATGCTCACTGCGTCCTCCAGTTCGTCCTGCTCCATCTGCAGGACGGCCATCTTGCCTCCCATCTTGTCCACCATGACCAGGGCGCGGGCCTCTGCTCCTGTCAGATGCCCCGCTTCCTTTATTTGGACGGGATCCTCGTCCAGCCATTCATCCTCGGCGGAGAAGAGGTGGACCGGGAACAGCTCCAGCTTCTCTATGATCTGGAACAGCGCCCTCACCATGGCGGTCTCCACCCTCCGGTCTCCAGGCTGCGTCATCTCTATCGCCCCGGCGTCCATTCTTCCTGCCGAAAGGTTGGTAAAGTCAAAACCGAGTACCCTCACCTCGTCCACATAAGCTAGCTGGCCATCTTCACGCGCCTCAATCCCGTGGCGCTCAAGGGATTGGACAAAAGCCGTCTCTTCAATTATCTCCATATAACGCTTCTACTTAACCTCATGTATTTGCCGTTCCGGTTTTTCCATTATAACCATCTGCAAGCTCAATTGCTCCAGGATAGACCTAATAGACAGGAATAATACTTCGCGCCATTCAATTGCTTGTTCCATACCTCACAAACAGGTCAAATGTCCCGATCCCGGTGAATCCTCACGGCTTTTCACGAATCCATATAAACAATGAATTATGTGTGTATAATTCCTCATAATGGCCAGACTCTTTTTGGAACGAAACATACATACAGGAAGGACGGAAGCGACAATGGGCGAGAAGAAAGAGATCACGACAAATGAGCTTTTGAGCAGTATGCGGGGGGAGACCGGAGCCTCTCTTTTCATCGTGGATGTGCGTACCGAAGAGGACTATGACGCATGGAGGATAGAGGATGTCAAAACCCCGACTACAATCAACCTTCCCTACATCGATTTTATAGAAGAACCGGAGCAGATGACCGAAAAGGTCCCCAACGACCGACAGGTGGTGGTGCTCTGCGGCAAGGGGGGCGCCAGCGATTACGTGGCGGACATCCTTCGAAAATCGGGACGCGACGCGGTGAATGTAGCAGGCGGGATGAAGTCATGGGGAAACCTGTACCACTCAGAAACCGTGTATGAGAATGGCGATACCCGCGTGATCCAGGTGAATCGGGTGGGCAAGGGATGCCTGTCGTATATCCTGGTCTCCGGGAATGAGGCAGCCATGGTGGATCCGGCCCGGCACATTGACCAGTACCTGGATTTCTTGAAGGAGAACAACCTAACCATGAAGCTGGTGTTCGATACACACATCCACGCCGACCACCTCTCCGGCGGGATGCGTCTGGCGGAAACCACCGGGGCCGAGTATCTGCTTAACAAGGAGGACGCGCCAGGAGCCGCCATAAAGTTTCGCAGTCTGGAAGATGGCATGGAGTTCAACATCGGCTCCGCCAAGCTCAAGATTGTGGCTCTTGGCGCCCCTGGCCATACACCCGGCTCCACCATCATCCTCTTCGACGATAAGCTACTCTTCTCCGGAGACACCTTATTCGTCTCCAGCATGGGCAGACCCGATCTGGGTGGACAGGCCGCAAAGTGGGTCAAGGATCTTTATCAGACCATCCAGGGGCTCCAAAAGTTCGGCGATGACCACATTATCCTCCCCACCCACACTTCCGGACCGGAGGAATGGGACAACAATGGAATCGTAATGGCCACCCTGGGCCGGATCCGGGCCGGGAATCCGCTCATGAATATATCGGATGAAGCCGATTTCTCCGCCAGGGTGCTGGCGCATCTTCCAGAACAGCCGGATACCTACGACAAAATGCGCAAGGCCAATATCGGCGTCATCGCTCCCACCGAGGAGGATATGGAACAGTGGGAACTGGGAAAAAACCGTTGCGCCATAGAGGCGGCTGAAGAGGCCAGGGGGAAACAATAAAGGGCGCTATCCTTTGACGGGCGCCTGCAAGGCTGGTCCACGTGTGGATAGTGGTGATGACGGGGGAGGGTGATCGAAAAACATGGCGGTTCAGATCATATTGCGCGCCCTTGGATAATCACCCTATCGTGTCATATATCCATTTTCTCCCCCGCATTCCTTGCCACCGCTTTGAGTAGCCGTTTCAGCTCCGTGCGCTCCTGGGGGGAAAGCCCAGCCTGTAAAATGGCCATCTCCCCGGCCGCCGCCGCTTCCAGCTTCGGGCGCAGCCGCCGCGCCTTCCCCGTCAGGCGAACCTGCACCGCCCGCCTGTCTTTCCCGTCTGGATGGCGTTTTACATAGCCCTCTTTCTCCAGCGCAGTCACAGCCCTGGCCACCGCCGCCTTGTCCAGCGCCGTGCGCAGGGCGATCTCCTTCTGCGTCAGCCCTTCCTCAATATAGAGGGTGAAAAGGATGGGGAACTGACCGGCCCCTATCTCGTGGGGGGCCAGCCGGCGAGCCATCCGGGCCGATAGCCTGCGACAGGTTATCGACAGGTATCTGCCGATGGTATCGGAAAAATCAATAACCATGGCGGCTCAACCCTTGGTGGGGCGCGGGGGCGCGGTATGCGGATACACCCGGCGTGTCAACCATGTCAGGCCCAGCATAATGGTGAAGAGAACACCGGAGATCCAGTAGATGTCGCATGTGGCCATCATCACCGCTTGGCGGCGTATGTTCATCATCATCATGGCCAGCGCCATCTGGGTTTCCATTCCTCCTCTCGTCATCATCTCCAGAGCGTCGGCGGCGGGCCCGCCGAACCATGTGACGTTTTCCACCAGCCTGGACTGGTGCAGTGACGCCCGGTTGTCCCAGATGGTCACCGCCAGAGAGGCGCCGAATCCCGCCGCCACAAGACGGCAGAAATTGGTCACACCTGCCGCCGAGGCTATCTTCTCCCTCGGGATGCAGGAGAATGTGATGGTGGTCATCGGCACGAACAGGCAGGCCATCCCCGCTCCCAGAACGAATCGGGGCATGGCTACGTCGTAAAACGTGGCGTCGGTATTGAATCCGGCCTGCCAGAAGCTGGTGTAGGCGTATATCAGAAAGGCCATCGTGCCCAGGATGCGGGCGTCCATCCTGTGCACCAGGATCCCCACAAAGGGGGTGATCAACAAGGATAGTATACCCGTGGGGGACGCGGCCAACCCTGCCCAACCGGCGGTGTAGCCCATCTGCGTCTGCAGCCACAAGGTGAATATGACAATCCCCCCGAAAAAGACCATGAACCCCATACTGAGGGTGAGAGTCCCCAAAGTGAAATTCCTGTCGCGGAACAGGCTCAGGTCCACCACCGGGTGCTCCTCGGTCAGCTCCCAGGCGATGAAGAAGCTCAACCCCGCCGCCGCCGTTATTGCCAAGACCCACACATGGGCGCTGGAGAACCAGTCGTGGTCATTACCAATGTCGAACATCATCTGCAGACTTCCCACGCCTATCACCAGCAGGGCCAGGCCGACCTTGTCAACGGGCCTGCGAGTGATAGGGGA
>JAOUMU010000155.1 GCA_029881335.1 Nitrospinota bacterium | reverse complement strand
CTGCGCCCCACGGCTTCATACGCCATCAGGCCGAACATTTTTTCCGCGGCGACGTTCCAGAAAGTTATGATCCGCTTCTCGTTGAGCAGCGCCACCCCGTCGTTGATTGTGGTGGTAATGGCCCGCACACGCTCGGCGCTCATGCTGGTGCTTTCCACCTTCAGGTTTTTATCCGCCAAGTCGATGGTGATAAATAACAGGCAGGGGGTACCATATGGGCCTTCGTCTATCCTGCTGATTATCATCAGGGCCCGCATGTCGTAATTCAAATTGGATTTCGACTTGCTCCTGAAATAACCATGAATGGACACCGGCCCTTCCCCCGCCATGACCCTGGCGATTGCGTCGTTGATCTTGTTTATGTCGTCGTCTGGGGTGCTGGCGAAGTCATAGGCGTTGCTGGTGATCGCCTGTTCATATGTGACATCATTATGAAGACAGAAGAAGCTGTTGGCGAACCGGACCTGCGCCAGAGGCTCCGTGTCGCAAGCCATGAAGGAGATTTTGCTCAGACTGTCCAGAATGGATGTGAGAAACTCGGTTTCCTTTTCCAGCGCCATCAGTTGGAGTTGCTTCTCATCCGGATTGTCGATCAACGATACTTCCACTGGCGACCTTGGAACTCCTGCTTTCGGCTCCACTGGCGGAATGGATTCATCATCAGGTCCTTTTTCCCCGATCTCCGTCTTTTCGTTATCCAGGTAATGTCCCCCGAAATCCTCAATGGACAAACCCATGTCGGAAACGCTAAGAGTGGTGAAGACAAGGCATGGCGAATCATTTTCCCGCTCCATCAGGGTGACGATCATCAGGCCCCAAAATCCGTAGTCCTCGGTTTGTTCAACATGCCGACGGAAATATGAATAGAGGGAAACCGGGCCCTGACCGGAGAGCACCCGGCCTATGGCGCTGTTTATCTTTTCTATATCGGAATCCGGAACGCTGGCGAAATCATAGGCGTTCATTGTGAGGGCTTTTTCATATGATACGCCGTTGGCGAAACATGACCACCGATTGATGAACCTGATCTGGCCCATCGGCTCCGTATCCACCACCAGGATGGAAATGGCGTCCGGAGAGTCCAGCAGAGCCCGCAAAAAGTCCCTTTGCTTTGTCGCCTGGATTATCCTGGAATCTATGTCACTTGGCGAACTTGCCGCGCCGGCCGGCGCCTGATGGTCATTTTGCGCGTCTTCCCCACTCATCGAGCTCTCCTTCAAAGTCTCTAGTCACAGGACAATAGCAATGTAATAAAACAAAACGTTATCCCGGAAAGACTTCGAACAAATCGGCGAATGGCGCTCCGCCGAACCTGCTTCATACCCGACTCTGAATAATATTATCCTCTAATGAGATGAAGATCAAGGCAAAGAGGCGGATTATTTTGGAGCGGGAGAGGACGGGCTATTTTCCCGCCGCGTCGTTGGCCACCTGGCTGATCACTTTTTCAAAATAATCCAGCCCGCGCGCGCCCACCACCCTGGCGCCGTTTAAGAAATAGGTGGGTGTTCCCCGCACTCCGAGTTTTTTGGCCAGGGCCATGTCTTCCTCCAGGGCGCTCTGATACTTCGGATTGTCCATATCCTTTTCAAACCTGGCGGCGTCCATCCCCAGTTGTTTGGCATAGGTGATAAATTTTGCCTTGCCGTTCTCTTCCTTTTCCCAGTCCTTCTGGGTGGCCATCAGAATCTGGCGAAACTCCCAGAACTTCCCCTGCTCATTGGCCGCCATGGACGCCTTGTGCGCCGCGGGAGCCTTGTCGTGAAAGGGGAGCGGGGTGTGCTTGAATACCAGCCTAACCTTCCCAGCGTACTTTTGCATCAGGGTATGGATTGTGCCTACACTATTGGCGCAGTATGGGCATTGGAAATCTGAAAACTCCACGATAGTGAGCGGAGCGTTGGCGGGCCCCTGCGTGGGGGAATCCCCCACGGGCGCCTCCACACGATTTGCCAGGGCCTGTTTCAGTTCCGCTTCCTCCTGGGCCCTGCGCTGTTCCACCTGGAACTTTTGCATCGCGGCGGCCACCTCTTCGGGATGGTTCCTTATATACTCCTGGATGATCTTTTCCACCTCCTGCTGGTCCATGGCGGAAGCTGGCGCGGGGGAAATCCCGGTGATGGCCAGCGAAAGAAGCAGGACAGAGAATAGACTGCGATATATTTTCATTTCTCACCTTCGTGTTATATAAATTCTTGAGGTTGGTCAAATACCATCCCCATGCGGGCGCGTATGAGTACAAGCTTATCATAAAATTCCCGTTGTAACGTTGGGGGCGTTATTTTTCTGCTATCATCAAGCGGGAGGCTTGGCGATATGCCACAGCTTCCTTCAGCATTGTCAAATCGAGGCAAGATGTATTATAGCGTACTGTTATATATAGTGTTGTTGGTTCTTGTGTCGTGGATTGGGTGGAAAAAAACCCACACCCTGGACGACCATATCCTGGCGGGGCGATCCATGCCTGTGTGGCTGGCGGCCTTCACCCTGGCCGCCACATTGGTGGGGACGGGGGTGACTCTGGGAGTGGGGGAGCTTGCATACCAATACGGCGTTTCCGCCATGTTTTATCCGATAATCCTGGGTGTCGCCCTGGCAGCTTCTATAGTCGCCACCGCCGGAGCTTTCCGCAAAAGCGGCGCCGCCACCATCCCGGAGCTTCTGGCGCGCACCTATGGAAAAAAAGTACAGGCCCTGGCCGCCGGAGCCTCCGCCCTGAAATGGATGGGGCCTACGGCGGCGCAATATCTGGCCGTGGGATATATAATCCACGCCGCCACTGGGCTGGATCCAGCCATAGCCATCATCGCGGGAGCCATTCTCATAGTGGCCTATGTGATCCTGGGCGGCGCCTGGGCCATAGCTTACACAGACTCGCTGCAGTTCGTGATGGTGTATATCGGATTCACCTTCCTGTTCTTCAGCGGTGTATCGGAAAACGGAGGAGTGTTCACCGTTCTACAAAAGCTGGAGCCGGAATATTCCAACTGGACTGGCGTGGGAGTCTACACCCTCACGGCGTGGATAGGCTCAATGGTGGCGCTAAGCTTTGCGGACCAGGCGTGGCTTCAGCGCTCTGCCATGGTGAAAACCCCTCGGGACGCGGTGGTCTCCGGCCTTGCCGCCGCGGCTATGGTATTGCCCATAGGCTACTTCACCGTATACGCGGGGCTGCTGGCCGCCGTGCAGACCCCCGGCCTGGACCCGAAGACCGCAGTACCGAACCTCATCTTCGCCTCCTTCCCGCCCCAGGTGGCGGCCCTTTTTCTCACCGCCATCCTCGCCGCCGCCATGAGCTGTGTGGACTCCTGGCTCCACTCTTCGGCGACGCTGGTCACCCGCGATATCTACATGGAGTTCATTCATCCGAAAGCCACGGAAAAGGAGCAGAAGAGGGTGATGAACCTGGTGACCGCCTCCATGGGGCTTGGCGCGGTGGCCCTGGCTCTGATATGGCAAGGGGCCATTATTTCGCTGGTGTTTCTCACATGGGTGTGGGGCTCCGGGATATACATCGGGCCGCTTCTACTGGTGTGGTACTCGTCAAAAAGGATATCACCCCGGGCCGCTTTTTTCGTGATCACAGCGGCGATAGTGGCGGGAACAGCGCTCACTTACTATCCGCTATTCGGCCTAAGTCCCATCATGACCGGAGCGATAGCCGGATACGCGCTCACCGCCGGGGCCTATCTGCTGACAGCCAAGGCCCCGGATGAAAAGGAGAAACAGGACGACTGACAGGCGCAGCCCGGTTCAGAACCGGGAGAGGGCCGCATGCAGCCCTGTCACCACTTCGGCCATGGAATCAAAATCCAGGGTGTCGATGGTATCGGTCTCCTGGTGATAGTTACGGTTGCGAAAGTTGGCGGTGTCCGTCACCATCACCGCCCGGTAACCATGTTTCCAGTAAGAATAATTGTCGGAGCGGTTAATCCCTCCGATCTGCTCCGGGGCCACCAATAACCTGGCGTTGATGTCCGAGCCTTTGCGGATCCCCCGCGTCAGCTTAATCGCTCGCCATGCCGATGGAGGATTGGCCGTCACTGCGATGAAGTCCGCGAACTTTGGGTAGATAAGCCCCATGCCGGGGATCGGGTACTCCTGCGGCTGATCTTTCCTGAAATAGCCTATCATCTCCAGGCATACCATCAGTTCCACTTCCGTCCGTTGCTCCTTGAGCAATGAAGCATGCCGCATGCTCCCCATCTTCGCCGAACCGTAGCAGGGGCTCTCCTCGTTCACGAAAGCGGCGAAGGTTGTCGGCCTTGGCGCCTGGGTTTCCTGGAACAACCGGGCCAGCTCCAAAAGCCCCGCCACGGCGGAGGTGTTGTCGTCCGCGCCAGGGGAGCCGGGGACGGTGTCGTAGTGGGCGCCTATCACCAGAAGAGGTCCCGGCGGTCCCGGCCATTCGGCGATGATGTTGGCCACCGGCTTGTCATACGCGCTGAATGTCTGCCGCCAAGGTTTATGACCGATAGCGGTGAACTGGCTTTCTATATACT
This sequence comes from Nitrospinota bacterium, assembly GCA_029881335.1. GTDB lineage: Bacteria > Nitrospinota_A > UBA7883 > UBA7883 > UBA7883 > JAOUMU01. Next base: position 614 of record JAOUMU010000155.1, on the reverse strand, counting down.
CCGCCGCCCGATCCAGCGAGCCCTCTTTCCACATATGCCTTTGGCCGATATCAACACTGAGCGCCTCCACATGGCGGCGCAGATTAGCTTTCAGTGTTTTCACTGCTCTAGCCTTGATCCCCATCCGCATACCGCCTGGCGATGTCCACGAACTTATGCTCGATGGCCAGGAAAGCATCCACCAGTTCCGGGTCGAAATGCCCGCCTCTCCCCTCCACAATTATCTCCCTGGCTTTGTCATGGCTGAACGCCTCCTTGTATACCCGCTTGCTGATCAGCGCGTCATATACATCGGCGATGGCCATCAGCCGCGCGGCCAACGGGATCTGTTCTCCCTTCAATCCCTCCGGGTAGCCGGAGCCGTCCCACTTCTCGTGATGGCCGTAGGCGATCTGCCTGGCGTATCTCAGGAAAGAGACCTCCCCGGCGTCCAGTTTCTCCTCCGCCCGGATAATGGCGTCGGCCCCCAGCGCGGCGTGTTTTTTCATGATCTCGAACTCTTCGGCGGTCAGCTTCCCCGGCTTGAGCAAAATCGCGTCCGGCACACCCACCTTGCCGATATCGTGCAGGGGGGCGCTCTTGTATAGAAGCTCGACCACCTCATCTGTCAATTC
>JAOUMU010000052.1 GCA_029881335.1 Nitrospinota bacterium | reverse complement strand
GGCCCGTTGTTCGGCGCCATGTGTCTGCAGGGTTTGATGAATAGCATCCTTCCTTCGTGGCTGGGGGAGGCGGCGCTGGTGTACCTGCTGAAAAGGTTCTTTGGCCAGGGGATCCACGCCGGGACAGCCGCCATCCTGGTGGTCAGAACCGCGGACCTGGCTTTTATCTTTTTGATGTTCACATTCATGGCTCTCTTCCTGCTGGAGGAGATAACCCGGCCGTTTATCACGGTGGCTTTGGTGATGCTGGCCATCATCGCCGCCGCCACCGTTTTCATCCTGGTGATTACCAGAATGGGGGATGGCCTGGGCCTTGCCCGGCAGGGGGTGGCTGGAAAAGTGGCTGAACATCTGCAAAAGCTCTCCCTGGCTCTGGCCGATGTCCGTGAGAGGAATATTATGGCGCCAATGCTCGCGCTAACGGCGGCGATGTGGCTGGCGCAATACCTGGTCTTCGTCGCCCTGGTGTGGGCCTTGCGCGTGGATCTCTCCCTCACGGTCATATTCGGGGTATACCTGATCGGGTTTTCAGTCAATCTGCTCCCGGTGAAAGGAGTCGCCAACTTCGGTACCCACGAGACCGCCTGGTTCATCGCCCTGCGCGCCTTCGGGGTGGACCCATCGCTGGCCGCTCTGCTGGGATTCGGCTCCCACGTGGTGATCCTGGTCATGCACGCGCTATTGGGCGGGCCTGCGGCGGGGTACCTGTATTTGGGCGGAAATCGGGAAGAGGCCCCGCGCCAGGAGCGCTTGTAACCAGCCTGGCGAGCATGATAGATTTCATCTCTAAACCTTTTGGCTCTTTCTTCGTATTACAGACAATATGACAACTCCCGAGGCCAGCCGGAACCCGTATGTGTTCATAGTGGGCTCGCCGCGTTCCGGCACCACCATACTCAGTGAGGTGCTGGACCGGCACCCGAAGATCACCCAATGGTACGAGCCGTATTTTATATGGGACTGGGGAATCGGCAACCTGGAGGACGATGTGCGCGGCGAAAAGATGTTGACGTCGGCCCACAGGGCTTTTATCCAGAAAGAATTCGGATTGTTCCGGTATAAGTCAGGATCCGCAGTGGTGATAGACAAGTCGCCGGAGCACTGTTTCAAGATACCCTTCGTGCAGGCGGTGTTCCCGGAGGCAAAGTGGATACACCTTATCCGCGACGGGAGGGACGTGACCTTGTCCATCAAACGCGAGTGGGATCTGCGGCGGGATATTGTCAAGGGGCTAAGCTTCGGCAAATTCTATCGCGAGGTGTCTACAATGATGCGCCTCCACCATTTCTGGCGAAACCGGATACAGATCGGCATGTATGAGTTCATGAACATGAAATCGCTCAATCCGCTAAAATACTTGAACAAATCCAAATGGAAAGGCACAGCTGGCTGGGGCCCCCGCTTTCCTGGATGGCAGGAGGAGCTGAAGGCCCGCTCGTTGACCCAGTTCACCGCGCTGCAGTGGGCAAAGTCCGTGGAATATACGCTGGAGGGGCTGGCCGCGATCCAGGAGGGGAGCGCCCTGGACGTGAAGTATGAGGAGTTCCTGAACAAGCCCGATGAGCAGCTGGAGCGGATTTTATCGTTCCTAGAGCTTGATTATGACAAGGGATGGAACATGGCCCACGACCTCCGTCCCGCCAACCAGGGAAAATGGGAATCCGACTTGACTCCGCCCATGCGCCAGGAGATCGGCCCGGTGATCACTCCGGCGTTAATGAAGCTTGGGTACGTGGATTCGGATTCGTGGTATAAAGACGCGGAAGATGAATAACAATAAGGGGCTCATGGATGGCGGGAAGCCTTGGGCGCGATATCGGACACCAGGCGAGAATGATGCTTTCCAGGGTTAAATATGTTTTCAACCATATACTGACGGCGGTGCTGGCGCTATACGCCCTTGTCCTGCTTTACTACTTCTCCGCAGGCCCCTTTGACTACTCCCTCCTGGGGGCCAGGATATACCTGGACGACTGGGTGAAGCCATTCCAGATTCTGCTGGTCACGGCCATCCTCAAAGCACTGGTATTTGTATTGTCCGATGAAAGCCTTCGCGCGACGCTGGCCGCCCCGTTTTGCCGCGCGCGCCGGGTGGTGGCGGAGAGACAACAAGCCTCCCTGGTGGCACTGATCCTGGCATATGCGATGGGCCTGAGGTTATGGTCGCTGGCGCAGGGATCCCAGGATCGGGTCTTCTATGAAGACGCCATCCATTTCATCAGCGTGACTTGGCACTATCTGGGATGGAACTATCTGCACGAGACCGGCTACCCGGACCTGTCCAGCCACTTCACGGAGTGGATGGTGAGGTTTATCACATGGCTTGCGCCCTTCATGGGCTTTCACCCGCTTCAGATAGACTGGTCGCTGATAAACACCAGCGCCATGCTGCTCAATCTGGTGTATTCAGCCGTCACCTTCTGGCTCATCTACCAGATCGGCGTTCTTATCGGCCGTAAGGACGCGGCCATCCTCACCTTGTTTCTGGTGGGGGTCTCCCTGACGGAGCTGCAGGCCAATCATTATTATATAAACGACATCCCCATGTCCGTGCTGGCGCTGTGCGGCGTGTACTTCGCCGCGCTGAACCTGAAAGAGGAGAAGACCTCCTACTACATAATCGCCGGAGTGTTCATCGCGTTGGCGGTGGCCAGCAAATACAACGGCGCGCTGAGCTTCATCTATGTAGGATTCATATACCTGCGCCTGCACCCCACTCCGGTGGATTTCTGGCGGAACCTGGACAAACCGTTCAAAATGCTAGTGGCCTTCGGCGCGTTCGTATTGCTGGCCCATCCCACGCTTTTCGTGGATCCGGGGGCCAGATTCGACTACGTCATGAAGAGGCTATATTTCATGACCCGGCCCAGGGGATTGGGCGACTTTTCCGAGGAGAGCAATACCTTCTGGAACCATTTTAAGGTTCTCTTCACTCATCTGGATTATCACCTCTGGGCCATAAAGGGGCTGATAGACCCTCTCCCGCTTTGGCTTGGCGCCACCGCTCTCGGTTTTGTGGCGTGGAAACATCGATGGAACATGGCCTTTTTATGGGCCAGCCCCATCATCTTTATCATTCTCGGAAGGTTCACCAAGCCAAACTCCGCTCCGTTTCATTATCTGAATCTTATCCCCCTGCTCCTCCTGGTCGTCTCTATCGGCATCCTGGATGGATTGAAGACCGTCCCCTCCCGGCTGGCCCGGGGCGTACTTCTTTCCATCATGGTCCTGTGGGGAGCATACCAGGGATTGCAGGACACTTCCTATTGGTCCCTCCCCCCCACCTTCAAAATAGCTCACAACTGGCTGACAGAGAACCTGGACTACAACGCCGACGTGCTGGGCCCGAAAGACCTGGTCCAAATGTTTCAGGGGGATCCCAGGAAGATTCGGGAAGTCTACACCGGGCCGGAGCGATGGTCCTACGTGCTGCACAGGGACGCGCGTCATTACATCGTGATCCACAATGGGATGCCGGTTCTTTTTCCCCCCACCCAGTTTCCCTCCCAACGTCAAGTGGCCACCATCTTTCCCGCCTCGTATGAAGTCGCCGTGACGGAGCGTGTGTTCGCCACCGGCCCGGAGGCGAAGATGTTCGATGTCAGAAGATACATCATGGCCGATGAGGCTCCGGAGTTGATCGCCGTTCTGGCGCAAAACAGCTCCCTGAAGGAAAATGCAGTCAGTCTGAATATCGGTGGCGATAAATACAGAAAGAAACTCAAGCCAGGAGAGTCGGCTCTGTTCACAGCGCCGGTGGAGGAGAACCGCACCTTCCTGCTGGAGGGGAGATACGTGAGGGTGGAGGCCCATTCGGAGGAAGACGCAGTGTGGACCATTGCCGCAAGGGATGACGATCTGGGTGACCTGTTGATGGACACCGGCAGCAAGGGCCCCGCCGTGGAACATTATCGAAAGTCCGGCTCGGCCTATGCCCTGTTGCGGATAATGGCCCTGGACGACGCTTCCACCGGGCGGATCGCGGCCGCGAAAAAGCTCAAGGAAAAATTCCCGGCGCTTTTTGCGACCATGACCACACTTCCGCCGGACCAGTGGACGTTCCAGAACCTGGCTGGCTGGGATGATGAATATTTCAGGGTCCGGATGACTCGGCATTACCGTTATGACGAATTCAACCTGGATCATATTCCAGAGGCTGGCCTCACCCTGGGCCCCCGTTCGAATATCTGGGGACCCTACACACCTGTGATGAAAGGGGATTACATGCTGGACATCCAGTGGCTCACCCATGGCGCAGGCCTGGAATCGTTACTGCTGGATGTGGCCACCCGCAGGGTACCGAACAACGAAATCGTGAGGACGATTTCCGGGGCCGAGGTTCGCGCCGGGAGCACGACTCTGAATATCATGGTGGAGAATCCGGCGGATTTTCCATTCGAGGTCATGGTCGGCCAGGTTAAAGGTGGAGCGGTGGGGGTGGGGGATATTGCGCTGACCATAGATTATGAGGGCCAGATAAAAAGGAGTGTCCAGGCAGCCCTGGAGGGGACGGGAAAGGAAGCGCTCGATGGGCTGTAAACTTCCCTTTAATCAGGCGATCGGCTAGTTTAGTATTCTTTGTCGCAAGGAACGAAGCGACAATGTTAAAATCAATCGGTATGTGTGGCAATCTTTTCATGCTTGCGGATGTATTTCGCTGGGCGTTGCGCCGATTCTCTGGATCGCAAGCAAATAAGACATTATGGTTGACGAATAACCTGGATTTCGGATGTACAGAATACTAGCGTCCAACTTCCTTCCCAAGGATTTTGCGCTGTTTCGTGGCCGGATTATGAAAGCAGGGAAAAGGGACTTTTCCCTGTTTGACGAGTCCCGGTCCCACGAGATGGGGAAGCCGCCGGACACCGTGCTGCTTTTCTGGCGCAGGGGCTCCAGAGCCTGGCTGGCCCAAAACGGCGGCGGTCCGATCCCTGTCATTGTTGTCTTCCAAAAGGAAAACCAGTCGGCCGCCAGGGAGGCGTTTGCCCTCGGCGCCGCCGATGGCCTTTTACTCAAGGAGCTATCCCCCCACAGCTTGCGTCGCGCGATCATGGCCGCCCGCGCTCGGGCCGGACGTTTAGCCGCCATGGCGGATGACGCGGGAAAGTTCGAAGTTTTCATGAAACACGCGCCGGTGGTGGCCTTTATCAAGGATAAGGATGGGCGCTATGGTTATGTGAACAAGCATTGGGAGGAGATCAGCTCTCTGAAACGCTCTCAGGTGGTGGGTAAATCTTCGGATCAACTGTGGCCTGCCACCACGGCCCAGAGTATGAGCATAGACGACCGGGAGGTGCTTGCCACCGGGCGAGACAAGGAAGTGGTGGAATGGATACCGGTGGGTGGAAGCCAGCGGCTGTTCGTCACCCACAAGTTCCCTCTGCCAGACAGCTCCGGAGCCGCGTGCATGGTGGCCGGCATGTCCGTGGACATCACGGAAATAGAGAGCGCAAGGGCGGACCGGGAATTGGCGGAGCGCAAGTATCGACACTTGTTCGAGACAGCCATGGACGGCATTGCCATGGTCGATCCGGAAACTCTCGACTTTCTGGACGTCAATGAGATATTCGCCAGCCGCCTGGGCTACACAAAAGAAGAAATAGTGCGAATGAAGCTAACGCAGATAACACGGAATGCGGTAAACGGGGACGGCCCGATAATGACCAGGCTTCGGGAGGGCCACGCCATGGTGTTGGAGCGGGAATACATCCGCAAGGATGGCTCCGTGATGCCGGTGGAGGTGAGCGTGAATATAGCGGACTTGGGGGGTAAAAAAGTCCTGGTCGGATTCGCGCGGGACATTACCATCCGGAAAATGGTGGAGAAGGCCCTCTTGGATACCGAGCTGAAGTACAAGACAGTTATTGAGGCGGCCCACGACGCCATTTTTCTGGCCGATGCCGAGACCGGGATCTTGGTGGACGCCAACTCAAGCGCGGAGCGGATCACAGGGTACTCCAGGGATGAACTGATCGGCATGCATCAGTCGCGGTTGCATCCTGAGGAACATGAGAAAGAATACAAGGGAAGGTTCAGGGATTCGGTGATCAACGGACGCAGCCCGGAGGGGTATGTTACCGTCAAGCGTAAAAATGGCGAGGTTATCCCCATGGAGATCGGGGTGAGCCTCTCCGAGATCGATGGAAGAAAAATTATCGTCGGTATATTTCGGGACGTTACCAAACGCCTGAAAGCGGAGAACGAGATCAGACGGCAGACAGACCTTACCCGGTTGCTAAAAGAGATCGCCGTGGAAACCAACGAGGCCAGCGCCGCGGATGACGCCATGATGACGGCCATTAGAAAGATCAGGGAGTTCTCCGGGTGGGAGCTTGGTCATGTGTATATCGTGGGGCAGGACGATTTAATACGATCCTCCGGCCTTATAAGCTGTGATGACCCGCGGCTGGAGAGCAAGTTCCGCAGTCTCGCCGAATCCTTTGTGTTCGAGCCTGGCGAGGGGCTGCCGGGCCTGGTGTGCAAAAATGGCAAGCCTTTATGGGTGCGGGACATGGTGGCCCAATCCATCTGCGTGCGCGACCGCTCCATGGCGCAGCTAGGCCTAAAGGCGGCGTTCGCTTTCCCCGTGCTGGAGGGGAAAAGGACCGCCGCGGTGCTGGAGTTTTTCGCCCTGGGGATGGATGAACCGGATGAATCGATGTTGGAGGCGATAAACGGGCTGGCCATCCAGCTGGGCCGGGTGACGGAGCGCAAAAAGATAAATGAAAAGCTGCAGCTGGCCCAGAAGATCATCGACAGCGCCAAGGAGGGGATCGTTATTACGGATGACGAGGCGAATATACAATCGGTCAACAGAGCCTTCACGGAGATGACGGGCTACGAGCCTCACGAGGTGATCGGCCTGAATCCGCGGATACTCAAATCCGGCAAACACGACCGCGAATTCTATGAGAGTATGTGGAGTGATCTGTTGACCAAGGGGAGCTGGGAAGGGGAAATATGGAACCGGCGCAAGGATGGCCATGCCTTCCACGAGCTTTTGTCCATCACCGCCATCAAGGATGACAACGGCGCCACGGTGAAATACGCCGCCATATTCAACGACATCACCGACTATGTCTCTTCCCAGAAGGAGATCGAATACCAGGCCTATCACGATGCGCTCACCGGGTTGCCAAACCGCCTTTTGCTGCTGGACCGGCTGAAGCAAGCCATGGCCCGCGCACAGCGGGAGGGCGACATCCTGGCCATTATTTTCCTGGACCTGGACAACTTCAAGCATATCAACGACAGCCTGGGGCATATCACCGGCGACCTGATGCTCAAAGGGACGGCCATGCGTCTTGTGGGGTGTCTTCGCGAAGGGGACACGGTCAGCCGGTTTGGTGGGGACGAGTTCTGCGCGCTGGTGGATAATATCCAAAGCGAGTACGAGGTGGCGGAGATATGCCATCGAATACTTGAAGAGCTTTCAACGCCATACCTTTTTGAAAACGAGGAACTGGTCTGCACCGCCAGCCTGGGCATCGCCTATTTCCCCTCGGATGCCAACTCCTCCGAGGATCTGCTCAAGAAGGCGGATTTGGCCATGTATCACGCCAAGGATATGGGGAAGTGCAACTTTCAGTTCTTCAAGTCCTCAATGAACGAGCAGTACGCTAAAAGACTGGAGATAGAAAATAACCTTCGGCGCGCCATCGTGGAAAAGGGAATGGTGGCCTATTACCAGCCGAAAGTGAGCCTCAAATCGGGCAAGATAATGGGAATGGAGGCCCTGGTGCGCTGGAAACAGGCGGATGGGGAGGTGGTGGCCTCCTTCGATTTCATCAGAATCGCCGAGGAGATTGGCCTGGTGTATGAGCTGGACCGGTGGATGATGAAAACAGCCATGGAATTTACCGCCCTTCTGAACCAGCAAGCCACCGCCGCCAACTTGCCTATGAAAAATATCGCGGTAAACCTTTCCGCCAAGGATCTGGAGCGGCCTGAAATCGCAGAAGTAATCCTGCGAACGGCCCAGGAAGCGGGAATCAGCCCCGCCAACGTGGAGCTGGAGATCACTGAAAGCGCTATTATAAAGAACCTGGACAAGGTGGAGTCTATCCTGGAGACCTTGCGCAGTGATGGATTCAATATCGCCCTGGACGATTTCGGGGTGGGCTACTCCTCCATGGACTATATCCGGCGGCTTCCGATCAACATAGTGAAAATAGACCGTTCATTCGTCATGGATCTGGAATCGGACCAGGATTCTCGGCTGGTGGCCAAGGCGATCATAACCCTGGCCCACGATCTGGGGATGAAAGTGGTGGCGGAAGGAGTGGAAACGAAGTACCAGCTCGATTTTTTAAGACAGACCCATTGTGACGAGATGCAGGGTTTTCTGTTTAGCAAGGCGGTTCCCTCCGATGAAATCGAGTCGATGCTGGATACCGGATTCGAACTGGAATTCTAGCCCCGCCCGGCTCACTTCCCCAGCGCCTCTCCCGCTTTTATCCCGTGGCCCAAAGTATACGCATGGGCCGCCATGGCCCCTTTACCCTCTGGCTTTAGATGCGTTATGACCACCGCCCCGGCGCCGCAGGCCACTGTTATCCCCTCACCGGAGACACCCTGAATCTCTCCAGGGCGGCCACCAGCCCTGGCTGTGGAGAGATGGCAGGAGAGCGGCTTTATCGACAGTCCTCCGTGGAAAGTGACAGCCCCTGGAAATGGCGCCAATCCCCGGATCTTGCGGCTCACCTCCTCGGCGGAGGCCGACCAATCTATGACAAATTCCTCCTTGGCCAGCTTCGGAGCGTATGTGGCCTGGCCTGAGTCCTGCTTTCGCGGTGTGATCTTACCCTCGGCGTACCCGGCCAGGGTCCTGGTCATCAGGGTGGCCCCTGTTTGGGCCAGCCGGTCATGGAGCGCGCCGGTGGTGTCCATGTCGGTAATTTCAGTTTTTTGGCACAGCAGTATGTCTCCGGTGTCCAGCCCTTCCTCCATCAACATGGAGCAGACACCTGTGACCTGATCCCCGGCCAGCAAGGCGCGGTGGATGGGCGCCGCTCCGCGCCATCTGGGCAACAGGCTGGCGTGCAGGTTCACCGGTATCAGCGCGGGTATCTCCAGTATGGATAATGGCAGAATCTGGCCGTAGGCCACCACTACTATATAATCGGGGTTTTCCGCAGCGATCCTCTCCACAGCTTCCGGAGCGCGGGCTTTGGCTGGCTGGATAACCGGGATATCATGTTCCATGGCGGCAAGCTTCACAGGAGTAGGCGACAGCTTGCGCCCTCGTCCCTTCGGTTTGTCCGGCTGGGACACTGCCAGGGTAACAGCGAAACGCTGATCCTCAGCCAGCGCCACCAGCGTGGGGAGGGCGAAATCGGGAGTCCCCATAAATACGACTTTCAACGGATCGGTCATCGCACCCACTCCAGTCTGGTGAAATATTTCATCTTCATAACGGTCCTTTGGCTTCTGGGCAACCTGTCCCAGAAGAGTATGCCATCGAGGTGGTCCACCTCGTGCAGAAGGCACCGGGCCAGATATCCATCCGCTTCCATGGTCAGCCTTTTCCCCACCAGGTTGGTATATTCCAGGACCATCCAGGTAGGGCGACCGACCAGGGCGTATATCCCCGGGAGGCTGAGGCATCCCTCCTCGTCAAGGGCGCCCCCCCCGGTTTCCAGAACCACCGGGTTAAGCATCACCATCGGTCCAGGCTCCGGCTCGCCGATAATCCTTCCCGGGTCAACGGCCAGCATCCGCTTTAGAACCCCCACCTGGCTGGCGGCCAGCCCATAGCCTGGGGCCATCAGCATGGTGCTGAGCATTCTGTGGGCGATGGCCCTGATGCGGATGTCAATGGACTCGACGGGGGCGGACTTCGCCGCCAGGAGGGGATTAGGGTATTTTAATATCCCCACGGGATCCGCCATGACATTGGGGACGACTGTTGTTACCTCTGTTGTGGACACAAGCCTGGGGAGAAAAACTCAAATAAATGTTGATAAAAGGCTATGGAACTACGATTTTTCATGACATTACCTGCAGGTAGATAGCTCCTTATAGTCTGTCTGTATTATAACATATTGTAATAGAACACGTTGAATTAATATCTGCAAATAGGTCCGGATATTGCATTTTAACCTTGACATGAATGCTACTAACTTGGAGGCGAATACAATGAAACTCGCGGAAGCAGAAATAGACCTGGAATATCCGGAAATAAATTACGAGCTACCGGAAGAAAACTGCGCACATTGCGGAGGGATAATGCGCTATTACATGGGCACTGTCTCTTGTCTGTTATGCGGGCGCGACCATACTCATCATTGCCAAATGTGCCTCAACAAAAGCGTTGTGGTCAATGCGGCGTCTCAGGCGCAAGTGGCTCAGGTGAAAGCATTCACGGAGCTGGCCTCCCAAGATAACGGGAGTGCGAAGCATGATACATCGAATCAGAAGCATGACAATGCCGCTGCCTAAATGACTTCCTCCAAGCAGTAGATTTCTCCTCCAAAGCCGCCCGGTTTCTCCCAGCCGGGCGGATTTTTTCTCCTCCCGCCAGACTTTCTTTTTATACCCTTTACATGTATTCTGAAAGATGAGCCAAGAAAGGATATGACTTTGAACATCACCGATGATCATGGACGACTGGTGGACTACCTGCGCGTCTCTATCACGGACAGGTGCAACCTGAAGTGCGAATATTGCCGCCCACCCTCCGGGGGTCAGCCATCAACCCCTTGCCAGATGCTGAAGTTAAAGGATCTTTTGCGGCTGGTGCGGGTTTTCACGGGCTTGGGCGTGAAGAAGTTCCGAGTCACCGGCGGGGAGCCGCTGGTCCGCAAAGGAGCGCTCAGCTTCATCCGCCAGGTGAGACAAACCCCCGGCGTGGAGCAGGTGGCGCTGACCACCAACGGAGTTCTTCTGGCCGGTATGGCGGCGCCCTTGCGCCAGGCCGGTGTCGGGGTAATTAATATCAGCCTCGATTCGTTGAGCCCGGAGAAATACGCAGCCATCACAGGTGGAGATTTATTTCACGAAGCGCGCGCGGGGATCGATGCGGCTATGGAAGCGGGATTCGACGCTGTGAAGATCAACATGGTGGTCATGCGCGGTATCAACGACGACGAGGTGGAGGATTTCGCCCGCCTCACCATGGACAACAAACTGCAAGTCCGATTCATCGAGTATATGCCCGCCACACCATCGGGATGGAAGCGGGAGAAGTTCATGACCATGGACCAGGTGATGGAGCGGGTGCGGACCTTGGGCGTCATGGCGCCGGTGAATAAGACGCGATGGGGCGGCCCAGCGAAGATATACAAGCTGGAGGGCGCCATGGGTGAGGTGGGATTCATCTCCCCGGTCACCTCTCATTTCTGCGCATCCTGCAACCGTCTGCGCCTCACCGCGGGGGGCTCGCTGCTCACATGCCTCTTCTCCACAGACAGGCTGGAGCTGGAGCCGATGCTGGCCAATGGCGCTTCGGATGTACAACTGGCCCAGGCCATCGCCGGCTATGCGAAGATAAAACCGGCCGTGCGGGACATGGATGCATACTCGCGCGATATGGAAAAATCGATGATAAGGGTGGGGGGATGAACCGCCGAAACATCGGACTGCCGAGGCGATCATGAAAAATCTGGCGATCATCCTGGTGGTGGCATGGAGCTTCGCCGCATGCGCCTCCCTGCCAACCGACAAAATGCCAGGCGGCGACGCGTTGGCTTTCGACTACGACGGCACATGCTCGGTCACTCCGGAATTGTGCGTGGATTTTTTCCGCGCCACCCACGCCAGGGGTATGCGGCCTCTGATAATCACAGCCCGGTCAGAGGCTTTAGGTGGCGCTGTCCATGATTTCGCCGCTGGCGCCTCGGTCCAACTGGGGTTTGATGTGCCGGTCGTCTTCGCCGGAGGCCAATATAAAAGCGTGGCGGCCGCAAAAGCCGGATACCAAGTGGCCGCCATTTGCGATAACAGATCAGCTTCCGGGGAGCTGATGCGGATGGGGATCGTATACGTCTGCGGAGCCACGGTCCCAGCGCCGTCGTTAATAGAGAGGCTACAGCGGACGGTATTCAACAATCAGGAGCGACATTGAACGATCAAAACAATACCCCCCAGCCGGTGTGGACACCGGAGGCCCACGAAGTCATAGAGAAAGCGCCGGAATTCGTCCGGGAAATGGCCCGGGAGATGATAGAGGATTTCGCCAAGGACGAAGGAGCCGTCGAGATAACCGTCGAACTGGTGAAGCGCGCCAGGGCAAAATTCGGGATGTGACAGGGTATGGTGGCTTGGCTGTTCCTCGCCGCCGTTTCAGCCAGGAGAGATTCCGGGCAAACTACTGGAGGGTCCGGAGTGGCAACATCTCTACATGTCCCAGATTATGTCAGAGATAGCCAGATTAGCTATGCCGCAGTAATAATTACCTTTGCTGGGTAAATTATTCTATTTCTTTTTCCTTGTCTTCCCCTTCGCTTTCGTGGAGGGCTGGGCAGCTTTCTTTTTCACGATCTTTTTCCCGGCGGTCGGCTTGGCATTATTAGGCTTGGCCATTGAAGGCGTTGATTTTCCAACCGCCAGCATCCGCTTTTTAATATCCGCCCGACTCATTGTAAGCGCCCGGTCCAGCACCTGGTCGGCCGTCTTGGCGGAGTGAAACTTCATCTTGCTACGGACATTCTCCGGTATATCTTCCAGATCCTTGACGTTACGGTTCGGGATGATGATCTCAAAGATCCCAGCCCGGCTGGCGGCCAGCGTTTTTTCCTTCAGGCCGCCGATGGGGAGCACCCGTCCGCGCAGGGTGATCTCTCCTGTCATTGTGATATCTCTTCGCACTGGGGCGCCGGTGAGCGCGGAGACCAGGGCCGTGGCCATGGTGACTCCGGCCGAGGGGCCATCCTTCGGAATGGCGCCGGCTGGGATGTGGATGTGGATATCCAGATCCTTGGAAAAATCGGGGGAGAGGCCATATTCCTTTGCGCGGCTTCGGATATAAGTGAGTGCCGCCAGGGCCGACTCCTTCATCACTTCGCCCAGTTTGCCGGTGAGCGTCAGCTTGCCGGAGCCTTTCACCACGCTGGCTTCCACATGCATAACTTCACCGCCGGCCATGGTCCACGCCACGCCGGTGGCCACTCCGGGCATTTCTTTTTCCTGCTCTGTCTCGGAGGAGAAGATCCTCACGCCCAGATATTTGCTCAGGTCCTTGGGGCTGATTTCCTGTTTTTTCTTTTTGCCGCTGGCCACGTTCCGGGCCACTTTTCGGCACACACCGCTTATCTCCCTCTCCAGGTTTCGCAGGCCCGCCTCGCGAGTATATTGGCGGATAATCTGGCTGATAGTATCGTCCGGCAATTTCATATGGATTTTCTTCAGGCCATTCTCGGTCAGCTGGCGGGGGATCAGGTAGCGTCGGGCGATGTTCACCTTCTCCTCCTCTGTGTATCCGGAGAGGGAGATCACCTCCATCCTGTCCAGGAGGGCGGAGGGAATGGTGTCTGTCATATTTGCTGTCGTGATGAACATGACGTTGGTCAGGTCCACGGGAACGGCCAGGTAGTGGTCCACGAAGGCGTTGTTCTGGGCCGGGTCCAGCACTTCCAGAAGCGCCGAGCTGGGATCGCCCCTAAAGTCGGAGCCGAGCTTGTCTATCTCGTCCATCATGAAAACCGGATTCAGGGTACCGGCCTGTTTGAGCCCCTGGATGATGCGGCCCGGCAGCGCGCCTATATAGGTTCGCCGATGGCCGCGGATTTCCGCTTCGTCCCGCACGCCGCCCAAGCTGATGCGGAAAAACTTTCGGCCCAGGGCGCGGGCCACAGACTTGCCAAGGCTGGTCTTTCCCACGCCGGGGGGACCCACGAAGCAGAGTATGGGTCCTTTGGTATGTTCCTTTAGCTTGCGCACCGCAAGGAACTCGATTATGCGCTCCTTTATCTTCTCCAGGCCGTAATGGTCCTCATCTAGAGTGTGTTGGGCCAGCTTTAAGTCCAGGTTGTCCTTTGTGGCTTTGCCCCAGGGAATTTCCACCATCCACTCAAGGTAGGTGCGTACGGTAGTGGCTTCGGCGGACTCTGTATGCATCTTGGAGAGACGGCCTAGTTGTTTGTCCGCCTCCTGCCGCACTTCTTTAGGCATCCCCGCGGCCTTGATCTTCTCCTGAAAGTCGTTTATCTCCTCCGTCTTTTCGTCGATTTCACCCAGCTCTTTCTGGATCGCCTTGAGCTGTTCGCGCAGGTAATACTCCCGCTGGGTTTTTGTCATCTCCTCGTGGGCGGCCTCCTGGATCTTCTGCTGCATGCTCAGAAGCTCCACTTCCCGGTTCAGAAGGTCGGAAACCTTTGACAGTCTTTCGCGCGGGTCAATGATTTCCAGAACCGATTGGGAGTCGGCCACCTTCAAGGAGAGGTTTGAGACCACCAGGTCGGCAAGTTTCCCCGGTTGGTCCAGGTGCTGGCTGATCACCAGAATATCGGGCGAGATGGCCTTGCCCATATTGATGACTTTTTCCAGTTGCCCGCGAACGGAGCGCAGTATCGCCTCGTCCTCCAGTTCGCTTGGCTTCTCCTCTGTGCTCCTGGTTTTATCCTCCGGGTCCGGGATTCTGTTGAATTTGGCGCTTATATACGGGTCACTATTCGCGAATTCCTCCAGCCTGGCCTTCGCCAAGCCTTGCACAAGTATCTTAACCCGGCCATCGGGCTGTTTGTGCATCCTGATGATCATGGCGACGGTGCCGACGGAATAGAGGTCCTCCCGGGACGGCTCTTCCACCTGGGAATCCTTCTGGGTGAGCAGAAGCATCATCCTGTCCGCAGCCAAGGCGGCGTTCACCGCCTCGATGGATGCTGCCCGCCCCACATATAGCGGCAGGATCATAAATGGGAACACCACAATGTCCCGCACTGGAAGAAGGGGGAGCTCTCCTGGAATTATAAAATCATCGGTGATCTCCGGGATCGCTTTTCCCTTGGAATTTTCTTCTATCTTTTCGCTCATTTTCTATTCTTTATCCTCCGCCCTGGTCACTTTTATTTTACGGATACGTCTTCGCCTGTCGGAAAGTTTTGGTAGCAGCACAATCAGGGTTCCTTGATGATATGTAGCCGAGGCTGCGTCCAAATCCAGCGCAGCGGATATCTTGAATATTCGCTTGAACGGGCCGAAGGAGCGCTCGGAGCACAGGAATTCCGCCTTCTCCTTCACATCGATGATATCCTTCTTGGCGCCCTCAATCACCAGCCAAATATCCTGCACAGACACATTAACATCCGATATGGTTATACCGGGCAGATCCAGCTCCAGCACCAGGCTGGTGTCGCTCTCAAAAACGTCCATGGGCACAAACCGGGTCTCCCCCACCAGTTCGCTAGGTTCGCTCATTCCCCCGGCGCCGCGTTCCATGGAGGTGGGGTAGGAATACCCCGGACGGTACATCGGTTTTTTCTTATCTTCAGAACCCATAGCGCCTCACTGGATGACAGGCCCGGTGGCCTCTCATTCCTTTATTCATGCAAATTCTATCACACCACTTTAGTTCCAAGGAAAAAAGAGGCGCCCAGCGGTGTCATAATTTGATCTTTTTCAAGTATTCCCGGAACTTCTCCCCCAGCGGCTCGGATCGAAGGGCGTATTCAACCGTGGCGATTAAAAACCCAAGCTTGTCGCCGGCGTCGTATCGTGTTCCGGAAAACTCCAGGGCGTAGGCCGTCGTTTTTTCCAGCTGGCTGTTCAAGGCGGTGGTGAGCTGTATCTCTCCCTTGGCGTCCGGTTTCGTGGCGTCGATAAAGTCGAATATCTCCGGTGTCAGAATATACCTGCCGATGATCGCCAGGTTGGAGGGCGCCTTGTCGATGGGGGGTTTTTCCACCATGCTTTTAATCTGGTGGAGAGCCCCTTCGAGTTCACCGGATGGATCTACCACCCCGTAGGAGGAGACGTTTTCCATGGGGACTTTCTCCACGGCGATCACGGGAGCCTGTTTTATATCGAATGTCTCCATCAACTGCCCAATGACAGGCCGACCAGGGGAGTGGATGATGTCGTCACCCAGCAGGACGGCGAAAGGCTCGTCGCCCACTATTTCCCTGGCTCGCAGGATGGCGTGGCCCAGTCCTTTTGGCTCCTTCTGGCGGATGTAGCAAAACTCACACATCTCCGATATCTTTCGCGCCATTTCCAGGTTTGCTTCATCCCCTTTACCTGCCAGCAGCAGCTCCAGCTCCACCGATTTGTCGAAATGATCCTCGATGGAGTGTTTGTTACGCCCGGTGACCATTATCATCTGCGTGATGCCAGCCTCCACGGCTTCCTCCACCACATACTGTATCATCGGCTTATCCACCAGCGGAAGCATCTCCTTGGGCGAGGCCTTGGTAGCTGGCAGGAACCGGGTCCCCATCCCCGCCACGGGGAAAACAGCCTTCCTGATTTTCTTTCCCATTTATCACCATCTTGATCTAAGACAAATAATAATCGTAACTGTCACAGATATAAACGGATAAGAGCTCCCCTGTCAACCGGATACGTGGTCGACTACCATCTGGATATTATCTGTGGGAGTCGATTGGCATTGAATATCTAGTGAGGCGACACTGGCCCAGCTTCTCTTTCGGTGTCTAGGCCGGAAATAAGACATGGCTATATTCAAGAATTTATTTCGTGGTGGAACTAGCATTTTTAGTTACAATATCAACAAGACCCGTGGACAAGTCGTCCAATAGGCTGGAAATTGTGTCTTTCGAGGTTCCGCTTATGTATACTGTTTCAGATTGTGACTATCGCGTTCAGGCCGGATTGCGGCCCGAAATCACATCCGCATTTGATATTATAAGGGTTGCTTCCCTATTTGTAGCGCGCATATATGGATCATGGACAAAATGGGGAAGGCCAGCTGAGGTTCCGAGGAGTTGGGAAGGAGCGGATATGTCTCTGTCCCTGAGTTCGAACCTGTCACACCACCTGGGGCGCAGGACACTTTTCCCGAAACACCTGCATCTGGACCGGAACCTGAAAAACCCGGAGCTGGCAAGGGGATGAGCGTGGAAATCAGCCTGGAGAAAGCGTTTCTTTCCAGCCGGTACGCATGCGTGTACTTGGACCCTGTCTCCCTGACCATTTTGGAGGCCAACCTGGCGGCCCTGGGACTGTTCGGTGTCAGCAGTGGGGATCTGCTGACCCATAAAATTACCGATGTGATCCTAAACGACAAGGAAACGATAAAAAAGGATATGGGCGCGGCCCTTTTCCAGAAACGTGGGATTGTTATCAAGGTAAAGGACGCCAGATCAGGAAAGGTGGTTGAGTTGCAGGCCAGTGTCGTCCCATTCACCTCCAAACATAAACAGGGATTGGCGGCTCTGATGATTCCCCTACGGCCCCAGGAAGAGCAAGGGAGCAAGGATCCTGGCGCCAGGGATGATTTCGCCAAGTCTTTGCTGGAGGCGATGCCGGATGGCGCCGTGTTGATGGGGGCCGATGGCAAGGTGATAACCTGCAACTGGAAATTTCAGCAGATGTGGAGGCTGCCCAGGCTCATGCTGGAGAAGGGGAATGAAATCCAGCTTAGAGCTCACATGGCGGGACAGATACAGGAAGGGAAAGAGCTGTCCATGAATCCGGAGGAGATTCTGTCGTGTAGAAGCGAGGATCATGTGGATCGGGTGCTATTGAAGGATGGCAGGACATTCGAGCTTTTATGCAGGAGCGTGGCATCCGGGACGCAAGACAATAGCTGGATCATCATCTTCAGGGATATCTCCTCGACATTCGAAGTGGAAAAGATGCTATACGCCGCGCTTCAGGAGCTGGGCGCCATCATCGACGCTTCCCGGATGGGTGTGGTCCTGGTGAAGAAGGGGAAGATCTCCAGGGCGAGCTCCAAGGCGGAGCAGATTTTCGGTTATGGAAAAAAGGAGATGGAAGGAATGAACGCCCAAGGCCTGTTTTCCCAGGACAAGGACGAGGCCCGCCCATCCACCGGCTCTGTGGAGTCGCTTCCGGATGGGGTATTCATGTCCGAGCGGATGTTCGCCAGGAAAAACGGATCCAAATTCTGGGCTACCGTCACTGGCAGAGCCCTGGACCACAAGGCCCCGGCAGCTGGCGCTGTGTGGGTGATAGAGGACATTACAAATCAGAAAAGGTCGGACGAAAAAATTCGCATGTCCAATACCGTCTTTGACAACATCAACGAAGGAATCATAATTTCTGATACCAAGGGGGTGATCCAGTTCGTCAACCCCGCTTTCACCAGGGTGACAGGCTTCGCCCCCGAGGAGGTGATAGGAAAGCGACCCAGCATCCTGCAGTCCGGTCGTCACGACAAGGATTTCTATCACGATATGTGGAATAGGCTGGTTAATAGCGGAGGCTGGCAAGGTGAGATATGGAACCGGCGCAAAAGCGGAGAGATCTACGCCGAATGGCTCTCCATCACAGCCATGAAAAGCGCCCATGGGGAGACCACCCACTACACCGGCGTTTTCAGCGACATAACATATAAAAAAGATAACGAGGACCTGGTCCACCACCTGGCTTTCCACGATCCCCTCACCCATCTGCCCAACCGCAGGATGTTTTTCGAGAGGATGGACGTGGAATTGGCCCACGCCAAGCGCGAGGGCTTCCAGGTGGCCACCATTTTTATGGACCTGGACAACTTCAAGCAGATCAACGATATGCTGGGCCATAACGCAGGCGACCTGGTGCTGCAGATGGCCGCAGACAGAATCAGCGGGGCGCTGCGGGAGAGCGACTCTGTCTCCAGATTCGGTGGAGACGAGTTCACCATATTGGTTCCCAAGCTAAGTGGCGCCGCGGATGCGGGCGAAATCGCCAGAAAAATATTGGATTCTCTCTCCTCCACCGAGCTGACCGTGGGGACAGACACTGTGTGCATTCAGGCCAGCCTGGGGATCAGCGTATATCCTGACGATGGGCTGACGGGGGAGGACCTGATAAATAAAGCGGACCGCGCCATGTATTTCGCCAAAAAGGAAGAAAAGGGAACTTTCAAGTTCTATGACCACTCGACGATGCTGTAGGCTTTCCCAAGCCACCACCGGCGCCATGGGAATACATTGCGTCATTTGGCCAACGGGCATATATTCCCTATGTAGACTCCAGATGGCGGGTGCTACAAGGGGTGGGTTCACTTTAAAGCGAGGGTGGCGATCATGACTCATAAAATCAAGCTGGTTCAGCCGGACGAAGCTGTTTCCATAATCCGTCCCCGAAGCCGTGTCTTCATCCACTCCGTGGCCGGCGCCCCCCAGCGCCTGATAAGGGCAATGACCGAGCGGGCCAGTGAATTGCGTGATGTGGAGATTGTCCATCTGCACACAGAGGGAGAAGCCCCCTATGCGGACGCCAAATACGCCAGCAGCTTCCGCACCAAGGCCCTCTTCGTGGGCGCCAACGTCCGCAAGGCGGTGGAGGAGGGGCAGGCGGACTACATTCCCG
>JAOUMU010000154.1 GCA_029881335.1 Nitrospinota bacterium | reverse complement strand
CACCCCTGCGCAATTGAAGAATATGATGAACCTATATGAAAAGGAATTTCTGGGGGAATACCGGCAGTTGCGCGATGACGTATATCGGAAGAGCCGGGAGCGGGGGAGCAAGATCGGTCAGATAAAATCTATGATCGACGGGGAAAGGGCCAAGCTGGAGAGCCACATGAAGAGCAAGGTTGAAGAGCTGTGGAATCTGGCCAATTCGTCGAATGTGATGAAGCTGGCGGGCGCATTGGTGGTGGACAGCCAGAGTCTTTCGTCTCTGAAGTTATCTGTGGAGAATGATTATTTCGCGTTATCCCAATCCAGCCAGGATTACATGATAATCAGGTTTATTGATCCTTTGGGTAAGGAGCTGGCCCGGGTGGACTATGATGGCTCCACCTTTTCCCGCCGCCGCGGCGACAAACTGTCCACCAAGGTGGAGGAGGGGGTGATGGACCAGGCCAGGAGCCTTGGGCCAGGGGAGATATATGTCTCGCCGGTATCGCTAAACATGGTGGCTGGCAAGCTTCAGGTCCCATACAGGCCGGTGATGTCGTTGGTTGTTCCTGTATACGCCGACAACACACTGGCCGGATATGTCTTCGCCAGGATCATGGTGGGCAGAGCATTAGAGAAGATATCGCTGAAGGATGGGCAGGTGAGGGCGTATCTGATCAATGAGGATGGATATTATCTTTCCCACGTTGACCAGGATAAGGCATGGGGATTTGCGGCTGGATTAGGCCGCCATCAAGACAACATACTATTGGATCTTCCTGATATGGCCGAAGACATCCTGTCGCGGGATACAGGCATGGCGGTGACGAAAAATGGAGAAACATACTTGTGGGCGCCGGTATTTTACAATCCAGAAAACCGGCGGGAGTATTGGGTGTTGATGAGGGCCATTGGGCCCATTGACTATGGCATGACCGGGGCCGAATGGATGGAAAAGTCCACCAGGGCGATCAACACCGTGCTGATGATGTCGCGGATTGTGGGGGACCAGGCAAAGATCGTGGTGGAGAATATCGAGGAGGATTCCACAGCCTCTATTATTGTCAACGGGTTCATGGCGTTACTCTCCTTTGTCGTTGTGGCGCTGACAATCAGGTTCATGGTCGCGGCGATCAATCCGCTTCACGACGCGGTGCAACGTCTCAAGGCTATATCTGAAGGGGAGGGGGACCTGACCCAGAGGATGGAAGTGAAGTCCCAGGACGAGGTGGGGGATCTGGCCTTCTGGTTCAACAGGTTGATGGAGAAGATACAGAAAGTTCTGGTCGAGATATCCTACAGCTCGAAAACGCTGGCGTCCTCCTCCGAGGAGATGTCCGGCGTTTCCAGGCAGCTTGCCTCCGGGTCCGAGGAGATGACGAATAAGGCCAATGTTGTGGCCGGGGCCACGGAACAGATGTCCAGCAATATAAGCGCAATGGCGCTGTCTGT
Source organism: Nitrospinota bacterium (assembly GCA_029881335.1). Taxonomy (GTDB): domain Bacteria; phylum Nitrospinota_A; class UBA7883; order UBA7883; family UBA7883; genus JAOUMU01. Next base: position 3,844 of record JAOUMU010000154.1, on the reverse strand, counting down.
GGAGGAGATGAGCCTGAACGTTTCCATGGTGTCCAACGGGGCGGAGGATATGAGCAAGAGCATGGTCAGCGTTTCAGCGACAATTGATGAAATGACCACATCTATCCAAACCATTACCGACGGGGCCAGGAAAGCGCTGACTGTTACTGGCTCCGCCAAGGAGCGCTCCGCCGCCGCTTCGCGGGCAATGAACTCCCTGGACACGGCCGCGGGCGAGATCGGCAAGGTGACCGGAGTGATAAAAAAGATCGCCGAGCAGACGAACCTTTTGGCGCTCAACGCCACCATAGAGGCGGCCTCGGCCGGGGCGGCAGGGAAGGGGTTTGCGGTGGTGGCCAGCGAAATAAAGCAACTGGCTAATCAGAGCGCCTCTGCCGCTGAGGATATCGCCAAGAGGATAGAGGGAGTGCAGGACAACACGGAGCGGGCGGTGGAAGTGCTAGGCGAGATGTTCTCCATCATGAATTCCATAGGCAAATCGGTAGAGGAGATAACTGGCATGATGGAGCGGCAGAGCAAGAGTGCCCGGGAGATATCAGCGACGGTAAACCAGGCGACGGAAGGGGCAGGCGCCATCGCCTTGTCGATCTCCCAGATAGCCAAGGGCTCCAGCGAGATGTCCTCCAACGTGGGTCAGGCGGCTCGGGGCGCGCTGGACGTTTCCACAAACATTCAGGTGGTGAGCGACAACGCCAATGATACTACCAACAACGCCCAACTCGTGAATCAGTCCTCACTGAGCCTGGCCCGGATAGCGGGCGAATTGGACATGATGATTTCGAAATTCAAAGTGGCCTAGAAATTATAGCAAAAGGGCCCGAAAATCCTACTTTTGGGATTAGATTCCGTCATTCGCCCCGGAGGGGGCCTTCGCGCATCAGGACATGCCTTTTATGACGATTTTGGGGAGTAAATACACGTGCAAACTGCTAGACTACCAAATACGGGTGTGATTGACGATTTATCGGTTGGAAATGGATGAGTAAAAGAACAAGAGTGCTGATTGTTGACGACTCGCTTGTATTTCGAAGCGCTGTAGCCAGCATCCTGGCTGAGACGAAGGATTGCGAAGTAGTTGGATCGGTCCGAAACGGCGTGAAAGCGCTGGAATTCATCAAGGATAACCCGCCAGACATTGTGACTCTGGATGTCGAAATGCCGGATATGGATGGCGTGGAGACGATGCGTCGCATAAACGATCTAAACGCCTCCGGCAAGCTTTCCCAGGAAGTGGGGGTCATCATGCTAAGCTCCCACACTGTGAAGGGAGCGGCCATCACAATAGAGTCCCTGGAGGCCGGCGCTTTTGATTTCGTGGAGAAGCCCTCCGGATCGGACATGGGCGCCAATATGGAAGCCTTGCGGCGGCAGCTGCTGGTAAAAATCCGGATCTATGGCGTGCAGAGATCCAAGGCCAGGGAGAGCTTCAGGCTGCGCAGCGCCGGGCAAGAGCCTGTGGCGGCGCCCGCCCTTCCCCCGAAGATTATTGCGGGCAAGGGGCTGGGGACGGCGGTGAACGCTGTTATCATCGGGGTTTCTACAGGGGGGCCTAAAGCCCTTTCCCTTATGCTGCCCGACCTGACACAGAGGGTCAAGACGCCTGTACTGATCGTGCAGCATATGCCGCCCAAGTTCACCCAGTCTCTGGCGGAGAGCCTTGCCAAAAAATGCCCTTGCCCCGTGATAGAGGCTGTTGATGGAGAGAAAGTGTTTGGCAGCAAGGTATATATAGCCCCCGGGGGAAGGCATATGACGGTGAAAGCAGGGATTAACGGAGAATCCAAGATATCGATTACGGATGAACCACCAGAGAACGGCTGTCGTCCTTCCGTGGATACTTTATTTAAATCGGCCAATCATGTATATGGAGGGAATCTGGTGGTGGCGATCCTAACCGGCATGGGCAACGATGGCGCCAGTTCAATGGTTGGTTTAAAAACCGCCGGGGCCCACATTATTGTGCAGGACGAGCCCACCAGCGTGGTGTGGGGGATGCCTGGAAGCGCCGTGGCGACGGGGGCAGTGGACGAAGTCCTGTCGATAGAGCAGATCGCGTCCGCCATCGAGACTGTCGTGAAGAGGAGGAATGGATAAGGTCATGGATATCACCGAAAAGGAATTCGCCGACATCACGGCGTATATATACAGGATTTGCGGTCTCGATATCAACGAGTCGAAAAAATACCTGGTGCGGCAACGGCTGGAGCCGCTACTGGCCGCTCATGGTTATGAAAGCTTCTCAGAGCTTAACAGGACGCTGTTGGTCCGGGAAAACGCTGATCTCCGGGACCAGATAATTTCCGCCATAACCACCAACGAGACCTCTTTTTTCCGGGACATTCACCCATTCGAAGCATTCAAGGCGCATCTGGCGCCAAAGCTGGCGGAGCTTGTGGTAAACAGAAAAAGTCACGTATACCAGCGCAAAGGGCCTAAGGTGAAGATATGGTGTGCCGCTTCATCAACAGGGCAGGAGCCGTATAGCATCGCCATGATCCTCTCCGATTATATAGAGAACCACCGTGGCAACGGGGTGACACTGGATGATTTTTCCATATTGGCCTCGGATATCAGCCCCAAGGTGCTGGCCCGGGCGGTGGCCGGGGAGTTCACTGACCTGGAGTCTGACCGTGGCCTGAACGCCCTTCAAAAGGCCAAGTACTTAAACAGGGTGGGGAATCTGTGGCAGCTAAAGCCATATCTTCAGAGAATGGTTGAGTTCAGGCGCATCAATCTTACAGAATCGTTTTCAAACCTGGGCGCTTACGATATTATCTTCTGTCGTAACGTATTAATATATTTTGATGACATTACGAAAAAGAAGATATTCAGCCAATTCTCCAAAATTCTCAACGCATCAGGCCTGTTGATCCTGGGTGTGACGGAGAACCTTTATGGTCTGTCTGACGATTTTGAGTCTGTTCGATATGGAAACAGCATTTTCTACAAATCGAAGGTAAAAGAAAGGGTGGGCGAAACTGTGCTCTGAGCGGGTGTGGGCTCTTCTCAATTAACAAAAGGATGGCAAAAGTAGTTGTTTTAATGGCATAATTATAATATAATTAAGAGAGTGGTTTTGGTTATTGACCACGGATCGATACCGGGTTGAAATGGACTATGAAACATTGTGTTTCTCATTAGGGGGATAGATGCAATCAAAGGACCTGGATTTCATTTTGAATACGATGCTGGACAGCCATCCGAATGTATCAGACTTGAACTTCACTGTCGGCAAACCGTTGCAAGTAGAGTCCTCTGGCGTCTTGAAGGAAGTGGCGATAAATCCACCGATAGCCAGACTCACTCCTTTTCAAACAGAAAACATCGCATTTACCATAATCAACTCGGACACCCGGCTCACCCGTCAGCTCTTGGACCAAGGCTCCGCTGACTGCTCTTACTCCCTGGGCGACAGGGCCAGGTTTCGTGTGAATATCTTCAGCCAGCGCGCCACATATTCGCTGGTGCTCAGGAAGTTGGAGTCGAGAATTCCCACCATTGGGGACATGAACCTTCCAAAAGTGTTGTACAAGATAATTGAAGAGAAAAACGGCATGGTGTTGGTGACCGGGGCCACAGGCTCCGGCAAGACCACTTCGCTGGCGGCCATGCTCGACGAGATAAACCAGAAAAAGCCTATCCATGTGGTCACTCTGGAGGACCCAGTGGAGTTTTCCCATCCCCACAAAAAGGCCACGTTCAACCAACGGGAGATGGGGCAAGATTTCGACAGTTTTTCCAGTGGGCTTCGCGCCGCCTTGCGCCAGGCCCCAAAGGTGATCCTGGTGGGCGAGATGCGGGACCGGGACACCATGGAGATTGGCATGACCGCCGCCGAGACAGG
>JAOUMU010000153.1 GCA_029881335.1 Nitrospinota bacterium | reverse complement strand
GAAAAATGGCGTTGAGCACACCGGTATCCTTTGGATTTTTCTCCAGGGCGATGAACATGGGATCCAGGCCGTCGAGTTCCTCAAGAGTCTCTTTTATGAACTCTATGAGGATTTCGTGGTCTATCTGAAATTCCTGGGTCATTTATTCCTTTCGCTTGACCATGGTCTTTATCAAGCGCTCCCATTTGTTGAGTTTCTCGATCGATTCATCCACCGCTTTTTTTACCGACTCAAGGTCGTCTAGTGGCTTTAAAAAGCATTCGTTGGCGCCGTTGCGCAGGCACATCAGCACGTTTTCTATGGTCACCACGCCGGTCATCATGATCACCTGGATCATGCCATTGTATTTCTTCACCTCCACCAGCAGTTCCGCGCCGCTCATGCCGGGCATCATTATGTCGGAGATCACCACCATGTAGTTGTCCTGATAAATCATCTCCAGCGCTTCTTCCGGGTAGTTGGCCGCGGCCACGTCATAACCCATCAGGCTGAAATAGCGAACCAGCGAGTTGGTGATACCCACCTCGTCATCCACAACCAAGATCTTAGTTTCCATCAGCTTCTTATCTGCTATTGACTGTTCAATTGTTATTCGGGTTTCTGATAGATCGTCGGCCGCACATACTTGAACCGATGGTCGATGCCGGTCAGGCTTTCCGAGTGGCCAATCATAAGGGCTCCGCCTGGCTCCAGGGCGTCGTAAAACTTGCCTATCAAGGACTGCTGCGTGGGCCTGTCGAAATATATCATAACGTTCCGGCAGAATATGAAGTCGAACTTGCGCTTGAATGGATATCTGGCCGTCATAAGATTAAAACGCCGAAAGGAAATCAGCTTTTTCACCTCGGGCTTGACGGAGTAAATCTTCTCTGACTCCTTTTCGACCTTGTCGAAATATTTTTGTCTCAGCCGCCCCGGGGCCGATTTTAGCTTATCCTCGGGATATTCCCCCCTTTGGCCTTTCTCCAGCATTTCGGTGGATATGTCTGTGGCCAGCACTTTCATTTCCCATCCCCGGCCACCCAGGCCCGCCACTTCCAGCAAGGTGATGGCTATTGAATACGCCTCCTCGCCAGAGGAGCACCCTGCGCTCCACCCGCGGATGTTCTTTATGGAGGATTTCTCATAACGCTTTATCACCATCGGCGCCACGGTTTTCCCCAGGTATTCAAAATGCCCATCCTCCCGGAAAAAACTTGTGACGTTGGTGCTCACCGCGTCCAGCATGGCCACCAGCTCACGTCCGGAGCGGTCATTGAGAATGAATTCGAAATACTCCTTGAAGGAGCCGAGCCCCTTTTCGCGGATCAGCGCGCCCAGCCTGGTGCGCAGCAGTTCCCGTTTGCTCTCCCGCAGGTGTATTCCGCTCTTTTCGAAAATCAAATTCTTGAACGAATCGAATTCACCATCGCTGATGGTTAAGCTGGCGAACCGCCATGCCTGCCCTGGCTCTTTCGTATTCATCCGCATGCGCTCCTGCTCAGCGGCGGGGGCCGCGTTTGCCGCCAGAGATACTATCATGGTTACTCGGCGCTTTCATCGGGCCTGGAGCCCTCCAGCATGGCGATGTTCATGAGCTCCTCCTGGGACAGGACCCTGGCGATGTCCAAAAGGATCTTCACCTTGTCCTGATGTCTCCCCATCCCCAGAATGAACGCGGTGGATATATTGGATCCGAATGACGGAGGAGGCTCGATCCTCGCCGCGGGAATATCCACAACCTCCGAGACTGTATCCACCAGAATGCCCATCAGCATATCGCCGATGTCCACGACGATGATGCAGGTCTCCTCGGTGGCCTGGGCCTCCTCCATGCCGAATTTTAACCGAAGGTCTATCACCGGGATCACTTTTCCGCGCAGGTTTATCACGCCCTTGATAAACTCGGGTGTCTGTGGCACGGAGGTCACCTCCATCAGGCCGATGATCTCCCTGACCTTGAGAATCTCCAGCCCATACTCCTCCTCCCCCAACGTGAACGTCAGGTACTTACCCTCGATCCTGTTGGCGGAAAACTTCGATCCCGTTTCAGCATTGGCCTGGTTTGTCATCGCAATCACTCCCTGTTTGTTATAGCCGCCATCCCCAGTCCTACTTCTTGCGCTGCTTGATTATGGAGGCGCTCATGTTTCTCTTCCACCGGTCCAGCCTTTCTTCGGAGAGCTTGACCAGGTGAAGGATCTCCTTGAGATCCTCGAAAGGCTTCAGGATATAGTCCGACGCGCCGAACTCCAGCGACTTCATTGTTTTGTCAAACGTCGAATAAGCGGTGATCATGATCACCTGGATGGAAAAATCGAGAGCCTTTATCGCCTTCAAAGTCTCCAGTCCATCCATCCCTGGCATGTTTATATCCAGCAAGATAATATTGAATTTCGTCTGTCGCAAAAGCTCCAGAGCCTTCTTGCCGTCTTCGGCCACATCCACGGTGTATCCTTCCAGGGAAAGATACGCCCCCAGCGAGGTCCGGATTCCTTCCTCGTCATCCACTATCAATACATTGGCGCTCATCTTCTATTCCATCCTGTGTTACATCTATAGTTCATAAGCTAACATTCTACTTATACTCCACCACGCTACCCACGTCCAGAATCAGCCCCACCCGGCCATCACCCAGGATGGTGCCGCCCGATATGCCGGGCAGTCCCTTGAACCGCCGATCCAGGCTTTTTATCACCACCTGCTGTTGCCCCAGCAGGTCGTCCACCATGAAGCCATACTCCTTCTCGTCGCTTTCCACGATTATCACCAGACCCTCCCAGGGGTTGATGGAATCGCCGTTTTGTATACCCAGAAATTTGCGAAGCCGCACAAGAGGCAGAAGCTTGCCCCGCACATCCACCATCTCCCCACTTTTCTTGAAGGTGGATACCTCATCCCTCTTAGGACGTATCGATTCACGTATCGATATGGTGGGGATCACGAACCGATCGCCGCCGATCTGGACAATCATCCCATCCACTATGGCCATTGTCAGTGGCAGCCTCACGGTGAACTCGGAGCCTTCTCCGGCCTTGCTGGATATATCCAGCCGACCGCCCAAGGCGTCTATGTTGGAGCGGACCACGTCCATTCCGACTCCCCTTCCGGAAATCTCTGTGGCGGTATCGTGGGTGGAGAAACCAGGCATGATCACCAGCTCGTGAATTTCCTGGTCCGATATATCCACATCCTCCTCCACCAGGCCTTTCTCCACGGCCTTGCGCTTTATCCTCTCCTTGTCTATCCCCCGGCCGTCGTCTATCACCTCGATATAGACGTTCCCGCCGCGGTGGTATGCGTTAAGCCATATGTTCCCGGTGGCAGGCTTGTTCATGGCGGCGCGCTCCTCCGGGGTTTCTATGCCATGATCCATGGCGTTGCGCAGAAGGTGCACCAATGGATCGTTGAGCTCCTCTATTATGGTTTTGTCAATTTCCGTCTCTTCGCCGTTTAAGTGCAGCAACACCGGCTTTTTCATTTTCTTCGAAAGGTCCCTCACCAGACGGCTCATCTTCTGGAAGGTCTGCTTGAGCTGAACCATGCGAAGGGTCATCACCTGGTCCTGGATTCCTTTGGTGATTTTGCCCAGGCTCTGAATGTTCTTTACCAGCCGCGTATGCTGTGTCATCAGGTGCTCCGCCTCCTGGCTGACGATCGACTGGGATATGACAAGCTCACCCACCATTTCCAGGAGCGAATCCAGCTTCTCCGTGTCGATTTTCAAGGAAGCGGACTTGACCTTTTTCTTCCGGTCCAGCTGGTCCACCAGGGCCTGCTCCAGGGCCGGCTGATCCACTACGCCCATTTCCAGCAGGATCTCTCCCAATGGCCTCTTCTCACTCTGGGCCCGTAACGCCAGCTCCACATCCTCTTCGGTGACTTTCCCTTCGTCCATCAGAATCTGACCCAGCAAGGCTACCCTGCTTTCCTCGGCCTCCTGGGCCTCCTCTGTATCCTCGATTTCCGAGGCTTCAAATGGAGTTTCTTTCCGCTCCTCCTCTACCGGGCTTTCCCTGCTCTCGGCGATTGCCGCGTCCCGAAGGGCCTGGGCAAGCAGGGCCACGTCCAGGCGGGGGATTTCCAGAAAGGCCCCGGGCATATTCATCTTCGCCTTCTCGCAGCTATCGGACAGGCCGTCATTGACCACCTTGATAAAGTCGATGGCCTTCAACAAAAGATCCACGGAAGCCTGGTCGCTCACCATGATCCTCTTGCGGAATTTATCCAGCAGGCTTTCCGCCTCATGGCAAAGGATGTTTACCGTGTTTACACCCAAAAAGCCAGCGGCGCCCTTGATGCTGTGGTAAGCCCGGAACAGATCGTTTATCAGCTCCATATCCTCCGGGCTGGCTTCCAGCTCCAAAAGGTCGGTTTCTATATGCGAGGCGGCGTCCGACACCTCGGAAACAAATTCGGAGTAGATCAAAAGATCCTCGCTGGTGGACATCTGGATCGACTCGTAGCCGAGGAACCTGGGACTCTTCAGAGCCTCATTTTCATCGAGTTCCGATGTATCGGCTTTTATTCCTGCCGTGGCTGGCAAAAGGCCGGTCATTCTCACAGACTCAACGTTAAACGATTCTTTGAGATTGAGCATCAACGTTTCCGCCTGGTCGGTCAGTTTCTCCAGGATGGATGGATTCTCCAGATACGCGGAAAGAATCATCACTCCATTGATGGTGAAATCCACCGCTTTCTTGTTGTCAGACACACCTTCCATCAGGATTTTTTCGTACAGAGCCGCCAGCGCGTCAGCTACCGCCGCCATCTCCAAGGAAGACTGGCGCTGCGCTATCTCCACCTGGATCCCTTCAAATGCCAGCATCACATCGGAAACCGCTTTCTTGTCCTGCATCTGCGATTCCATCAGCGTGACCTCGTTGGCGATGGCGCTCAGCTTCTCGGCAAGCGGATCAGTGGGGCCTTCGTCGATCAGGGGGGCGGGAGTGGGAGGCCCTTGCTCGCTCAAGGGAGCGAACACATCCTCTTCCTCATCGGGGATGCCCGAGTCCTCCTCCCCCATGAGATAGGGGACCGGACCTTCTTCCAGGGGACCGGTGGACGCCGCCACTAGTTCCGCCGTCGGCTCGACCATCTCGGGAGCCGCTTCCTCCACCTCCGGTTCGGGGGCCTCCGGCTTGGCCGGTTCCGGCTTGGCGAATTGGGCCATGATCTCCGATGCTTCGCGCTGACCATCGGTCAGGCCATCACTGGCCATGGCAGGAGCGGTTTCTTCTTCAGCCGGTTCCTCTGTCGCCTCCGGCTCCAGTTCGATTTGTTCAACCTCTTCCAGTAGGGCCGA
>JAOUMU010000050.1 GCA_029881335.1 Nitrospinota bacterium | reverse complement strand
GTCCGCATGTTCCCGCAGCCGCTCCTTTGTTCCTTCGTTCGGCTCACCGGGGAAGGTGTCCGGCGTCACGTAGCACCCGCCGCACTTCATCTCGGATGTGTGATGATGCAGAGCCTTCTTGGCCCCCTCGGTCGCCGCCGTCTCCAGGTATTCGCGCATTTCCCTGGAGCGCATGGTGATATCGCCGGTCTGGTCCGGGTTGAATTCGGTCATCATTCCACCTTTATCTGGATAGGGTTCGGGCAGGGATGGCTGCCAAAGACTCCGCACCCAAGGCGGATATCTGTTATCCGGGCGAACGGGACCACCGGCCATGGGCCCATTTGCGCCCTGGGCATATCCACAACAAGGGCGCCATCCTGAAATATCTGAATGCGTATTCCATGCAAGGTGGAATCAACGATCCATTTATATGTCTGGTCCGGGCGAAACGGCCAATAGTCCTCGTGCCTGTTCTCCCGCAATGGAGCAGGGCTGTATACTTGCTGAATCAGGTACAAGGTTCTGTCATCAAACAGCATCATATGCGCGTTGGCCACTTCCACGCCCCTGCCTCGCCCGTTGGCAAAGTCAAACAAGTGCCACTCTTTTGGTTTTCTGGTATCCAACCCCTTCACTTCAAACACCAGATGGCCCCTGTAAGGAATAGTGATATATTCCCCCACATTGAACATCCGCCATTCCCCTTGAACCGGCGGTTCCACAGGCGGCTCCGGGTCCGGCACGGGGTCAGTGATAATGACCGGGTCCGGAGGGGGCTCGGGTTGAGGAGCTTCCCCAGGTCCTGGCTCCGGCTCCGGCATGACACACCGCACGGTCATGGAATCCTGATCAAGGATAAACGCCCCTCCCCTGGCCTTGCATTCGGCCTCCTGCTCTTCCAGCGAATCGATAATGGGATTCAGGGTGGCACAGCTGGTCAAAAAGTATATGGCCACAATCAGCCAGCCCAGCATTATCGGAGCGAAATACTGCTCCAAGGCTTCTAAAAATCTGTTAATCATTCGTCCTCCAATGCTTTCATGTGGTCCAAAATCTTCACCAAGTCCTGCACCTTATTACCCAACTCCGGCATTCCTCCGCGCAGACTCGGGTTCTCTATGTCCAACCGCAACCTGGCGCGGGCGCTGTTACGGGCGGCCCTAGCCACTGATTCGGCGGAATCTTCTCCCTCGGTCCACTGGGTTCCACCCCATACAGGAACCCTTAGCTCCGGAGGGGGGGCCGGGCGCGGGGTCCCTCCCTCGGCTACCCACTGCTCATACTCCCGCCAATCCTTGTTCCCCGGTGCGTTTGGGATGGAGGCTCCATCGCTGATCCGGATCACCCCGTTATTGGTTATCTGGTACATATTTCCTCCTATAGCTCCGCGTCGGCGGTATATTGATACGACAATGCGTTACCCACTGTCGTGGCTGCGTTACCCGTGGCATACACCCACATCCCAGTCTCTGTGGAACCGGTTAGCGTACCACTGCAATTGACGCCTGCCGTCTCGTCCCGGACCTGGTTTCCCGCGGCGAAAGGATTGTAGGTCGTGACCGTTGGAATAGTCCTCATGGGCGTCGGCCATAATACGCTAGGTAGGTGGTTTAGAAGCGCCCCCGCCCGAGTGGCGGGAGAAAGGAGGCGTCCTGGACCCACGTTTGACGCTGGGGGTTGTGCATACGCGAAAGATTTCGAGTAGTACCGCTGACAAAGAGCAAGCTCTTCATTGAACGTTCTCGGCTTTGGGGAGGTGGGCGCATCGCCAAAATAAAGATTGACATCTGTAATCCGATAATCGTTAGAAACGCTGTCCACGCCATTCACCTGGTTGGATGTAGCCCGGAAGTTTCCCGCCTCCCACACCCCTGCTGCTGTAGCGCGGTATGTGGTCCCAGCCGCAAGGGTGAAGGACAGGAGCACTCCAGTCCCGTTGGTATAGTTCCAGGTCCCTCCCGAGTAATCAAAGGTAAGCTGGATGGTTTTCTTTTCCCACGTGTTGGTGGCGTCAATCGTATACTCCGCCACGTAGGACCTGTCCTCGCCTGAGTTTGTGAAGGACACACAGTAAGTTCCTGGTTTTGTCGCCTTCACCCAGAATGTAAGCGTGGCCGTTTGCCCCGCAAACGGGGCGAAATTGTACCCCTCTATTCTCTGGATAAGGCTAACGATGTCGCCGGCGGCAATGGCCGAGTCCAGCGTGGTTACGTCCAAATGCAGTGAATATTGGTAGGTGATCCCCGCTTCCGCCGCCGTAGGGACATCGGGGGACCTGCTGATATCGTATACCGCCGCCCCCGTATTCACATTGGCCCACCTGTCTGCTGAATACGCCCCGTTTGCAATGCTGGTGAACGACGTCCCCCGTTGCCAAATCCGCATATCCCCGTTAATAATTGGGTTGTATGCGTCAGGATATATAACGTCCGAAATCAGAGCGACAGTCCCTGCCGTGTCTGGTAACGTGTAGTCCCTGTTTGCTGTCAGCCCGGATGAATCCAACCTGCCACGATTGGAATCGGAGTTTATATCGAATGTCGCGCTGGTGGTCCCGGTATGGTGATTTATTTCAGAGACTGACACATCATCGAATAGCGTATATCCGGGAGTGGGGTCAGAAGAATGGCATCCTGTTAATACGATTTTGAGGTACTTGGCCGTGGCCGGGACGGTGATCACATACTGCTTCAGCGTCATGGTGGTGGGATTGGCCGTGGATTCATCATATACAGATTGAGAAGAGACAAGGGCCAAAGCGGCGGTGTAATACTGGACCTCCACTACGTTGCGCACGTCCACAACGGATGAAAGAAGAGAGAACGATACCATATACACGCGCCCAGGGTTTATTTGGGAATACCCGGATTGCGTGGCGGTCCCCCCTCCATCACCCAAGCTTTGAAACTTCATCGCATTGGAGGCGTGAGATTGTGTGGACGATATCAGGATTGCGGTGGATGTCCCGGCGTCGTATTTGACTACCGTCCATTCGTCAGGCAAAAGGTCGCTATTGGCGTCCCCCTCGAAGCTGGCGTTATTCACCAGATTGACCACAGGGGACGTTGCCGCGTCCCCTGTCCCAAAATTGTCATAGGTGGCCTGGGTAACGTCGGATGAATCCTTGATTACCAGTTTGTACGTCCCCAGGAAATAAATAGGAGCCTCCCCCCGGCTGTCCAGGACCATGGGGTTGGCGTTGGGCGTCCCGGCGGCGGAATCCGTATAGGTAGCCTTATTTGTAGTGGTTCCGGCTTCATAGGTATGCACTTTCCAGCCTACAGCCGGGTCGCCATTGTCTTTGGTCCAGCGGAATATGGGCGCCGGATACAGTTTGGCCGCGTCCGCCGTGACGGCTCCGCATACCAGAAATACCAGGACCCAGATAAGCGCTTTTCTCATATCCTTACCCTGAATAAATGTTGAATGAACCGCCATGGGAACCCAGCGACAACAGCCCTATGTCGTGCTGGAACATCCCCGGCTTGAAGTTGTGGTTGGTGATCCTCCCTTTTATCTGAAGCGCCTGATTCCTCACCTCATCTGGCGGCGTGATCCCATATTCCGGGGCCAGCCGGACGGCCAGGTTGCATACCAGGCACTCCTCATAACCGGGAGGAAGGGATACGGAGGTGTTTTCATCTGCGAAACTGGGCACCTTCACCAGTTGATCCAGGTACAAATCCTCCACGGCGGACGGAGTTGGCCAAAGCATAAGCTTGGCCAAAGGATATTGAGGGTCAAAATATAGCTCGGTGGGCCTGCCTGGTGAGTTTTTGGAACATATGGCGTTATATCGGTCACGCGATATTGTGGATACAGGGTGGTCTATCCCCGCGGAATCCCTGATCCACGCCGACAACACGTCCTCTGGCCTGGTGGCGGCAAAGTCACCACCGGAACCGATAGTGTATTCGCTTTTCCCGCCGGTCAAGGTAAAGTTGCCCTGAGATACGGCGTAAATCATGAATTCCTCCAGCGCCCAGGAATCCACCATTCTGTTAAGCGCGGCCAGTCCCTCCTGTATATCCGCCGCGTCCAGCTTCATCCCACGGCGTGCCACGCCTATTTGTCTTAGGGCGGCCTCGATGATGTCCTTGGCTACGGCCATATCAGCCTACCGGGGAGTCGGACCAGCCGTTCCTGAACAACTCAATGGCCTCGTCTGGTTGCACAGATTTCCCGGCTCCCTTTTTGTATACAGCCACCAACCCCGGTGAGAACACAAAACCGTCCGCCAAATGCTCATCCACACCGGGAACGTGAACATGCGCTTTTACATTCCCCTTCTCCATCCAGACTTTGGCGCGGCTTTTCTGGGCCTTCGGTTTTTCATCTACCGCCGGAGATAAAGATTCAAGAGCCTCTCCTGTCGCCAGGGAATCAGGCTCATCGCTTACAGCATTATTTACCTTGTTATCCTTTCCCATTCCTTAATCCTTTCTGTTAAAGCCAGGCCGGGGGGGTATTCCCCCGGCCCAGGGTCACTATCCGGCCAGCCTTACAGCTTGCTCGGGGTAAAGCGTTTTCACCCCATAGAAAATATCCGCGCGGAATATCTCGCTGTCGGGGGTGATGTTGTAATCGCGGATCACGCGCACAGACAGGCCGTTTGCGCTCTCGGTGGCGGCCCAGCCCGCCGATTGCGGCACTTCCAGGGGGACCATGGCCAGGGCGAAAGCCTCCTTGCGGAATGCCATATTCGCCACATGGTTAGCCGCCAGGACAGTCAACGCGGCGTTGTCCGCCGGAGAACCGCTGACAGTCTGGTACGCCCCGGAGGTGATGATTTCCGGGGAAATGGGGATTGTGCAGTTTCCGGCGCCGTCAGAATTGGCGTCCGCCGTGGCTACGAACTGCTGCAGGTGGCTCTGGGTCTCCCTGGAGACAGGATTGACGGCGTAAACCCCGGCAATAGTAAAGATGTCCCCTTTCTTGATGATCGGCGACAGGCTGATGGTCCAGCCATCGGTCACCAGTGAGGCTCCGGTCTGGGAGGCGCCGTTCACTAAGGGAGTTCCTGTCTGTAGTCCCTTCACATGGGTCTTGATGTTCTGGTCCTCGAAAACATCAAACCCGGCGTACCGGCCCAGGGTGGCGTCACGCAGCACTTCCTTTGTGATCGCTTCGTGATAAAACCCCTTGAAAGCGTCAGCCAGGCTCCAGTGAGCGTCCGGCCCCAGGACCAGGTTCCGCCCGTCTTTCGGGACGGAGTTTTTGTCCAGGAGCTTTCCCAGGGCGGTCAGCGCCGCGAATGACGCCGGCGTGGTCCCCGGTGTCCCGGCCAGCATGGGCACGTCGATATACAGTCCCGCCAGGGCTGAATCCACGGCGTTGGCCAGCTGGATCATGGCCCCTTTCAGGTACCGTTCGGAAAAATCCTCCACCTTCATGGTCAGCTCCTGGGACGTAAACGTAAACGCCACGTGCTTTCGCTGATCGATTGTGATGGACGTGCTTTTTTCAGTCACATCCTGACTGGATAGAGTCGCTCCATCAGTCGCGACGAACTTTATCGGTTTGCGAATGGTGATGGATTCGCCTATTTTCGGCGTCTTGCCGAAATATTTCTCGGTATCCCGGTAAACCAGGTTACCAAAGACCATATTGTTAGTCAGGTGCGCAAGGCACTCCTTGGCTATAGTTGCGGGGGTCAAAAGTGTGTTTGGCATTTATCATCATCTCCCTGCCCCCCTCAATTGCGCGATCCTATGCTTCACATATTCATCGGCGCCCAGGCTGTCCATATTGCCAGGGCTTGCTGACGATCCTTGTGGTAAAGGTTTCACTGGTGGGGGAGCTTTAGATATAGGTTTATGTGTAGCGCTTGGCTTTGGGGGTGATGCCTCCAGCCTAGCTTCCAGTTTTCCCATCTCTCGCGCCATGTCGATGGGGCTCAAGTTCACCAGTTCCGCCGCCTGTCCGGGGTTTTGGGATAGGTAATACAGCATTTCAGGCCCCTGCAAACTGCCGGTGATAGAATCGATCATCGGCTGGGTCAGTTTCACATTGGCCTTGTTGACAACCTCGTCGAAATCCGGGGTGACCTCCTTGAAGTCCCTCAGGTTTTCCGCGAATACCTGATGCCTGGCGTCGTTGGCCTGGGTTTCCCTGGCCTGCATTTCGTTTAAAGCGTCCTCCTTTTTGCTCTCCGCAAATCTGGAGTCAACTTCATACCTCACGCGGGCTTCCTGGTATTCCTCGTAGCTGCCAAAGTCTTCCTCGATGGGCGGTGACATCTCTTTGAGTCTTTTTTCCGCCGCCTCCAATTTTTCCCTTAACCTGACGTTTTCTTCGGCCGTGTGGCGATTCCGCGCCGCCAAGGTCTCTATCCTTTTCTGCGCTCTGGATTTTTGATGCCTTGGCTTATCATCCTCGTCCTGGGTTTCTTCCGTCTTTTCATCGGAATCGGGGCCAGTCGTCTCCCCTTCTTCCACGGCAGGCTTTACCGTGGTTTCATCAGCCTGAATCGCGGTTTGGTCCTCGGTCTCAGTCTCTGAAACTGTCTCCGTGGGTTCGGGCGCCGCTGTTTCCCGGTCTTCCATATAGTCCTCCATATGTTGTTAAGGTGACGCTGGGGGAATCATTCCCGGCGGCAAGGCTCCTGGCGGTAATGCGCCCGGAGGTATCGCCCCTGGGGGAATCCCCTGCGGATTTAAACCATCTGCGCCAGGAGGAACCCCTCCCTCCTGCGCCGCTTTCGCCTGCTCCTGTTGCTGGATATACGGGTTGATAAATCGCAATCGTTTTTCCAGCTCTTCGGCGTTTCTGAAAGACATGTTTTTCACCAGCAGGTCACCCACCACTGGAGCGGCCCCGGGGAACTTCTCCAGAAAATCCAGCATAAGTTCTGTGGATTCCTGGTTAGCCGTGGCGGTAGAGGGCCCCACTGTGGCCACCACGTCATACCGGCCCAGGGACGGGTCAAACACTCGCCCCATCTGTTCCCCGGCTTCGTTATACTGGTCCAGGGGGATAGGTGTTCGCAGTGGTATATTCTCCCCCTCCTCGTCCGGTCCGATTATCCTGGCTATCCTGGGTGTGTCGTATATCCGAGGGATCATATCCAGTAGAATCCGGGCGACATGCTGGATCGATTGAGCGTAGTTGTCATAAAACGCGAAGTTCCCCCGCTCACCCTGGCTCTGCCTTTGCCGGATAGCGACGCCGCTGGTCTCATTGCTCCTGTTTCCAAGGGACGAGTCAAAAAGGTGAGTAGCCGACTTCATCTCATCGCTCATCTGGGCGGCCTCCTGGCTCATCGCCGGGGAACCCTGGGGCGGATCGATGCGACTGGGGGGCTTGTGTCCGTCAATCCAGTTATAGGGAAGGTATGGGATTCCGGAATTAGAGCTTTCCCAGAATTTTTGGTAACCCTCAATCTGCTCCGGGGTAACCAGCCAGGTGGTGTGAGGCTGTTTTCCTATATGCTCCACAATGCCGGTGCGCATATAGTTGTAGGCCTCCTGGGCGGCCAGGGCGTTGCGGATCGCTCCACGCCGGAAAGTCTTTCCGTTCACGTTCAGTTCCTTCCCATAAAAAGGAACAATGGGGATAAACTCCGACGGCCACTCCTGGGGCCCTTCCAGTATTTCAGCGGAGGATATTTTCGCGTACATCACCACTGGCTTGGAGGATTTACGCTCCTTTACAGAATAAATGCCCTGCGCCTCCAGCTCCTCCCTCTGCTCCGCGTACCTTTTACAGCAAATAGTGGTCCCGTCACTCAACAGGTAGATAGTTTTGGGAATCTCCTCTATCCAGAAATACTCCGCCACGCGGATACCACTATCCTTCATGTACCAAAACGCCTCCTCGTCCCCCCTCGGTGTATCCAGGGTGGCGGTATGGTTGGCGTTGGGGAATTCCTTTTCGAACTCTTCTTTCTCCATCATGATGGTGATCGCCGCCCACTTGGCGTCCGAGGCGTCTACCCGCGTGGACCTGGGATCGATATAAACGGTCATGGGGTTCTTGATCGGCTCGATGAAAAGCTCCTGATCAAATGAATTGTGGTCAGCGTAGTCGGTCACGATCCTCAGGGCCCCAAAGCCACAAGCCATGGCGGATTCCCCGGCGGTGATATAGGTCTGGGAGGCGTTGGATTGCGTCTCGATGTTCTTAATCAGCCCTCCCAATATCTCGGCGGTTTGTTTGTCCGCGCTGTCATCCACCGGCAAAACCTTGATGCTGATCTTGTTCTGCCTCAAATCCCCGACAAGTTGGTCCAGGAACCCTGGCAGGCGATTGAACGTCAAAGCAGGCCGATTATTCCTCTTCCTGTCCAGTAAAACCTGCTCTTGCCACTGGTCGCCGTTCAGGAATCTCAGGTCACGAATAGCCAGATCACGATTATGTTTGTCAGCCTCGCTGGCGCCCTCAAGCCGCTTCTTGGCCAGCTTCAGAATGGTGTCTTTCTTTTCTGATTTCCCTGTGGTCATGACGACATCCAGCCTCCAGTCCTGGCAAGGGGGACATTCAGAGCGGATGGTTCGGTAGATGCGCTCCCCAGCCCCATAACCAGGTATCTGGTGGCGTCCATCAGGTGATCATCAGCCTTGGACACTCTCCCTTTTTCGTCCCTGTGATACATGCGGAACTCCTTCAGCCAACTGGCCAGGGTGTTAAAAACCTTCAGCCTCCCAGTAGAAAGTCTGGTCCAGACCGCATAAATCCCCGCCTCCACGGAATTGTCCGCCGGAGTAAGTTTCAACCCTTCATCACGGTACAGCTGCAAAAGCCGCTTTCCGTCCACCTGGCTTCTCCCCCTGGCCGCCGGGTCGATCATGCCAGGTATCCACGCTCCCCTGGCTTTTACGGCGCTGGCGTGAATCGGCGGCTGGGCCTCCCCCAGGTAGTGCTCGGAGAATAGGTACACGATATCCGCGTCGCGGTCCCATGCGCCCCAAACTGCGGCGGTTCTGTTCCACCCAACGTCCAACCCGAATATTCGCGGCCAATGCTCGGGTATCTTGATCGGATCGATGACGAAAACCTCTTCGGCCACCGGGTATATCTGCCCGGACCCGAGCGACGGGATGCCTTTGCTTCTGGCCTCTCTCTGATGCGGAGGAATGGTCCCCCACAATGACTTTTTCATATGATCGGTCAGGTGCGGTGCGTCGTCCCATGTTGCCTGAGTCACCGCCTGCCCGATAGCGTCCCGGCTGGGATTGACAAACTGTTTCACCACGGAGGATATCCCCCGCAGCGGCGTGAATGTCAGCACCAGGGCGCCGCCTTTGTCCATGGTCCTGGTCACCGCCTCGCCATAGATATCCTCGTCCGGTTCCTCGTCCAGCCACATATAATCCACACCGGCCACCTGCCACCGGGCGCGGCCCTGATCGTAGGATTTGAACTGGACTTTAGAAAACTGGCCGGAAACATGGCGGATCAGCGCGAAGGATATGGCGCCGTCAACACCACCAGGCCGTTTTGAAATGTAACAGATATATTTTTTAGGGATCGTCCCTGTGCCCAGCTCTGCAATGTTGCCCGGCTCCCCGAACAACGCCTTTTGCACACCATCCCGGGTGGTCTCCGCCGTGTCAGACCCGGCCCAGGCCAGGATCGGGTGGTCGAACACTCGTCCCGTCCAGTTGTCCGGATATCTGCCGGTCAGGTGATAACTCATCTCCACCGCACCTATGAAGGTTTTGCCGGTACGGTTACCAGCCATCAACAGGCGCTGGTCGAAGGAGGAGCCTTTGGAGAAATGTTCCCTTTGCCATGGGTAAGGGGTGAAGCGGGCAATCATGTTCTGACGAAGGCGCCGTTCCTTCTCCTCCAACAGCTCCACCAGCTCTGTCACTTTTCCGCGCTCCAGAACCGCCGGGCTCATTTCACGCTCCTTAACAGCGTATTGATTTCCGGATTCTTCACGAATGAGGCGATCCTGGCTTCCAGCGCCTCGTCGGACATGTCGGAGAATTTGGCCTCGATATCCAGGTTCATTTCCTTGGGCATGAACGCCGCGATGGCCCGCATAAGGTTGGCGCCTTCTTTCGCGTCTGCGGACAGCATCCATCTGGACAGCAACTGGGAGAGAGGTTTCCCCTCACGTTGACATTCTTCCAGCGCCTGAAATATCTGCTCGCGGATTTCAGGAAGCACCGATCTGCTGCCCGATGTCCGCCCACCGGGATTCAGGGAATGACCAGGTTTGATTCGTCCGAGCTCATCACGGACAGAAGAGGGTTTCTTGACAGGGAGAGACTTCGGTTTGGCTTTGGTCTTCGGCTTCAGCCTGGAAGAAGGTTTAATGGCAGTGGCAGGTTGGGCTTTGGCTGACCTGGAAGGAGACTTCTTCTTTTTTGGCATAATGTTTCCACAGCAACCTGCCGTCAACACTTGCCAATACTATAAGCATACAGAATAGTGTATATATACGCAAGAGAAAATTAAAAACGGTAAATCTGTCCCTGGGTTGTCCCTGGCGGAAAATTTAGGATTTTAAGAGGTTGTTTTTCAATAAGATATGGTGGAGGCGAGGGGAGTCGAACCCCTGTCCGAAAATCCTGAATCCAAGCTTCTACACGCATAGTTTCCGTTTATAGTCTCGCCCCTGGCGGTGGCCCGAAAACAGGCTCGCCAGGCGCCAGCCCTCCTTTGTTTCGCCTCAAAGCCGGTGGGCGGCTCTTCTCGGCTATCCCGCTAATCTACGCCTCCTTCCGTACCGCAGGAACTCACGGGGGAGACGGCTGGCCGCTAGTTAGGCGGCGACAGCGTAGTTATAATCGTTGGCGATTATAAAGTGTGCCACTAAAATTTACGTGGTTGGTGACCACCACGGCGCGCGACCTGAACCCTCGGCATTCCCGTCGAAACCAGAACGCCCCCGGTTTCACTATCACAAGACTATTCTAGCACATTCATGATCCGGCGGGTGGATTGCCCGATATTGCCTAATCCGGCTCCACCGACGCTCCGAGCATTGCCGCCCGCACCTCCCCGATGGTGTAGAACGACCCGGTTATGATGGTCAGCGATTCGGATCCGGCGTTTTCGATGATGGACAATACATCGGCCAAGCCTCCGGCCACCTGGGTGGGGATGCCAGCGTCCTTCTGGGCCAGGGCCAGCTTCTTTGGGTCCTCGGCCCTGGGCACCTTGGGCGAAAAGCAGGTGAAGGAGCGGGCGGCGGGCGCCAGGGCCTTCAGCATTGCGGCGTAATCCTTGTCCCGCATAGCGCCAAATATTATATCCGCCCGTCCCGGGCCATGCCGTTCGATTATGGTTTCGCATAGCGCCATGGCGGCCGCTGGGTTGTGGGCGCCATCCATTATCAACGCCGGTTTTTTCCGGACGTTTTCATACCGTCCAGATACTTTGACTGTCGCCAGTCCCCGGCGGATAGCTGTGTCCGGGATGTCGAATCCCTGCTTTCGAAGGGCCAGCGCCGCGGTGATGGCGATCCCGGCGTTTTCCACCTGTTTTTGCCCTATCAATCCCACCAGCAGATTCTCCAGGTTTTCTTCACCTGCCCTATAGCTAAACGCTTCTCCTTCCCTCCCCATCTCCAGCCTGCGCGTGGAATATTCCCTCCCCGTCAGCAATACCCTGGAGCCCCGTTCCGCCGCCACATCAATGGCCACTCTTAGCGCAGGGCCTTCCAATGCCCCCAGAACCACGGGTTTACCCGCTTTGATGATCCCGCACTTTTCCATGGATATCTTTTCCAGAGTGTCGCCCAAGTGGAACATGTGATCCATGGCCACCGATGTAATGGCGCTTATCGCCGGATCCACCACATTGGTGGAGTCGAACCTGCCCCCCATTCCCACCTCCACCACCGCCGCCTGGACCCCCGCCCTGGCGAAATGGAGGAACGCCACGGCAGTGAGAAACTCAAAGTAGGTGATGGAGAGTCCGGACCCCATCTCCAAGGCGTCTTTCACGTTGGCAATAGCATCGGCGGCTTCGCTCTCCTTGATCATCTCTCCGCCGACTCTTATCCGTTCGTGGAAGGTCACCTGATGTGGCGAAGTATACAGCCCGTTGGAAATACCGGCGGCGGTGAGGATGGAGGAGAGTATGGCGCAGGTGGAGCCCTTTCCGTTGGTCCCCCCCACG
The DNA here is from genome assembly GCA_029881335.1 of Nitrospinota bacterium. Classification (GTDB taxonomy): domain Bacteria; phylum Nitrospinota_A; class UBA7883; order UBA7883; family UBA7883; genus JAOUMU01. Next base: position 7,739 of record JAOUMU010000050.1, on the reverse strand, counting down.
TGGATTACAGAGTAAGCCTTGTGAGGGTCGCCCAGCCGGGTAAGGAGTTGCCGGGTGTTCTCCAGGCCCAGCTTCATCCCCTGGAACGAGAGGGACTCCAGGTACCGTCTGGCTTCTTGGGGGATCATAGGTGTGGAGTGGGGTTAGACGCCGGCGTCGACGGCCTATTTGGATTCCTCATCCCTTTCCACAGGTAACAGGCACGCGATCTCCCCACACATATGGTTCAGCAATCCGGCGATGGTGTTCTTCAGCTCCAGCCTGGGAGTCACCATATCAATAAAACCGTGACTCATCATGAACTCAGATCTCTGGAAACCCTCGGGAAGCTGCTCGTGGATCGTTTCCTCTATGACCCTGGGACCGGCAAAGCCCACCAGCGCCTTCGGCTCGGCGATGATGACATCTCCAAGCATGGCGAAGCTGGCGGTCACTCCTCCGGTGACCGGATGGGCCAGCAACGAGATAAAAGGTATTTTAGCCTCGTCCAGTTCGCCGAGGGCGGATGATGTCTTCGCCATCTGCATCAGGGAGAATATCCCCTCCTGCATCCGGGCGCCGCCGGAGGAGGAGACGATGATCGCAGGATGACGTTGCTTCGCAGAGCTTTCTATTGTCCTTGTGATCTTCTCCCCGGCCACGGAGCCCAGGGTGCCGCCAATAAAATCGAAATCGAGAACCGCAATCTCCACAGGCCTGTTGCAAAGCAACCCGGAGCCGCAGATCGCCGATTCGTTGAGTCCTGTTCGCTTGCGCGATTCGGTGATCCTGTCCTTGTATTTCTTGATATCGCGGAATTTTAAAGGGTCATTGGGCGACAGGTTGGCGTACTCTTCCCGGAAAGTACCCTCATCAATCAACAGCCTGATTCTCTCCGGGCCGGAAAGCCTATGGTGATGGCCACATTTGGGGCACACCTGAAAGTTGTTCTCCAACTCCTGACCATAAATGATCGCTTTGCAGTCATCGCACTTTTTCCATATTCCCTCCGGTATCTTGTCCCTGGAAGTTATGGCCTCAAGAGGCTTCTTTACTTTTGAAAACCAGCTCATGATATATCCCCACCTGTTGTTCGCTTTCCCACGGACCGCATTATATCATTTCCCGGCTTTCTTGTTCATCGCCGCCAGCCAAGCCTTGGCGGAAGCCTCTATCACATCGGTGGAGGAGCCTTTCCCGGCGAACAACTCAGCGCCGATCTTAATCCGTAGGGTCACTTCCCCCTGGGCGTCCTTTCCCTGGGAGACCGAACGTATATTGTAATCTTCCAGCCTTCCCGATATGCCGGTGATCCGCTCCATTGCCCGGAATACGGCGTCCACCGGGCCATCCCCTGTGGAGGAGTCGGTGATGGTCTGTTTTCCCTTCCGCAGGGTCACCGTGGCAGTGGGTATGGTCCCGGTGCCGGAGGTGGTCTGCACATGGATCAGCTCGAACACCCGGGGCGCCGAAGCGGTGGAGATTTCCTCCCCCACCAAAGCTAGCAGATCCTCATCGAAAATCTCCTTCTTCTTGTCCGCCAGGGCTTTGAATTTCTCGAACATTTTATCTATGGCCTCCGGCTTCAGCTTGTACGCCAGTTCCTCCAGCCTTTTGGAAAAGGCGTGGCGCCCTGAGTGCTTGCCCAGCACCAGCTTGTTTTCTTCAGACCTATGGATGACGGCGTCATGATCTCGAAGGTAGTCCTCTCCTTGAGTACGCCATCCTGGTGGATGCCAGACTCGTGGGCAAAAGCGTTCTCTCCCACGATGGCCTTGTTCGGCTGCACAGGCACACCGGTGATGGATATCAACAGGTGGCTGGTCTTGTATATCTCCCTGGTGTTCACCTGGGTGGTCACCTTCAGGTAGTCGCGCCGGGTCTTGATGGCCATCACCACTTCCTCCAGCGAGGCGTTGCCAGCTCTCTCGCCGATGCCGTTGACCGCGCATTCCACCTGCCGAGCGCCGTTGCGCACCGCTTCCAGGGAGTTGGCCACGGCCTGGCCCAGGTCGTCATGGCAATGGACGGATATTATCGCCTTTTCTATGTTGGGCACATTTTCCCGGATTGCTGCGATCAACTCGCCGAACTCGACCGGAATGGCGTATCCCACCGTGTCCGGGATATTCACCGTGGCGGCGCCCTCTTCTATGGCGGCTTGCAATACGTCGTACAGGAATTGAGGCTCCGTCCGGGAGGCGTCCATGGCGGAGAACTCCACATCCTTCACGTAGCCTCTGGCGCGGCGGACGGCGGCGGCGGCCATCTTCAACACCTGGTCATGAGTTTTCTTCAGCTGGTACTTTATATGGGTGGGGCTGGTGCCCACAAAGGTGTGTATCCTCTTCTTGGAGGCAGGCTTGATGGCCTCGGCGCAGCGGTCTATATCCCCCGTCATGGCGCGGGCCAGCCCGGCGATCACCGGCCCTTTCACTGCCCTGGCGATCCTGGAAACCGCTTCGAAATCTCCCACGGAAGCCTGGGGAAAACCAGCCTCTATCACGTCCACGTTCAGCTTTCCCAACTGGTGGGCCAGGGTCAGCTTTTCATCCATGGTCATGGAAAAGCCTGGGCTCTGTTCCCCATCGCGCAGGGTTGTGTCGAATATGATTACTTGATCCTTGTTCCTAGCCATGATCTTCTCATCCTAAATCCGGCCACCGGTAAGGGGCCGGGTATTGTTATTCTACCGCCAAAACAGGCGTGCAGCGTTGTCGATTTTGGGGTTTTGTGGAGAAAAAAATAAATTGCGCCTAGGGCGCAAGGAGGGCCGTAAGGGTCAGTATCTTATATTCGGCTTTGGTGTACATTGTTTGAATATACCCTATAATCGTTCTTTGCACAACAGGCGCGGCTTCTGGCGGCGGACTTTGACAAGAACAACTCCAAGGAGAGCCATATGGAAAAAATCCTTCTAATCAATGGATCCCATCCCATGGGCAGGGCCAAGGGAGAGCTGAACAATACGCTGACACAAACAGCGGACCAGACCTTGCGTAATATGGGGCGCCAAACGCAAACCACCATAGCCACCGCGGGATATACGGTGGAGGAGGAGATCAATAAATTCCTTTGGGCTGACGCGGTGATCTATAACTTTCCCGTTTACTGGATGGGCATCCCAGGCCAGTTCAAGAAATATATAGACGAGGTCTTCATCCAAAGCCACGGCAAACTATACGCCGGCGACGGGCGCGACCTGGGCAAAAGCTATGGGCAGGGGGGCCTGATGCAGGACAGGAAATATATGTTCGTGGCCACCTGGAACGCGCCGGCAGACGCATTCAATACTCCAGGGCAGTTTTTCGAGGATAGGGACGCCGACGGCCTCCTGTACCCCCTCCACAAGGCCCAGCGGTTTTTGGGCATGGCGCCGCTGCCATCGTTCCACCTGTTTGACGTGATGAGAAAACCCCGGGTGGAGGAGTATCTTTCCGAGTACCGGGCGCACCTGGAGAAGACTTTCTCCTGACACCGGCTTCTTCCCAAAATGAAAAGGCTCCGGCGATGACGCCGGAGCCCATGATTATCCAGGATAAACGGCTATATCAGCCTTTCATCAATCGTAATCTCCCCTGTGGCAAAGCTCGCATCCCCTGTGGTCCCCCACACCATGTTGGAACCCCCAGCTGACGCCGAAAGGATGGCACCATTCGCACTGCGACCCATCGTAATGGCGCGAGTGGCAAGCGGCGCAACCGCTGGTGACCTGGGAATGGTCGAAGGTGGCGCCGCCCCAGGATGGGTATTTGTGGCAGATCTCGCAGGATCCGGTTAATCCCCCATTGCGATGTTTGGCCGGGATTTTGTCGTCGTGGCACAGCACGCAATTGGAGTCTTCGGCGATGGCGTGATGGAACTTGTCATGCCCCGGCCTGGCTCTTTGCCAGAAGGTATTTGAGAAGTGGCAGGAATTGCAGTAGGTTCCAATTTTGTATTTGACATGATCGAAAAGATGTTTCGACGCGTATTGCCCGGAATGGCACTGGTAGCATATCAATTCGTTGGGAAGCTCTCTTAGCGGATTCCCCACATTGTTCCTGGCTGTTGATATGTGACAGTCTGCGCAGACGAATCGCGCGTGCTTGTTTTCCAGATAATGATCGTGCCAGGAGGAATCAGGCTTCAATCCAATGCCGGAAAGATCGTTGGGATCCGAATTGGCGCCGGGGAGGCTGAAAATATCACCCTCGCATCCAGCCATCGATGAACCGGCCAGTAAAATTATGAACAGAGCGATCTTGAAATTAATTATGTGAGAATTTGTTTTCATTTCCTTCCCCATTAGTTTTAAACTGAACGAATGTTCTACCTTAGTAACCGAGAGCGCAGTATCTATTCCAAATAACTACCAACGTCCGTTATAGCCACTGATGCATCCAGGACAGCGTCAATTTGAAGGTTCAAGCTTGTATATCAATCATTTTTATAGAGTTAATGATATCTTTAAATATTGTTAACCTCAAGCGCAGATGACACTAAGGCGCCACGCAAAGGCATGTCTATAATTCTAACCATCAAGCGCGCTTTTCACCATACACCATGAGTGCCATGAAACCTGTTAACCACCATACCGCCATTCTCTTCCTGGCCGGGATTTGTCTGATGCTGCTCCAGTTCTTCATGATCCGGGAGATTTCCGCCATTCTGCGGGGGACGGAAGTGGTTATTCTGCTGGTCACTATCTCCTACTTCACCGGCTACTCGGTGGGGTACGCTCTATCGGGGAGCTTTTCCCTGGCCGGGCTCAGATTGTTGGCGTTGGTTTTCTGGATGCTGCATATCACGCTCCCCTTCTCGCTTCGATACTTTTCCGCCATGCTGCACGAGAGATCCCCCGGATGGTCCTTTGCCTTCATTATCTTTTTCGCCATGTTCCTGCTGTCATCCTTCTACAGCCTGCTCCTGCCGTGGTTCATAGACAGGGAGGGTGGCGGTACCAGCCTGGCCAGGCTGTACGGGGCGGAGCTGGCCGGGGCAATGGCCGGAGCGGTGGGCGCGATGACACTGGGAGCCTACCCCATGGCTCAGCCGTTGCTGTATCAAGTGTCTTTGGCTGGGGTATTGCTGCTGCTATGGCCCAAAAAGAGGATGGGAGTGGCTGTGGCCCTGGGGTTGGCTGTCTACTGCCTGGCGTTTCAGTCCCTGGAGCGCGGCAGCCTGGTGGCCCATTATGTGAAAGGGATTCATTTTCAACAGGCCGAGCCGTTGCTCAGCGTAAACAGCCCCTACCAGAAGGTGGACTTCCTTCGCTCCGGCCTGACCGGGAAGACCTACATCTTTCTGGATGGGAACATGAATTTCGGTTCCACATCCCTGGAGCATTTCAATACCTTCCTCTCCCGCCTGCCGGCGGGGCTTATCCGGCCGGAAAACGCCCTTGTCATCGGCGCGGGATCGCTGCAATCGCTGCGTAACGTGGCGCCGCACACGGGCCATGTGGATGTGGTGGAAATCGACGGGGCCGTGGTGGAAGGAAGCCGCAGGTTCCTGGCTGATATCAACCGGCTGGATACGATATCGAACTGGAGTCTGACCATTCAGGACGCGAAATACTACCTTGGGTCCACTGACAAAAGATATGACCTGATAGTCGTGGACGTGCCGGCGCCACTTTCCATCCAGTTGGGCCTGCTCCATTCCGTGGAGTTCTACACTCTGGCCAAGAGCAGACTGACTCCCAAAGGCGTGCTCTCCGTCTCTCTTAGCGGCTCTTTTGGCAAAACAGCCACCACTCCTAAAACCGTGGCCGCCGCCGCGCTGGCTGTGTTCGAAGAAGCGTTCCTGGTGGCACCGGACATCCCGGGCAGGAGCTTTGCCCTGGCGGGTCGATCACTTCCCTTCGGTAGGGAGGATATCGAACGGGCCAGTGTGGAGCTGGGCCATAAGAACACAATCATATACGACAAAGCTGAGGCTGAGCTGATGGTGGGGGATACGGAGCCCATATCGCTGGACCACTTGAGCTATCCTGTGAAACGGAGCTTCAGTTTGTTTATAAAGCGCCATATAACAGGTGAAACGCCATGACAAGAACAATCTACGCTCTCGCTTTCGGCCTCTACTTCGGTGTCATCCAGACGGCGTATTTCTTCGGTTTGGAGATCTTGCTGACGGCAGCCTACACCAGCTTTATCACAGCCACCCTGGCCTGGATCAGCGGGGTGATCGCAGGGCTTTTTCTTCCTGATGGCAGGGGGGATGGAGGCAGGATGACCAATCTAACGGTGGCGAAACCATTAATAGCAAGGCCACTCATGGCATGGCCACTCGTGGCATGGCACATCGCAGGGCTGTTGGCCTATTATGGGGCGATGGTTCTGCTCTCCAGCTTTCCTTATGATTTTTCGCTGTTACCGGCATATTGGATTCTCATCATGATATCGGGGGCCCAGGCGGGCCACTTTTTCCGGATCAACCAGCCATACTTCCCCACCGCCGCGCAACTGTTCCTGATGGAGAACAACGGATTCATTATTGGCTGGATATCCGGTTTCGGAGGATTTGTGGCATTGGGCGTGAAATCGCTCCTCATCACTCCGGCGGCGCTGGGATTGACGCTGATCCCGATGATCCTGCTCCATGCGCGGTACGCCACGGGGCAAGTGGCGGAGCCGGAGGAAACTGACTCAACTTACGCTTCCTGATCCTGCTCCCTGCTCCCCTTGCCCATCCATAGCCAGATCCCGAAGAACAACGCCGCAACCGCCAGAGCCGCGATTAACAGTCGTTTGCGCTGCCGCTCCTTCTCCGCCTGTTCCGCCAGGCTCATGATGTAGTCCACCGTGTCCATCCTCTGCTGGGACAGCTCCGCCTCTTTTTTTGGGTCATAGTGTGGCGGCATGGGAGTTGCCGGGATTCCGTTTGTGACCCTGGTATATAGCGCCTCGCGGGTATATGGCCCAATAAAAGTCCACGGTTTTGTCAGGTTTCGCGGGTATATTTTCCTGCCATAATCGTCTTTCAGCTTCTTCTCCGGATTACCTGTTCCATTCACGCCGTGGCAATCGTCACATTTCAGGTCGAAATACGCCTTGCGCCCCCATCGCACTGTGTCGGCCGTTCTGGGAGTATTGGGAATTTTCAACGCAGGGGGGTTTTGCTCGCCATCGTAGAGGTCGGAAAATGATTTCACATAAACCACCAGGCTCCATATCTGGCTCTCGGAAAGCGAGCTTTTCCACGAAGGCATGCCGTTGGACAACAGACCCTCGGAGATAGCCATGAATATATCCTCGTCCCTGGCTCTCATTACATCGGGGGGGCTGGATTTCAGCTTATACATCCCGGAGGTGAAGTCGCGAGGTTTCCTTGGCAAAAACTCCGCCGCCGTGCCATCCCCCTTTCCCTCCGGCCCATGGCACTGGAAGCAACGTTCCATGTAAACAAGTTTTCCCTCATCCAAGGATCCATCCTGCCCGGTATGGCCCGGGATGGGTAAAAGCGCCCACAAAACTATAAACATAGCCGCTCCGCGGCCAATTGCTGTTCCTGACTTCATATAAACACCACAACTACCTATAAATTCCCTGGGGTGAACCTGCGATACGCGATTGCGGCTCAAACCGCACCCTCGCACCCTTACACTATGAATAAAAACCGCGGTTCAGTCAACACCCTCCAAGGCCTCCCATGATTAGCCGAGATGAAGGCATGAACCCATCCGCCAGGATGTTTTTATGATGAATCTACGATTATTCTGAAGAAAAGCGTGTCAAATGCGGTGAAAGTCATGAAGCAGGAATGGACCGTTTCGC
>JAOUMU010000051.1 GCA_029881335.1 Nitrospinota bacterium | reverse complement strand
CCGGCGGCGCCATCAAATAAACCGGCTACCGCCAAGGTGAAACCCAAAAAATCCGCCCCAGCGAAAAAGGCCGCCACCAAACCAAGAAATAAACCAGCCGCAATAAAACCTAAAGCAAAGAAAAAGTAAACCTCCATGAATGAAGAATTCCAGATTCTCCTTGAAAGCGCCCAGACTCGTCTGAACAGGCTTCGAGGCCATCTTTGACTTCGATTCACTGATTACCGAGTCCAAAAAGCTGGAGACGCAGATCTCCGCCCCAGATTTCTGGGACAATCCTGAAGCCACAAAGCCGATAATGAAGCGCCGCGCCTTTGTCACGGACACCCTGGCGAGGCACAAATCCCTGGAAAAGCGTCTGGAAGATCTGGGCCAACTGGCCGAAATGGCGGACGAAGAGGAGGACGCGGCCATGGAGGAGGAGCTTTCCGCAGAGCTGGCCACCTTGGCCGCCCAGATACGCAAAGCCGAAATGGCCGCCATGCTCTCCGGTGAGCACGACGCGGACAACGCCATAGTGGAGATCCATCCTGGCGCAGGGGGCACCGAAAGCCAGGATTGGGGCGACATACTGCTGCGGATGTACCTGCGTTGGGCGGAACGCCGCAAGTTCATAACCCAGATCGTCGATCTGCTCCCTGGCGATGAGGCGGGAATCAAAAGCGCCACCTTCATCGTCACCGGGGAATACGCATACGGATATATGAAGGCGGAGATCGGCATACACCGGCTGGTACGCATCTCCCCCTTCGACAGTGCAAAGCGCCGCCACACATCGTTCTGCTCCGTGGCGGTGACTCCGGAGATCACCGACGACATCGAAATCGATATCAAGGAAGATGATCTGAAGATAGACACATACCGCTCCTCCGGCGCGGGGGGGCAGCACGTCAACGTCACCGACTCGGCCATCAGGATCACCCACCTCCCCTCGAAGATAGTGGTCTCCTGCCAGAACGAGCGGAGCCAATATAAAAACAGGTCATCGGCCATGAAGGTGCTCAAGGGGAAGCTGTATGCTCTGGAGGAGGAGAAACGGCTGAAAAAGCTGGAGGGATTGACCGGGGAGAAGAAAGGAATCCAGTGGGGCTCCCAAATCCGCTCCTACGTGCTGCAGCCGTATCAGATGGTGAAGGACATCCGCACCAGGATCGAGGTGGGGGACGTGAACCGCGTCCTGGACGGGGACCTGGACGCGTTTATCGAGGGGTATCTCTTGAAAGGGCCGGCCAAGGGGGGACCAGCGGTGGAGGAGGAAGAGGACATTTCCAGCTAGACTTCGCTATCCGGAGTGTGAGTCGCCCTGGACAATTTCAGGTAGCGGCGGAGTGAGGACACTCTGCTCCGGTAAATAATGAGATTCAGGGTCCAACAACCTACCAGTGGGCCTGGAATGACGGCTATCAGGGCCTCTCGTCCCTCCCCTTCACCCCTTCCCGTGGCACTTCTTATATTTCTTCCCGCTGCCGCAGGGGCATGGATCGTTGCGGCCAATCTTCACCCCATCGCGGCGGACCGTCTCCTGTTTATGGTCCCTCTGCTCCCCCCGATGCTCCACCAGCCGTTGCTGCTGCTGGCGCCGGGCTTCCATTCTGCGCTCCAGCCGCGCTTCTTCATCCGACTTCACCTGCACACGGCAATAGACCCCCACCACATCCTGGCGGATACGGTCCAGAAGATCCATATACATGGCGCTCGATTCCTTCTTATATTCGTTCAGAGGATTCTTCTGCGCATAGCCCCGGTACCCTATCCCCTCTTTCAGGTGATCGATGGAGAGCAGGTGGTCCTTCCAATGGTTGTCCACTATCTGCAGGGTGATATGCTTTTCAAAGTCGAGCCAGTTATCTCCCAGTATCGCCTTTTTCAACTCTATGGCGCCCTTGACAATCTCGTCCAGCGCCTCCTTCAGCGCGGCATAGGTCACGGTCTCGAACTCGAATTTGTGTTCACCGATGGCAAAGTCCTTATTCTCCTTCAGCTTCATGTTAATGGAGAAGTGGAGCGCCAGCGTGTCCTTCAATCCTTCCAGGTCCCAATCCTCCGGCACGGCTTCTTCCGGGATCTTGGCTTCCATATCCATGTCCAGCACATCCAGAGCCATGTCGATCAATGTTTCGTGCAGTTCTTCGCCACGCATGATCATCTTCCGCTGGGCATAGATCGACTCGCGCTGTTTGTTCATCACGTCGTCGTATTCCAGAAGGTGTTTCCTTATATCGAAGTTGTGCCCTTCCACTTTCCCCTGGGCATGCTCGATGGACTTGCTCACCAGCCCCGCCTCTATAGGCTCATCTTCTTCCATCCCCAGCCGCACCATCAGGCCGGATATCTTCTCGGCGCCGAATATGCGCAGAAGGTCGTCCTCCAGGGAGAGAAAGAACCGTGACGAACCAGGGTCCCCCTGCCTTCCGGAGCGTCCGCGCAACTGGTTGTCGATCCGGCGTGACTCGTGGCGCTCCGTGCCGATTATGTGCAGGCCTCCCGCCTCCAGGACATCCTTCTTCTCTTCTTCGCATATTTCAATGTACTCTGCCAGCGTCGCCTTATAATCCTCCTCGGTCGCTTCCTCGCCAAGGGCCTCCATCCGGGCCAAGGTCAGCATCTCCGGGTTGCCCCCCAGGATGATGTCGGTTCCGCGGCCAGCCATGTTTGTGGCGATTGTCACTGCGCCCCGGCGTCCTGCCTGGGCCACGATCTCCGCTTCCTTCTCGTGGTGCTTGGCGTTCAGCACGTTATGCTTTATCCCCCGTCGCTTCAGCAAGCCGGCCAGGCTCTCGCTCTTCTCTATGGATATGGTGCCCACCAGCACAGGCTGGTTTTTCTCGTGCGCTTCCACGATCTCTTCAATAATAGCCTTGTCCTTCTCCGCCATGGTGCGGTACACCATATCAGCGTAATCCAAACGCACCATCTTTCTGTTGGGCGGGATCACCAGAACCTCCCGGTCATATGTGCTGGCGAACTCCGACGCTTCCGTGTCCGCGGTGCCGGTCATGCCGGACAGGTTGTTGTACAGCTTAAAAAAGTTCTGGAACGTTATGGTGGCCAGGGTCTGGTTCTCGCTTTCGATCTTCACCCCTTCCTTGGCTTCGATGGCCTGATGCAGTCCGTCGCTCCAGCGCCGACCCGGCATCGGCCTCCCGGTGAACTCGTCCACTATCACCACCTGGCCATTGCTTATCAGGTAGTCCACATCACGCCTGAACAGGGTATGGGCCTTCAGGCCCTGTTGCACATGGTGCAGGGTCTCTATCTCCAGTGGGTCATACAGGTTATCCACTCCCAGCGCCCGCTCCGCCACCGCGACCCCTTCTTCGGTGAGCATGGCGGATCTGGCTTTTTCATCAAGGGTGTAATAAACGTCCTTTTTCAAAAGCTGGGGGATAATACGGTTTATGGTGTAGTACTTGTCGGTAGCGTCCTCGGAAGCGCCGGATATGATCAACGGCGTGCGCGCCTCGTCGATTAATATGGAGTCCACCTCATCCACGATGGCGAAGTTGAGATCCCTCAGTACCAGATCGTCCAGGTAGAACTTCATGTTGTCGCGCAGGTAGTCGAACCCCAGCTCGTTGTTGGTGGCGTAGGTGATATCGCTATGGTACGCCGCCTGCCGCTCAGAGTCGCTGAGCCCATGCTGGATCACTCCCACGCTCATCCCCAGGAAGCGGTATATCTTCCCCATCCATTCAGAGTCGCGCCGGGCCAGATAGTCGTTGACGGTCACCACATGCGCCCCTTTGCCGGACAGGGCGTTGAGATATACCGGCAGCGTGGCCACCAGGGTCTTTCCCTCGCCGGTTTTCATCTCGGCGATCTTCCCCTCGTGCAGGGCCGCCCCGCCTAGGATCTGCACATCGAAATGCCTCATCCCCAGCGCCCGCTTGCCCGCTTCCCGCACCACGGCAAACGCTTCCGGCATAAGGCTCTCCAGCGGCTCGCCATTGACGGCCCGCTCCCGCAGAGAGGGAGTTTTTGATTTCAGTTCGTCGTCGCTCAGGGCGGCGACTCCCTCCTCCAGAACGTTAACAGCCTCCACATACGACGAAAGCCTTTTTAGCTCACGTTCGTTGTGAGAGCCGAATATTTTTCTTATAATAGCGCCAAGCATCAGAATATTTTTCCAAAACGATCATTATGAATCCAATAGGCCCCGCCATCAATCCTAAATTGGACCTGACTTGAATTTATAGATAAAACCGCCACCGCCCCACGTCAACCCCCCTGGACGAATAATCCGCCCAGCCGCAAACCACAGTTGAATAAAGCCGTCTCTAGCCGTATCCTGAGGGGACGCGCCCCTTGAGGCGAAATAATTAACGCGAGCGTATTTTTAGATGTTTAGAGACTTTTTCATCCTGGAGAGAGCGCGTAAACGCATTTGGTACAACTCCCTGTTCCGCGGCGGCCAACAAAGCCGCGCTCGGGTGGTGATCATCGGCGCCCTGGGCGCGGCAACCATGGGGGCTGAATACCTGTTTTTTTACAGGCTGCTGCGCTACTTCAACTCCCTGCCGGTGGATGTGGGAGAGATTTTGGTCATCCAGCTTCTAAACCTTCTGTGCCTCACCTTTTTCTCCATGCTCGTCTTCTCCAATGTTATTGCGTCCATATCCACCATGTTCATGTCCCGCGATCTGGACTTTCTGATGTCCTCACCCATTCCGTTGCGCGACATTTTCATCTCCAAGTACATCATGACCATGATAAATTCCTCGTGGATGGCAGCCGCATTCTGCTTTCCAGTGTTCATAGCCTATGGGCAGGTCAATTTCGCTCCATGGCAATACTACATGCTGATGTTTCCCCTGTTCATCCCATTCATGATCATTCCATCGGGCGCCGGGATACTTATCACCATGTCGCTGATGCGATTTTTTCCGGCCAGGCGCGCCTACCAGGTGCTCTCCTTCGTGGGTGTGGCGTTCATCGGCGGACTGGTGCTCCTGTTGCGTTTCGTGCAGCCGGAGAAATACCTGGGAAAAGATGTGCCGGAGGAGAGGATCATAGAGTTCGTCGAGCGGATGAAAGCGCCGGACTACCCCTGGCTCCCCTCCTCGATGCTGTCCAGGGGACTCCAGGTCGGCTCTTTCGGCGACTGGGAAAGCTTTCTCATCCAGTTCGCTTATCTGGCCGCTCTGGCCGCGGCCAGCATGTCGGTGACCGCTTTTATAGCCATGTCCATCTATTACACAGGATGGAGCAGCGCCCACGGATCATCCAGAATCACTTCCCTCCCATCCCCGGAAAGGCTGCTGTACAGGATGATGCGGCGGGTTTTGCGTTATGTCCATCCCGATACCAGAGCCCTGGTCTTGAAGGATGTCAAGCTCTTCTGGCGGGATACCGGCCAATGGTCGCAGTTGTTGATGCTCGGCGCCCTGGTGGTTGTCTATATATTCAATGTACGCAACCTGCCTCTGGACAACTTCTACATAAGAAGCATCGTGTCTGTGGCCAACATCGGGCTCACCGGCGTGGTGCTGGCGGCGGTATCCGTACGCTTTGTTTTCTCCACCACCAGTGTGGAGGGGGGCAGCTTTTGGGTGGTCCGGTCAGGCCCGGTGGATATGGGCCGCTTTTTGTGGGAAAAATACTTTCTCTACCTCATACCGCTTCTCATCCTGGCGGAGATACTTGTGGTGATCTCCAACATCCTGCTGGGAGTGGACGCGTATGTGATGACCGTATCCGCCGCAGCCGTGTTCCTGCTCACCCTGGGGCTCACTGGGCTTGGCGTGGGGATGGGGGCCATGTACCCCAAGTTCGACTATGAAAATATCGCCGAAGTGGGCGCTACCACAGGCGCCATAATGTATATGATGGTGTCGATCGTATACGCCGGCCTCTCCGTAATGATTATCGCCCACCCGGTGCGGCGGCATCTTTGGGGCATCTTCCGAATGAAGGAAACCGGCGGACCCGACATATGGCTCTCCTACCTGGCCCTGGTGGCCCTCACAGCCCTGATGATCTATATTCCAATGAAAAAAGGACGCAAAGCCCTGGAGGATATTGAACTATAGGGTCCATGTGATTCGGGCCTGGGGCGTGTCACCGTGCCCGGCGATTATTGACGGCGCCATATAAAGACCTGGAATCCACAGAGCCTCCTGCCCCGCCACCAGAATCGGCATCCTCTCCCGTATGGAGGCCGCCGCTTTTTTGTCGATCAGGAATTTCTTCAGCTTCTTATGTCCGGCCAGATTCACCGGAAGAAGGTAATCCCCGGGTCGCCGATTTCTGAAGACAGCTCCTTCAGGAATTTTATCCACGGCAGCCAACTGCTCCTCCGGGCCGCATTCCACTACCAGCTCCACGGAGAGTTTTCCACCCCCCACCGCGGCATCCATTGGGCATTGAAGGGGGGTTATTTCCATAGGAGGCGGTTGTCCGCTTTTCATGCCGAAGGTCAGCCCCGCGTGATCCAGCACCACGCATAACCCGCCTGGCAAGTCCAGCTTCCTGCCCAGCTTGCCCGAGAGAATCATCCGGTCCAGAGCTTCTAGATGCGGTGTCAGCAGTGAGGCGGGTTTTACGCCGACAGCACTCGCCGCAGCCTTGTATACCATACTCCGGAAGACAAAAGGGGCATCGCCGGAAAACTCGGGATCGAGAGTCAGCCCCGCGGCATCCATACGCCGGGTGGCGGCGGTCAAGGCGCTTTGGGCCTTATGATCCATGGCGCGGCCCATCTGCCCGGAAAGGGAGGCCAACCTGGCGATGGCTGTCACGGCCCCAGGCGCCACCTGTTCCATGGCGGGGATTACGGACCGCCTGATGCGGTTGCGCAGGTATTTGTCGGTTTCATTGGTCCTGTCAGTGACGAACGATATCCCCTCGCGAGCCATCCATTCCAGGATTTCACTTTTGCGCAGATCTATAAGGGGCCGCACGAAGATCCCCCGCGCCGCAGGTATGCCGCCGAACGCCGTGGGCCCGGCTCCCCGCAGCATCCACATGATGGAAGTCTCCACCGAATCGTCGAGGGTGTGCCCGGTGGCCACGTGGGTGGCTCCCTGGCTTTTCGCTACCGTGTGGAAGAAGGCGTAACGCGCGCTCCTGGCCATGGATTGGATCTGGCTCGAAGGAGGCGAAGGATCCCTTTCCCTGGTAAAATTTAGGCCCAGGGCGGTGGCGGTCCGCTCCGCGAAGTCGGCGTCCGCTGGCGATTCGGGGCGCAGGGCATGGTCGAAATGGACCGACTCCACGGTTATTCCGAGAAGAGGCGCAAGCCTGGTCATGATGTGGAGTAGCGCGGTGGAGTCGGGTCCGCCGGAATGGGCCACCAACACTCTGGAGCCGGGAGGGATCAAGGAATATTTGTCGATGGAGTCCGCCACCGCTTCCAGGATTGAGTCATTCATGGGAGAGAGCCCGGCGCCGCGGAGGGCGGGCCTATTTTATCTCGTCGATGTTGGCCCTGATTTCCTGGAAGACATCCTGGACGTTGGTGAAGGCCTTGATGATGAATGGGTCCAGAGTCTTGCCCGACTCCTCCGTGATCATGGAGACGGTTTTCTCGTGAGGGAAAGCATCCTTGTATACTCTTTTGGAGGTGAGAGCGTCGTAGATATCGGCGATGGACATTATCCTGGCAGGCAGGGGTATGGAGTCGCCCGCCAATCCTTTGGGGTATCCGGAGCCGTTCCACTTCTCGTGGTGGTAATACGCGATGTCCCGACCCATGGAGAGGAAGCTGTTGTCCCCGAACATCCTTTCCGAGGAGGCCAACGCGTCCCCTCCGATGCTGGTGTGGGTTTTCATGATCTCGAACTCATCCTTGGTCAGCTTCCCCGGCTTTAACAGGATATGGTCCGGCACTCCCACCTTTCCTATATCGTGCAGGGGGCTGGACTGGTACATATTGCCGATATACTCATCGGTCAATATCTCCTCGAACTTGGGGAATCTGCGCAACTCCTCGGATAGAACCTTGACATAGTTCTTGATCCTGGCCAGGTGGCCGCCTGTTTCAGGGTCGCGATATTCGGCAAGTTTGGCCAAACCGAAGATGGCGCTGTCGCGAGTGAGCATGATCTCTATGGTGCGCTCCTCCACCAGTTGCTCCAGGTGGGCGTTCACCCGGGATATCTCGTCCTGCAGCCGCTTGGCTCGAATAATGGAGCGGACCCGGGCCAGAAGCTCCTCCGCTTCTATAGGCTTTGTCAGGTAATCCTCCGCGCCCATATCCAGGCCCACGGCCACCTCGTCCCGGTCCCTCTGCTTGGCGGTCAGCAACAGGATCGGCACATGCTTTGTTTTCTTGTCCCGCTTGACCTTTTTGGTAACCTGCAAGCCATCAATGTCCGGCATCATCAGATCCAGGATCACGCAGTCCAGTTCGGCGCGCTTCTCCTCAATGATAGCCAGCGCCTCGGCGCCTCCATATGCTGTGTACGTGTTGTAGCCGTTGGATGTGATTATAGAATCGAGCAGGAAGACATTATCGTGATTATCATCCACGATCAGGATGGTCGGGTTTCGCCCCTCGACCCTTGGCACACTCCTTCCCTCTTTCGCCACCCCAGGCGCTTTCTCCCTGCCGGAGAAAATGCCAAAAATATCTTTCATACACTCAAAGCTAAGCTCTTTGTCAAATACGCCGCGCAACTTTTCCTTGGTTTATTTTAATTTATTACAGTCACACTTTTCAATCCCGTTTATTTCATGGCAACCGAAGCTCCACTAGCGGATATAGGGCATCTTCTCGGCATTTTCTGATTATCATGCGTAAAAGGGTTGATATTCGCTTTTTATTCGTTTATATTGATGTCAGAGAAGAATATCGAAAAATCATGGTGTTACTAATGAATGCATCTATCCTGAAGAGCGTAATGTTACATCGTAAGTCTATATAACGAACATGGAACCACCACAAACCAGAAATAAAATCATCGCCCACGTGGATTTGGACGCGTTTTTCGTCTCCGTGGAGGAGCTTTTGAACCCCTCCCTGCGCGGAAAGCCGGTCATAGTGGGGGGGGACCCCTCCGGCAGGGGTGTGGTCAGCGCCGCCTCCTACGCCGCGCGCAAGTTCGGTGTCCACTCCGGCATGCCCTCTTCCCAGGCCCGCAGGCTCTGCCCCAGGGCCATTTTCCTGCGCGGCAGCCACGGGATATACTCCCAGTATTCTCACCAGGTGATGGAGATACTGGGCCGGTTCACACCGGCGGTGGAGCAGGTGAGCGTGGACGAGGCGTACCTGGACCTGACAGGATGCCAAAGGCTGCACAAGGCGGGCGCCGTGGAGATCGCTCAGAAAATTCATCACGCCATCCAAGCGGAAACCGGCCTGCCCGCCTCCATCGGTGTCGGCGCCGGCAGGATTGTGGCGAAGATCGCCGCCAACTCCGCCAAACCCAACGGCATGATGGTGATCAACCCCGGCCGGGAGGCGGCATTCCTGGCGCCCCTGCCCATCGGCAGGATGCCGGGGATCGGCCCTGTTTCCCAGCGCGAATACATGAAGCTGGGAATCCGCAAAATCGGCGACCTGTCCCAGTTCGAGCCGGAGCTTTTACGCCAGGTCCTCGGCAATCATGGCGCCGCCATGGCCAGACGGGCCAAGGGGGAGGACGAGGGGCATGTGGAATTCTCCGCCGGGGCGGAGGGGCGCTCCGGGCTCCAGAGCGTCAGCCGGGAAGTGACATACTCCACGGACACCGGCGATCCTGAACGGATCCGGGCCACGGTCTCCTACCTGTCGGAGAGCGTGGGACGGCGCGTCCGGAGAGCGGGATTAGTGTTCGACACCGTCACGCTAAAGCTTCGGCGGGCCAGCTTTTCCACGGTCACCAGGTCGAGGGCGCTACCCAAGGCCGGTGACGACACATCGGTGATCTACCGGACCGCCTGCGGTATGCTGGAGCCTCTGCTGGCGGGTAGCCGGGAACGGGTGCGGCTGGTGGGGGTGGGGGTGCGCGCCATGGAGAAAAGACCGGAGCAGATGGACCTGTTCCTCATGCAGCGGGAGGCGCGGATGGAAGCTCTCCACCGGAGCATGGACCGGGCGCGGGATAAGTACGGCTTCGAGAGCGCGCTGATGGCAAGATCGATATTGCATGGGCGGGGGTGATAGCAAACGAGGGGCTTTAACCGTCGTCATTCCTGGCTTGGCTGCGGATTGAGTCCGGCATGACAGCCAAAGAAATGCATCAGGAGATCCGGACCGGGCCCGGCATGACAACGAACCATGGACCCCGCGCATAAATAATTGACAACAAATGCGCGAGTCACCCCTCCTTGATCTTCTCCACCTCCGCTTCGGTGTCCCGGTCGATTTTATCTATCTGGTCCATAAACTCGCGGCGGATTTTCTCCATCTCTTCCGGCGCGGACCCGGTGGGCGCCATCTTCTTCAGCCTGTCGTCCATCATTATCTGCGTCTCGGCCTTTTTCGCCTCCGCCTTGTTACGGACCAGGGCTATCTTTTCCTTTTGTTCCCCGGTCAGCTTGCCCGCCTTTTTCCCGCTCAGCAGGTCCGTTTTTTCCATCGCCAACTCTAACGCCGATTTCATATTTATCCTTTTCCACTCTTATTTTGATAACGTCTGCCACATCCGCGGCCACCAGCGCCTTCACCTTCATGCCCGCCGACAGCGGAGAATCAATTTCCAGCCCGTTAATGGCGGCGATCTCGAACGCCTGCCCGACATCGCCAGACACATCGCGGGTGATCGAGCGGAAAGTCTCCCCCTCGACCACCTTATGGATCACGATCTTGAATGGCGGAGCGGTCTCCCCTTTCCATCGTGGTTTGCCATATTTCAGGCCTTCCATGTTATCCATGAACCGGTCCCGATGCCGCTCTTTTTTCTCCCCTCTGGCCTGCAGCAGCGAGCTTTTCACCTGGGCCTCGGTAATCCTGTCCCTGGTGTCCGGGTGGCTGGCCATGAAACTATGATAGGTCCGAAAGCCCAGTTTCTCTATATTACGCATGGTAGAAAGAAAACTGACTATGGCGCCAGGGTCATATCCGGCGTTGTACGCCAGGATCAGCCCCTCCTGGTCCGATTCCATTTCCATCTCCCGTCCGTAGCCGGAGATCATCTGCTGCCCCAAGGTGGTGGTGACCGTGATCCATGCCCCGGCGTTACTGCGTATCTCCGGGCTGAGCATGATTCCACCCAGCGCCAAAAGCGCCTGGGCTATGCTTTTTCTCATCTGCTTCACAGAGTGATGGCCGATGACATGGCCGATCTCGTGGCCCAGCACTCCGGCCAGTTCCGCCTCATCGTTCAGCGTGGCCAGCATCCCACGCGTTATATACACATAGCCGCCAGGCAGCGCGAAAGCATTCACCATCGCGTCGTCCACCACCTTGAAATGGAATTCAAACATCGGCTCATGCACCTGGGCCAGCACCTTGCGCCCGATCCGTTCCACATACTCGGAGAGCTTCTTGTCCTGGTAAAAGCCCATGGTGATGGCGATTTCCTGGTCATACTGCCTGCCGATGGCTTCCTCCTCCACCCCCTCCGATACTGCCCAAGCAGGCGCAACAGGCGCCCACAACGCAGCCACGAAAACCAAGAGGAAGATGGATTTTGCCCGGAGTCTCATGATATAAACCATATCCTATTATATATGCATTTTGCCCCGATTTGGAGAAATGGAAATAATGCCTGGTCTTAGTGATCAATTTCGCCCGGATGGTTTCGGCGGACTTGAAATGACGGCCCCTGACTTTTCCGGCGCACAGGCCGCGGTGCTGCCCGTGCCATATGACGCCGCCACCAGCTACATTTCCGGAACCCGCGAAGGCCCCAGAGCCATCCTGGCCGCCAGCGCCCAGGTGGAACTGTTCGACGCTGAATGGAGCCTGGATTATGAAAAGCTACGTCTCGCCACTTTAAACGAGGTGGAACAGGATGTCCGTGGGCCGGAAGCCATGGTGAAGAAACTGGAAAACATATACACCGCCACCATGAAAAAGGCAGGCTTTGTCCTGATGCTGGGCGGCGACCATAGCCTCTCCACCGCCGCCATCCGCCCGATGGCTAACAAATACAAAAGGTCCCTGACCGTGGTGCAGTTCGACGCCCACACCGATCTGCGCGACGAATGGCAGGGCTCCCCATTCTCCCACGCGTGTGTCATGCGCAGGGCCGTGGAAGTGGCCCCCATCGTCCAGATCGGCGTCCGCAACATCTCCAGGGGGGAGTGGGGATTTATCAAAAAGTCGAAGCACCCCGTATACCCCGCATGGGCGATTGAAGGAAACAACGGATGGATAGAGGAGATGGTGGAGAATCTGACCGAACATGTGTATATAACCTTCGACCTGGATGGCCTGGATCCCTCCGTGGTCCCCGGAGTGGGCACTCCGGAGCCGGGGGGGATGTCATGGCGCCAGGCCTGCGCCGCAATCCATGCCATTGGATCCCGCCGCAAGATCGTAGGCGCCGATGTGATGGAGCTTCGCCCATTGCCCTCCAGCGTTCAATCCGAGTTCGCCGCCGCCAAGCTTTGTTTCCGGCTGTTGGGCGCGGCCCTGATGCTCAACCAGGGCAAGTAGCCCCAGCCCGGGGCCCCCTACCCCACCGATCCTAACGAGAATTTCTCTGCCCACCATTTGGAGATCGCCCGGAACAGGGGAGCGTGCTCTGGCTGCAGAAGATGGGGATCATTCTCCACCAGACCGAAAGCGGCTTTTCGCGCCTCGGCCAATATCTTGTGGTCGCGCAGTATCTGCCCGATCCTGAACTCCGGGAATCCGGACTGCCGCTGGCCAAAGAAGTCGCCGGAGCCGCGAATGGTCAGATCCGCCTCGGCGATAGCAAATCCGTCGTTGGTCTTCTCCATCACCTTCAACCTCTCCCACGCCGGCGAACCGGGAAATGTATCCGCCATCAAAAGGCAATGGCTCTTTCTGCTCCCACGCCCCACCCGGCCGCGCAGCTGGTGCAGCTGGCTCAGGCCAAACCGCTCCGCGTGCTCGATCATCATCACGCTGGCGTTGGGCGCATCCACCCCCACCTCTATCACGGTGGTGGAGACCAATACGTCGAGCAATCCTTCCATAAAATCGGCCATTACTTTTTCCTTCTCAGCGCTTTTCATCTTTCCGTGCACCAGCCCCAGCCGAAGCCCCGCCAGGTCCGCCTCCTTAAGGTGGTCGAACATGACACGGGCCGCCTTCAGCTCCAGCTTCTCGCTCTCTTCCACCAGGGGATAGACGATGTACGCCTGGCCACCCTCTCTTGCCTGATCCCGCACCATGGCCAGGGCCTGGGCCCGGTTCCCCTTGCCATACATTCGAGTATGAACAGGTGTCCTGCCTGGAGGAAGCTCGTCTATTGTGGATACATCCAGATCACCATATAGGGTCATGGCCAGGGTCCTGGGGATGGGGGTGGCGGTCATGATCAGGGTGTGGGGGCTCTCCCCCTTGCGCATCAGTTCCGCCCGCTGTGCCACACCGAACCTGTGTTGCTCATCGATCACCGCCATGCCCAGGTCGGCAAACTCCACTCCCTCCTGGATCAGGGCATGAGTTCCCACCACGATATGGGCGCTTCCCTCCTTGATTTGCTCCAGAGTCTTGCTTCGGTTTCTGGAGGTGGAAGTGAGCAGGACGGTGTCCACTTTCGTGTCTTTCAGGAAGCTGGAAATTTTTCGACAGGTCTGCGCCGCCAGAATCTCCGTAGGCGCCATGATGGCCGCCTGCTTTTTATTGCGGGTGGCGATCAGCGCCGCCGCGAGGGCGATCACCGTCTTGCCGCAACCCACATCCCCTTGCAGGAGCCGGGTCATGGGACGCTCTCCTCCAATGATGTCGCCAGCGATCTGGGCCAGGGCGCGGTCCTGGGCGTGGGTCAGCTTGAAAGGGAACAGGCTCTTTATTTTCCGGATCAACTCCGGCCCGGCGTCCATGGCTATCCCCTTCCGCTGGGGGTTGCGCCCCTTTCTTTTCAGCGCCAGTCCGGCCTGGGTCAGAAAGAATTCGTTGAAAATGAGCTTCTTCTGCTCTCTCGTCCGGGCCAGCTCCAGGTCGTCCATGTTCACACCGGTGGCGGGCCAATGAACCAGCCGCACAGCGTCGGCCAGCGGAGGGAGCCGGTACCTTTTATTCATAGCCTCGGGGACGAAATCCTCTAGCGCCCCGGCATGCTCCATGGCGGCCAGAGTGGCGGCGCGGATATTCTTCTGGGTGAGTCCTTCCGTGGCGGGATACACGGGCGTTATACGGCCCATGGCGCCCAGGGAGCCATCACCATCGTACTTTTCCGTATCCGGGTGATATATCGTTTTGGCGCCGCTATAGCGGTTTATCTCCACCCTGCCGGAGACTATCCACTCGGAGTCAGGCTTGAACCTGGCCGCCATCGCTTTGCCCGATACATTAAACCAGGTGGTCTTGAGAAATCCGGTGTCGTCGGCGAACGCCGCCTCGAATACACCACCACGCCTGCCTCTCGGCTTTGCGGCGGAGGAGCGAACATACGCGATAAGAGTGACAAATTCACCCACCTCCACCTGGGCGATTTTCTTCACCTGGGATCTGTCCTCGTAGCGCATGGGGTAATGGAGCAGCAGATCGCGAATCGTGTGGATTCCCAGCTTTTCGAATAGGGCGGCTTTTTTGGGGCCCACCCCTTTTATATACTGGACCGGCTGGTCCAATCCCCCTTCTGAAGGCATTTATGAAGCCACCTTATGTATGATAGGCACTGCTAATGGCGCCCCTTGCGATAATATGGTACAGCGCGTCCTGACATGAAAGTTTATCACGCCGACGCCCCTGAAAAAGCTGAGTCTTTACTTGCGCCACCTTATTCAATAGAATGCCAGCCTATGAATTCCACATTAGTAATTCTACCGACATACAACGAAGCCGGGAACATTGTCCGCATCATTGGGAAAATCCATGAGGTAGCTCCCGACTTTTCCATCCTGGTGGTGGACGACAACTCCGGCGACGGCACCGCCGAGGCCGTGCATGATTTGATGGAACGGGATAAACGGGTGAACATTATGCAGAGGCCGGGAAAGCTTGGTCTGGGCACGGCGTACCTGGCCGGATTCAGGTGGGCCCTGGAGCGAGACTTCGAATTTATTTTCGAGATGGACGCCGATTTTTCCCACAACCCGGCCCATATCCCAGGGTTCATGGAGGCGGCCAACGACGCGGACCTGGTGCTCGGTTCCCGCTACATCCCCGGCGGTGGCGTGACGAACTGGTCCTTGATAAGAAGACTGATCTCCCGAGGTGGCAGCCTATACTCCCGGACGATCCTGCGCATGCCATACCACGACCTGACGGGAGGATTCAAGCTGTTCCGGCGTCGCGTGCTGGAGGGCATCGGCCTGGAGAAAGTGTTCTCCGAGGGCTATTCATTCCAGATAGAGCTGACCTATCGCGCCCATAAGCAAGGATTCAGGATAGTAGAGACCCCGATCATCTTTGAGGAGAGGCAGGAGGGCGCATCCAAGATGTCGCGCAAGATATTCCTGGAGGCTGTTATCCGGGTGTGGCAGCTACGGTTTACCGTGTGACCGCGGCCCGGCGGCGCTAAGAGCGATGAAGATACTTATCGTGGCCGGCGAGGAGTCTGGCGACGCTTATGCCGGCAGGCTGGCCCGGCGCCTGTTCGTTTTGATCCCCGGCCTGGAGATGGAGGGGATCGGCGGTCCACACATGCGGGACGCCGGAGTGACCACCTTTCATGACATAGAGCAGATGTCCTCCGTGGGGATATCATCCATGCTGGGAAAGCTGGGCGCGGCCCTGGGGATGCTGCGGGATATCAAGGCGCGCCTGAAGGCGGGGGAGTACCAGGCGGTGATCCTGGTTGATTATCCTGACTTCAACATGCAGGTGGCCAAAGCCGCCAGCGGCGCAGGAATCCCGGTTTATTACTATGTCTGCCCCCAGTTCTGGGCCTGGCGTCAGGGCCGTGTGAAGAAAGCAAAAAGATGGGTGGACCTGATGCTGGTAGTGTTCCCCTTTGAAGAGATATTTTACAAGGAGCGGGGGGTGGAGGCCGTTTTTTTTGGCCATCCGCTGCTGGACGAACTACCCCCGACGCCTGACAGGGCGCTGTTGAAAAAGGAATTTGGCGGAGCCCCGGAGCTTCCGTTGCTCGGCGTTTTGCCCGGCTCACGCCAGGGGGAGGTGGAGCAGATGTTTCCAATGATGCTGGAGAGCGTCCGGATCATACGCACCGCCATGGAAGTGGAAGTAGTGGTTCCCTGCGCCTTATCGATCGACACGAGCCAACTGGAAGCGATGGCGGCCCGCGCGGGCGTAAAAATGAATATCGTCAAAGCCCGTTCATGGGAAGTGATGAACGCATGCGATTTTTTAATCTGCAAGTCAGGCACTTCCACTCTGCAGGCGGCGCTGGCCCAGACGCCGATGCTGATCGTCTACAAGGCGGACCTGCTATCATATTACCTGGCCAGAACGCTGTCCCATTTGCAATGGGCTGGGTTGCCGAACATCCTGGCGGATCGGGAAATTGTCCCAGAGCTTATACAGACCGCCGCCACGGCCGAGGCCATCGCGCATACGGCGCTGATGTATCTGGGCAACGAGGAGGCGCGGGCAAGGATGCGCGCCGACCTTGCGGGGGTCAAGGATTCGCTGGGTACGCCTGGCGCGTCGGACCGGGCGGCGGGGATAATCGCCAAGCGCCTGGAGAGCAGAGAAAAACTGACAGCGGGACAGGACATATCGTAAAACTATTCTCTCCCTCTTCTTTTCCACAATGACGTGTGCTGTTTCTGATAGCATGTTCATGTATCATTACATGCAGAACCGTTTCCTGGCCTTTAGCATCAGTAAAATGGAAGACGCTGAAAAAGAAACATATAGCAAGGAACAGAAAGCCCCCGACAAGGACGGATTGCTCGTAAAGCAGGTCCTGGAGGGTGATTATGGAGCCTTCGAGCAGTTGGTGAAGCGTCACCAATCGCGGGTTTTTTACCATGCTATGAGGTTTCTCAACAGACAGGAAGACGCGGAGGATATTCTCCAGGATACATTTTTACGCGCTTTCAAGGGTCTTGGCTCCTTCCGCGGTGATTCCTCCTTTTTGACCTGGCTATTGAAAATAGCAACTAATAATTGCTTGATGAAGCTGCGTAAGAGCAAAAAGATGGATATTGTATCGTTGGATAAGCCGGTGGAGATTGATGGATCCGAGTTGCCCAGGGAGATTGAAGACTGGTCGAACAATCCATCCGACCAGCGACTGGAGGACGAGACCCGCGAGTTTCTGAACAAAGCGATGGCTCGCCTTCCGGAGGATAAACGGATGGTGCTGGTATTAAAGGATGTTGAGGGATTTACAAACCTGGAAATAAGCGAAACCCTGGGTATGAGCGTGGCGGCGGTGAAGTCGCGGCTGCACAGGGCCAGGCTGGCGATGAGGGATCTTTTGTCCCACTATTTCGAGGAACGTGAAGTGAATTACAAACGGAACATACAATGAAATGCGCAGATATACTGGAGAAGATAAGCGACTACCTGGACAAGGAGCTGGATCCCTCCATCTGTAAGGAGATCGAAAACCATGTTCAGGATTGCGAGCCTTGCATCGCCTTTTTGAACACGATGCGTAAAACGGTAGAGCTTTTCAACGACGTCGGCAAAAGAGAAACCGAGATCCCCGGCCCTGTGTCTGACAAGCTGATGAACTTTTTGAAACAAAACGTGATCGAGAAAAAATGAGGGGGCCACGCCATGGATGAAGCTTGCGATATCAGCAGAAGGCCTCCGGCCCCGGAGGGTAATCCGGAGGATGGCGCCATCGCCGACGCCCTGCGGGCCGCCAAAAGAATCGCCGTTATCGGAATATCCGCAAAGCCCGGGCGCGCTTCGCTGGACGTGGCCCGCTACCTTCAAGACCACGGCTACGAAATCTTGCCGGTAAACCCGATGCTAAAGGAATGGGAAGGGATCGAATGTCACCCTTCCCTGAACGAGGTTCCCGGCCCGGTGGACATAGTGGACATCTTCCGCAAGCCCGGATCCGTGGGGGAATTGGTGGAGGAGATCATAGCCAAAAAGCCGAAGTGGGCTTGGTTGCAGCTTGGAATAGTGAATAACGAAGCGGCGGCGCAGATAAGAAAAGCGGGAATCAAGGTCGTCCAGGATCGTTGTATAAAGATAGAGCATGCGCGGCTGATATGATCTGAATACGGTTCCGACGCGCCGGGGGCTTTTGCCTTACTGCTCCACCAGCTTTTCGAACACCAGCCAGGGCACCACCAGATAGATCACATCGAACGCCGCCAAGGCCTGGTACCACACAATAAGCTGCTCCAGTTCGTCTCCCCGGATCAATCCGGTGGATATCTCCACAGAGGCGATCAGTACCGGCGCCACCACTGGCAGCGTTAATAGCGGCCCCAGCATCTCCCGCACCCTCAGGTTCACGCTCATGGCCGCCACCAGGGTTCCCACAGCTATGAATCCAAGAGTACCCAGCAAAAGCGCCGCGGCTTGCAGCCAGAAGCGCTCCATCAGGTTCACATTGAAGATGACGATAGACACGGGAACTATGAACACCTCCGCGGCCAGCATCAGGGTGAAGTTAGCCGCCATTTTGCCGAAATATATGGAGCTCCTGTCCACGGGAGCCAGCAGAATGGCCGACAGGCAATCATTCTCTTTTTCATACAGAAACGACCGGTTCATGGTGAGGGCGCCTGAAAAGAGAATGGCCACCCACAATCCCCCGGCGGCAAAATGTCGCCCCTGGGAGTGAGCAAGGTCGAAGGCGAAACCGAACACCAGGATTGTCAACAATGCGAAGAAAACGCTTGTAGTGACGACCTCCTTGCCGCGGATCTCCAACGCCAGATCCTTTTTCGCTACGATGAGCGCAGATTCGATAAATCCCATCTCAATAATGCTCCTGCCCCACCTTTTCGAAATAAATCTTCCCGAATTGGGCCGGATCGATGCTCTCCGCCGGTATGTCCAGGACAAACTTTCCCGCCACCTGCAACACCACCCGGGTGCCCAAAGCCACTCCCTGCTCCAGATTATGAGTAATCATCACCAATGTGCGGCGCTCGTCCTTCAACCGCCGCAATTGACGCTTCAGCGTTTCCGCCGCATGCTGGTCCAATCCCGTGAAAGGCTCGTCCAGCAGCAGGATCGACGGATCGTGCACCAGCGCCCTGGCGATTGATAGCCGCTGGAGCATCCCACGGCTAAAGGAGCGGACCGGCTCGTGGGAACGTTTGCTCAGCCCCACCTCCTCCAGGAGGATCTGGCACCGGGCCGCCGGGTTTTCCACGCCATATAGTCTAGCGAAGAAGAGAAGGTTCTCCATGGCGGTAAGCTGTCCATAGGTGAAAGTCTGGTGCGATATCAGCCCGATGTCCCGTCTGGTCTCGTCATCATGATCCTGCAAGAGCCGCCCATTGATCCTCGCGGAGCCGGAGGAGGGATGCGTCAACCCAGCCATCATCTTGATAAGCGTGGTTTTTCCGGCGCCGTTGGGGCCGAATATGGTCAGAAACTCTCCCCTTTCCAGAGTCAGGCTTATCCCGTCCACGGCGGTGAGATAGCCGAATCGCTTCACCACGCCGAAAAGCTCCACAGCGGGCGAGGCGCCATTGGCCTGTTCCATCCATCCTCGCAAAACCTTGATTATATCCTTTTGGCCGGACGTCGGTGGCGATTTTTCTGGATGACCTGCCTACATGTTGCCTCATGGGAAAAGATAACCGAAGCGGTCGTTGATTTTCGCTTTTCATGCCTCATGTTTCCATATCTCATTAACAGCCTCCGAAGTTTTTTCTCAATCTCTTTTTTCAGGCGAAAAGGGTTT
>JAOUMU010000049.1 GCA_029881335.1 Nitrospinota bacterium | reverse complement strand
GGAATCGCCCGTCATGGAGGCGGCCCAGGAATCGCCCGTCATGGAGGCGGCCCAGGAATCGCCCGTCATGGAGGCGGCCCAGGAATCGCCCGTCATGGAGGCGGCCCAGGAGCTTCAGGCGATGGAAATTCCGGTGGAACCGATGGTGGAGGAGATCGCCGCAGCCCCCATCGAGGGCGAGGATGCGATCTTGCTGGCCGGACCCCAGGAGGGCGCCGCGCTGAAGCTGAATAACGTGGAATTCAAACAATATAAAGGATTAAGCCGCGTGGTGGTGACCATGTCACACCCCAATTCTCCCTATATGCTTCTTTCCAGAGAAAATATGAACAGGCTCACACTGGATTTGCCCGGCGCGGTCATGGACAAAAGCGACGAGCGCCTTATCAACGTGAACGTGGAAGAATCCAAGGTATCCAATGTGGCTGTATTCCAGTTTTCAACTGGGGAAAAGCCTATGGTAAAGGTGGTTGTGAACCTGTCTGAGTCCTCCTTGTACAACGTTTCCAGTGAGGGAGATAAAATATTCCTGGACGTGGGCGACGAGGCTCTGGTGGCCCTGGCGGCGGCGCCAGAGGAGGCGCAGCTTAAGGAGATGAAACCTGTTGATGAATTCGAATTCGACGAGAAGACCTATGAAGGCGCAAGAATCTCTTTGAACTTTTTCAAGGCCGACATCCATAATATTCTGAGGATCATCGCCGATGTGTCAAACCTGAACGTGATCACATCCGGTGACGTGAAGGCTGATGTGACAATCAAACTCAAAAACGTGCCGTGGGACAGGGCACTGGAGGTGATACTGAAGAATACCGGCATGGGTATGATCCGGGAAGGCAACATAATTCGCGTATCCACCGCAAAGGCGGTCGAAGAGGAGAGAAGGAGAGAAGAGGCTCTAAAGAAGGTGGAGGTTGATCTGGAGCCGCTCTATACGAAAATCTTTGAGGTGAACTACGAAAGCGCCAGCAAGATGAAAGGAAACCTCGATTCGATCAAGAGTGAACGGGGCAAGATTGAGATCAATGATCGCACAAATATCCTGATCATCAAGGACACCAAGGCCAGAATAGGCGAAATGGCGAAGCTGATTCGGGCTTTGGACAAAAAAGAGCGTCAGGTGCTCATCGAGGCCAGGATCGTGGAAGTTACACACAGCCATGCCCAGGAGCTGGGCATAATATGGGGTGGATTCTGGAATGGCGTTTCCAACCAGAACTTCCCGAATACCATAGGTGTCACAGGCGCGTCGACCGGTTCACCGAACCAGCCAGCCGGAGGCGCTGCGGTGAACCTGGGGACCAGCAGCACCACAGGGGCTGTGGGGATATCCCTGGGCCATGTAAACGGAGTGGCCTTGCTGGATGCCAAGCTGATGGCAATGGAGAACTCTGGAAACGGCAGGATAATCTCCATGCCCAAGATAACTACTATGAACAACAAGGAGGCTACCATAGAGTCGGGCCGCGAGATCCCGTACCAGTCCTCGGGCGAAAACGGCGCCACCACCACTTCTTTCAAGAAGGCGACCCTGTCGCTGAAGGTGACGCCCCACATTACCCCAGACAAAAACGTGCGAATGACGATAGCTGTAAACAAGGATGAGGCGGACTTCGCCAACCGGGGTGGCGCCGATAGCCCGCCACCGATCCTGACAAAGCAGGCCCAAACCGAAGTGCTGATTATGGACGGCAGCACCACGGTAATCGGTGGATTGTTCAAGGACACGGATAATAACGCCAAGAAGAAGGTTCCCGGATTTGGTGATATTCCCTTGATCGGGTGGCTATTCCGGAACTCGGCCATAAACAAATCTGGCGAAGAGTTACTAATATTCATTTCCCCGAAGATCGTGGATTGACATGGCGCTGAAGAGCAGGAGAAGGATTATGGCCTATAAGAAAATGGTAAAGATGGCGTTGACGGTTTTTGTGGTATCACTATTGATGGCCGGATGCAGTTCCATGGAGAGCGAATCAACCGCCGACCATCATGTGGGGCCGGTGGGCCCCACGTATCCAAGCTTGTACTATTTCGAAGCAACGGTTACTCCCCATTCAATAGTACCCCCGGCATCGGTAATATTTATGGTGCGCGTTTTTGATTCAAACGGCAACCTGGTTCCCAACGTGCCGGTGCATATGAGTGGCGCGGATACAACAACCCTTGGGGAAACCGATTACTCCGGGATCGCCAGATT
Organism: Nitrospinota bacterium; assembly: GCA_029881335.1. Taxonomy (GTDB): domain Bacteria; phylum Nitrospinota_A; class UBA7883; order UBA7883; family UBA7883; genus JAOUMU01. The sequence continues at coordinate 17,625 of JAOUMU010000049.1, read as the reverse complement.
CGGACTTGAAATCACGGTTAAGGGCGCCGGTTCAATCACCGGATATATTCTTCCCATTACGTTTATGGTAGAGGATACGTTTTTGACGATTCCTGTACAGATAGCACCTACAACCTGATCCAAAGCCACAGGAACGGGATAGGAGACTGGACGGAGCAATCTGAAAAATAAACGCCGGTGAGTGTAGTTAAGGAGCGGGTGGAGCTTGGCTCACGCTCGTATGAAATATGGATCGGGGCGGGAGCGTTGGAAAAGGCTGGCGCCCTGATCGCGAGAAGCGGCAAAAGGACGCTGGTGGTGACAAACCGCCGGGTGGAAAGGCTCCACGGCGGCAGGCTGTATGAAAGCCTGGAAAAAGTGTCGGTTCAGTGGCGGAAGATAATTCTGCCGGAAGGCGAGGAGCACAAGAACATGGCCTCGGTGGCCAGGGTACACGATGCCCTGATCCGGGGTGGGTACGACCGGGGCTGCGTGGTCACCGGTTTTGGTGGAGGAGTTACAGGCGATATAGCCGGTTTTGCGGCGGCTACCTACATGCGTGGTGTGAAGGTGGCCCAGATACCCACCACCCTGCTGGCACAGGTGGACAGCTCGGTGGGGGGGAAAACAGGTGTGAATCATCCGGTGGGAAAGAACATGATCGGATCGTTTCACCAACCCTGTCTGGTGGTGGCTGATATATCGGCGCTGACGACCCTGCCCAGGGTGGAGGTCCTGTGCGGAGTCGCGGAGGTGATTAAGTACGGCGCCATCGCCTCGGCTGGCTTTTTCAGTTTCCTTGAAAGGAACATGGAACAGTTGCTCCGGATGGAGCCAAAGGTGGTGGAACGCGCGGTGAGGACAAGCTGCAAAATCAAGGCGCAAGTGGTGGAAAAGGACGAATTGGAGGCTGGCCGCAGGGCCATATTGAACTTCGGTCATACGGTGGGACATTCCATAGAAGCGGTGACAGGCTACAAGACATTCAAACATGGTCATGCGGTAGCCATCGGTATGTCCGTGGCCGCCACACTCTCCTGGATGAAGGGGGGGCTGGCGAAAAAGGATGAGGAAAGGATCACCCGCCTGATACGCCAGGCAGGCCTTCCCGCCGTTATACCAGCCGGATTGAGCACAAAAAGCCTGCTAAAGGCTATGGAGAGCGATAAAAAGGTAAAGGCCGGAAAGATAAGGTTTGCCCTTCTCTCCGGGATCGGAGAGAGCGGAATACGCGATGACGTTACTTTAGGCGAGATAAGAGAGGCGATAGAATTGAACCGGCTTTCCACATGACTGATAAGACGAAACAGGTATATTCCGGAGGATATAAAATGAGAGAATCAATGAGTACGAGACATACATTGCGCAATGGCTTGGCTGACGCATTCCTGTTACTGGCCCTGACGTTTGTCTATACGGGCTGCACCGATGTCAGTTCCAGTTATCCACCCAACAGCACCAGGGAAACAAAGCTGGAAGGGTGGGTGACCAACCTTTCTGTGCCAGGGGCTCCCAGAAACACGGCGTACAGGGGGGGCAGGGCAGAGGTGGTCGGCTATTTACGGGGAACGGGCACCCATGTGGCGTTCTTTTTCCCAGGTGGCACGGGCTGGCCCTCCGTTGTCGGATTGGATGTCGCGGTCGATTCAACTACTGGAGCAACAACTTATGGGTATACAGAGTGGTGTGGCGACTACGCCTATCAGTATGCCTGTCTCGGGCTGGATGGCTGGTTTTACCAGAGAGTAGACCAGATGGGCCACGCCAGGATACCGTTCCATGTGGGATACCACTTTGGCTACTACGACATTTTGGCCAGGCCGGTGGTTATTACTGGAAATGGCACAGTGGGGCACAAGCTGGAATTTGAAGAGAAGATAAGGGTCTATTTTAGCAACGACATGTACGGCTATTACGATTGACCTGATTCATCGCGCCCTTGTCCAATAAAGGGCGCGGAGCTCGTCTCACTCCGGAATACCATGGCCCGGGCGCACATCGCCCGGGTTTTTTTTATGCTTGAACAAGTCAGGATCAAATGGATGGGAACTGGGCGATACTAGAAAAAGTTATACCTGATAATGCAGTAGACGGCCCGGAAGGCGTCCTTTAGTCCAATTTTTTTTCCTTCCGCATATGTGCGTCCATGGTAGGAAATACCCACCTCGTAAATTGGCACATTTAGTCGAGTAACCTTGGCGGTGATCTCCGGGTCGAAACCGAAACGGTTCTCCTGCAGGCTGATCCTACGGATCACATCAGTTCTAAAAACCTTAAAGCAGGTTTCCATATCGGTAAAGTTCATGTTGCTGGCCATGTTGAACATCAATGTGAGCCCCTTATTGGCCACCATGTGCCAGAAGAAAAGCACCCTGTGCGGCTGGCCTCCCATGAACCTGCTGCCGTACACCACATCCGCTTCGCCACTGACTATCGGCACGAGTAATTCGGGATATTCGCGCGGGTCGTACTCCAGATCGGCGTCCTGTATCAACACCACATCCCCGGTGACCATGGAAAATCCGGTTCGCACGGCGGCTCCTTTTCCCCGATTCACTTCGTGCCGGGCGGTTTTGAGCCGGGGATCTTCTTTGGCCAGCCGGTCCATTACATCTGTGCTTGAATCCCTGGATTTGTCATCCACCATTATCAGCTCTAGCTCCATCGTCTCCCAAAGGGGCTGCTCCACCACTTTTCGCACGATGGTTTCAAGGTAAGCTTCCTCGTTATAGACGGGCATTACAACGCTGATTTTCATATTTCAACCTGAACAAAATTTAAAGATTATACATGATTGGACGCCATCGGGGGGTCAATAATTCCTTTGAAATTATGAGGCGCCCCTCTTCACAGTAGTCAGAATTCCGGCCGTAGCTCGCGTCCCATAAGGTCGGTCACCGCCAAACGGGGATCCTTATGCTCATATAGTGTTTTATACACCTGGTTTACAATCGGCATATCCACCCTGTGCCGGTCCGCCAGGTGATAGGCCGAAGAAGCGGTGGCAATACCCTCGGCAACGGCCTTCCATCCGTGGGTGATGTCAGAAAGTTTTTCCCCTTGTCCAAGTCTCAGCCCAACCGTTCTGTTACGCGAAAGATCGCCGGCGCAGGTGAGAACCAGGTCGCCAACGCCGGAGAGACCGGAAAACGTTTTCGGCTCCGCACCCATGGCCACACCCAGGCGTCCTATCTCCGCAAGGCCTCTGGTTATTATGGCGGCGCGGGTATTGTGACCAAAGCCCAATCCATCGCTGAGTCCGGCCGCTATGGCTATAACATTTTTTAGCGCCCCTCCCAGCTCCACTCCCACCACATCTTCGTGAGCGTAGAGGCGGAAGAATGGGGTGGAGAGGGCCTCCTGGGCATCGTGGAGAGCAGCCTCGTGACGGCTGGCGATGGTGGCGGCGGTGGGAAGCATCTTCACCAGTTCCTTGGCGAAAGAGGGCCCTGAAAGGCAGCAGAACCTGTTGGAAATACTCTCTGGCATCATTTCCGCCACAATCTGGTGCGGCAGGGCCAGGGTTTTGTTCTCTATCCCCTTATTTGCGGAAACCAGGGCGGAGTCTGCGGGGATCACGTCTGCCAGCCTGGCCAGGGTGGCGCGCATGAACTGGGTAGGGGCCACGAAAAGGATGACCCGGCAACCCTCAACAGCCTGGGCCATGTCGCATGTGGCAGTAAGGTTGGTGGGCAGCTCGACACCGGGCAGAAAGGTTTTGTTTTCGTGACTTGAGTTTATGCTTTCGGCGACCTCAGGCTCCAGGGCCCACAAACGGACCGGGGCCTTGTTCTGGGCAGTGGCCCAGGCCAGCGCAGTGCCCCAGGCGCCTGCCCCGATGACACAGACAGGATGGCGGTCGGTCATAGAACATTTTCCTTTACGAAGCGCTTACGCTTTCCTGGTTGAACATGAGATGCAAACTAATAAAAATCGGCCAAGATACACGATTCACTTTTTCAATATTTATGCGCTTGCCACGTTGCGGGCAAGGTGGGCCAGATGATTGGCCCAACGTATATGACATCCCATGCCCAGGCAATGACAACAAGCGATCTGATCCAGGGACCCCGATCCAGGGATCATTGTAACACGCTAGATCGCTGGCTTGGGAACACAGTCCCCCATATCACCTATTGCCTTGATCATGGCATGCTCCAGAGCGTCGAAAACGGCCGCCAGATTTTCCACGGCTGCCTTTGGGCTGCCAGGGAGGTTCACCACCAGCATGGGCCCAATGAATCCGGCATATCCCCGCGACAGGGCGGCAAAAGATGTGATTTTCATGGACGCCGCGCGCATCGCCTCCGGAATGCCTGGTATCTCCCGCTCGAGTATTGGGCGGGTGGCTTCTGGGGTTACGTCGCGGGGGGAAACGCCAGTGCCACCGGCGGTGAGCGCAAGCAGGGGGCGGTTTGCGGCGGCCCAATTAAGGAGAGTCTTTTGGATAAGGTCGATCTGGTCTGGAACCAATTCCATCGAGTGGAGCCTGTGTCCCTTTTCCTTCAGAAAGCGGGCGATGGCGTCGCGGCACTGGTCCGGACGCAGGCCAGCGTGGGCTCGATCGCTGATAACCAGCAAGGATATGAGAAATGGGTCGGTCGAGGTTTCCTTCTGTTTACCCTGTGTCATGAAACTCAGGGCGCCAGTTTGTTATGCGGAAAAAAGCCAGGCGGCATAGCGAAAACCGGATCCAGGATACTACAGGTGGATATTGTCGGTTACAAGACCGATATCCGGCCCTGTGGAGTATAGCTTGAAAGATGAGTTTTCGATTTCAAGCATATACGCATTTTCCCAAGGGTCCATGGAGTCGGCCTTGTTCAGAAAGCCGTTATTAACCAGGCTTTCGAGGCTTTCCGGAAGGTCACTGTTTAGGGTGTAATAAGTTTTTAGGGCGCGATCCACTTTTATGAGCCCACGCCGCGCGGCTTCAGTTTGAACGATGACGATATTATTGGTTTTGGCCTCTTCCCCCATCCTGAGCACAAAATGATTATAAACTCCATAAGCGATCATGAGGGCCAGAACTGCGCAGATGGCCAGGGGAATTGCGGCGCTTGATTGATCCACAGCCATCATGGTTTTCCCCTTTTTTCTGCTGGCCTTGATCACACCCATGGTTAACAGGGCGGAAATGGCTTCGAGAGTAATGAAGTTTCCCTGCCTGGCGGAGTTCAGAATGTCCTGTATGTTTTTGCCAGAACCTATGACCGCCAGGACGGCGATTTGTGAATCTTTTAAGGTGACTCCGCGGGCGGTGAGTACGTCGAATTCCAGCGAGTTTCTAAAGTCCTTGGGTTCGTCATCTTTTTTGGATGATTGCCCCGAGTCCTGTTCTTCATCGCCCAGGATGTTTTTTACGATGAAGGAATCGAAAGGAGGAATGGACGCGGCGACGCGGGTCCATTCGTCGGCGATGCGGCATCCTTCCATCAGGATTCCGTCCACGTCCATGGGGCGCATCACTTTATTGTTGTATCGCAGGTTCTTGACCGGAGTGAATTCGTATGTCCCCGTGATCCAGCGGAGGGCGAAATAGACGGTATCAACTGTTTGCCTGTTGATCATCTCCAGCAGAATGGGCGCCTCTACTTTTTTGGATAAAAGATCCCAGTAGGGCTTGAGCTGGTCGTCATGGGCTTTTTTGACTGCGGCCCAGTCCTCGGGCTTGATGAAGGAATTGGCCATCAAGGTCTTTTCTATCCTGGCCTCATCCCGGGCGACGCCCCCCTCGGCGTAGATGATCATTCCCTTGTCAAAGGTGATTTTCACCTCCTCGTCCTTGTCCGTTAGCAACAGTTTGCCGACCTTGCCCTCCAGTTTAATCATCTGGAGAATGTTGACTATGGAAAAATCCTCGAGGCTGCCTTTAAGAGCCATATCAATGCTCCTTGTAAAAAACGGTGTTCATGCTCAGCCAGTAAACCGCCATCGCCACCAGAGCAGGGGCGTTGTTCCGGGCTAAAACGCTGGGTGACATGGATCCTGACAATACGCCGAAATAAATGGCCGACAAGCCGAAAACCAGAAGAAGACTGGTAATGGTGGTATAGAATAATCCGCTGGCGGGAGAGTTGGTGTATATCCTTCCCAGGCCCGGCAGGGCGCGGTCCAGAATTCCGGCATGGACACCTACTTTATCCTTGAATTCGCGGATTTCCTTCTTTTTCAGATCCTTTTTCACGCTGGTCACCACAGTCTTGGAGCTTTGAGCCGCGACGCACTGGTTACATTTAGGAGTGCTCATTTCCAGGCGCATGGGAGGATGGAACGCTGCCCCGCAGGAGATGCAAGTCTGGTGGGGGATTCTACCTCTCTCCCAGAACAGAGCGATCAGGATGAAAAAGAAGAGGTAGGCAAGGCTGATATTTCTGTATAAATTCAGGCTGAGGACCCCAAAATATGAACCCCACAATCCTTTCGCCAACTTGTCCACCCTAGCGTGGATAGATTTTTCGTAAAGCGCCAAGTCAGCAGGTGAGACAAGAAAATCGATAACTCTCTTTTCAAGTCTTTCGGCGCCAATGGCGGCCTTGGCGATATCCTTTGTTTTTTGCTGGTTGAGCCTTAAAGCGCTTTCGTAGGCCGCAGTTGATTTCTTGCTTTGCAACATCGCATCGTAGGCCACCGACAGGTTATAATAAGCTTCAACGGAATTCGGATCGACAGCTATGGCCTGATTGTAAATCTGGACGGATTCATCGTAGTTCTGCTCCTTTTTATCCTTGTCCTTCAGGATTTCGTCCTGGAAAATGGCATTAGCCTTGTTGACGATCGCCTTTGCGTTACCGGGATGGATCTTCAACAGTTCATCGTAGGCAGCCACGGCAGCGTCAGTATTCTTCGCCATCTTATTCAGGTTGCCAAGGGAGAATAAAAACAGCTCATTCTTGGGATTCTTGGCCACGGCCTTTTCGATGACAGCTTTGGACTCATAGTCCCACGACTCTATAGAGAGCAGGTATAAAGCGCGATATGTGGTGTCCTCACGAAGAATTGTAAATTTCGCTATTTGCTTGAAAGCCAAGGGGGGCACGAGAGCCAACAAGATGAAAAGGACGATGATACCCTTCTCATTCTTCCTGATATAGGGCCAGAGGAGAATCGAAAGCACAGCTATAAAAAGAAAGACGCCACCTAGAGCCAGGGGGGCAAGCAGGGCCATTACGCCAATAATTGGCTTATATTTATCATCTGCGCCCCCAGGGATGAAGGAGACCAGTTCTGAAAAAAGAGCCTTGTAGTGGACCACTAGAAAAGTCAGAAAAACTATGAAAAATGTGACCGAGAGAGAGACGAAGAGGAACTTTATGAAATCCGAAACGAAATTGGCCAGCTCAAGCCTGTTCAGTAAGGTGGCTTTGATTCCGTTTATATAGTGGGGTATAATACTGTTTATATCTTTGCTGTTCATCGCAAAGCGGACCCGACCCAAGAAAAAGAAACCGGCAGGATAGTCCGGAGCGACTTGCGTGGCAAGCTGTCCTGCCATGAGCGCCCCCTCGAAATTGAAGATTTCCAGGCTTTTTTCCCCAATGGTGATGGCCAGATCCGCAGCGGGTATCATGTTTCTGGTGCCCATGTAGGCCTGTCTTTCCAGAATTCTACCGCTGTGCTCCACAGATGACTGAGGATCTCCCGCCATCAGGGCCTCAGCCCATTTTCTGAGGGCCTGGGCCAATTCAGGATTGGCCGCAAGACTGCTATTTGCCAGAGTGGTTCGGGAAACGCCGGCGCTTGGGGGATCTTTCTCCTCGGAGTCTTGGGCAGAGGCTGGACCGATGAAAAGGACGCAGACCAGAGCGAGGCAGACATAAACCAACACCAGCGCCCTGCCCATGGATTTCATTATTTCCGGCTCAGGCGTCTTTGCGTCAGTCATTCCTTAAAAAGATCGTTGAGCTTGTCCTTAACGGACTCAGAATAATCCGCTTCCACCTGCTGTTCCTGGTTAACCCTCCTGATAGCGATATCAAAGATCTTCTCCAGCTTCACGGAAAGCTCCTTGGAATAGAGGTTGATCATTCCCACAGTCGTCTTTTCATCGAAAATCGTGGCGGAAATCGCACGGTCTCCAATGATGGAGATGTGGATGTGGTCCCGGGAACCCTGGTGGAACATCACGGAAAACTCCGATTCGCCCAAAAGCCTGGCCATTTCCTTGGTGGCTGCGAACGAGCCGGCGACCAAAGCCGACAAAGTATCCCCATTGATTTGCTGCACTAATCCCTTGTTGCTGATCATGTGCCCTTCCTTGTCGATAAGGAAGATGCACTTGGCGTTCGACAACTTGAGGAATTCTTCCATCAGCTTGTCTATTTTCTGCAGGTCATCAGCGTAATAGACCAGCCGCTTTAGGCGAAGTTTATTGTCCTTCATGCTCTTATGCCGACCTTTTAAAGTTTATCCTCGAATATTTCAATCTCGGCCTGCCCTCTGAGCTTGCCGTAAAATTCCTCAAGCGCCTTACGCTTCTTTGCGCCCTTGATCAGGTTCGCAAGGTTTGGCTTGATTTCATCGAGCGATTTGTTGTTGAACTTCGCCTTGTTGGCGTTATAGAAATCGGATATTTCCTTATCCGTTATCTTCATCATCTCGTTAATGTTTGGAAGCACTTCCTGGATCATTATGTTGATAATTTCGTTTTTAGTCGCCTCGTTTTTCAAGGCATCCAGTGACAGGCGCCGCTTAGCCAGGTAATCGGCCAACTCTTGCGGTGTACCAAACTTTTTCTTAAATCCCTCTATCTGCACGCTAATTTTATCCATCGGCGGCTTTATGGCCCTCTTTTTCGCGTCTTGCAGTAGCAGGGAGTAGTTTATCAAAGAATCCAGGAACTTGAGGTACTCCTCCTTCTTGAACTTCTTGAAATCCTCCACCTCGGCTTCCTTGGAAGCCAGACGGTATTGCAACTGACAGTATTGCAGAAAGAAAGTTCGCGATATGGCGTCCGCCCCCACCTTCGCCACGAACACTTCCTTTTTGGGAGCGGGCGCCTCTTCCTCTTTTTTAGGAGCGGCAGGGGCCGCCGTGGCGCTTTCTTCCGGGGTGTTTAACCGATCCAGCACCAGGGACGCGGCTAATTTCAGGGTGGCCATGACACCTTCGCCGGTGGCCGCCACCGCTTCTATAGTGCTGGCGCCAACCGTATTGATCTTCTTTTCCAGTTCCGCGACAGGGAGGGCGTTTGGAAGGTCCCGCTTGTTCCACTGGATTACCAGGGGGACCTCGGTAATTTCGATCCCGTACTCCGCCAGGTTGTTGGTGAGGTCTTTAAGTGACTCTATATTATCTTCAATCTTGCCGGCACCCGAGTCCGCCACGAAGATCACGCCATCGGCGCCCTGGAGCACCAGCTTTCGTGTGGAGGCGTAGTATATCTGTCCTGGCACGGTGTAGAGTTGGAATTTCGTGGTCATCCCCCTCACTTTGCCCAGATCCAGAGGCAAAAAGTCGAAAAACAGGGTCCGGTCACCTTCGGTGGCTATCGAGGTCATCTCCCCTTTGTTCTCGTCGGGGACCTTCTGATGGATAACCTCAAGGTTGGTGGTCTTGCCGCTCATACCTGGGCCGTAGAACACCATCTTGCAAGATATTTCCCGTCTTGCGTAATTTATCTGCATAGTTCCTTACCTGAAAATCAGGAATCTCAAATATCTATCCTACCAGATTTTTTAATCTCGTTGGCAGCCTGAAAAAGGGCCATGTTCACTTTACCCAACTCAATATTCAAATCCGTCAGGGCTATCAACACTGCTTTACCCAAGTCCACCAAATAAATCCGACCCTTGTTCGATTGTATCACATATCTGTTGAATTCCTGATGGCCAAGATCCTGTAGCGAAGTTTTTATCACAAGTGCCACGTTTGACATCAAGGCGCCAAGCGTCTCCGCCATCGGATTTTCCACAGCGTACGACTCGATCAGCATACCATCCTTGGTTATTATGATCCCGCCCAGGATGTCCTGGTTGTTGCACAGCATGCGCAACGATGTCTTCAGGTTGCTCATCCGGCTACCTCCTCAAGATACCTTTGGATACGCGCCTCGATGGCTTGCAGGTTCGCGTCATTGTCCACCACCAAGGCTAAAGTCGCGTAAAAAACGTTAACGATTATTATAGTACCAAAAGGAGCGATAAGGATGCCCCGCTGGAACGAGCCGAAGTTTGTGCGGCTGGCGCCGGCCACCGAAGCCTTGAAAAGGTTGAACACCAGCGATGGAATGGCGTTCTCGTCAAGCTTCTTTTTATTTATCACCTTGTAAGGTTGCCCCGTGGCGTCGATGATGAAGAGACCCTGCATACCCTCAAGCCGGCTGAACATCGTCAGCTTGTCGGCGAACACCTCCATGCGCGCTTCGTCATCGGCCGTGTCCTCCGCTGTGTCGATGACCAGCTTCTCGTCCAACTCCCATTGGCCACCCTCGCCGGTCTTCACTCCATCGGCATCGGAAATATCCGCCGCCAGCACGATCACGTCATCTTTGGAGGATTCAACGGAAGTCGAAGACGCCGTCGGCTTTGCAACAGCCCCCTTGGGCTTTTCTTCCTTGGGCTTTTTCTCTATGTGCTTTTCTGCCTCAGCCAACAAAACCTTGGCCTTCTCATCATCGGGCAGGTTCTTTAGAACATCCAGAAGCACGGCCCGGGCTCTTTTGTAGGCGCGGCCCTTCAGAAAGATCTGGCTGGCCAGGATCTTGGCCAGGTAGCTGCGCGGATTCAGCTTTATCGCCTTTTCCAGACACACCAGAGCCATTTTCAGGATATCGGCTTTTTGGACCTTTTTGAACTTGGTGATAAGAATCTGGGCCTTGAGGATGTATACGTTGCTGTTATTCGGGAACTTGGCAGTTCCCTTGTCGCACACATTGAGAGCGAGGTCGTATTCGCCCATGTTACGCATGCTCTTGGCCGCGTTGAGATACTCCTCGGCTGTGCCGAAACCTTCTCCGTCAGATCCAGGTGTCTTTTTCATACAAATATTTTCAACAGGCCCCCATCCGGTAAAGCCCCTATTTTATCATCATTTATAACAAATTACCGGCACAAATGCTCGCCTAATAATGTCAGCTAAAGGTAGCATTTATTTGAACTTAACGACTAATTCTATTTAATACAACACGTTTTGTCAAACTTAATTAATCCTCATGTGATATATTGGATGTCAAGTCGTAGCCAAAAAGTCAGATGGAGAGTTATGGATAGAAAAGAACCTTTCAACCTGGGGCGGTACAAGATCATTGACGAACTGGGCAGGGGCGCCATGGGGGTTGTGTATAAGGGGCTGGATACCGGGCTGGACAGGGTTGTCGCCGTAAAGACGATCAACATTCAGCGGGGCACTGTGCAGCTTTCAGAGGAAGAGATCAACAAAACTTTCATGCGGGAAGCCCAGATCGCCGGCAAGCTCTCACACCCGAATATCGCCGCTATCTACGATATCGGGGTAGACCAGGGGAGGCACTTCTTTGTAATGGAGTATGTTGAAGGGGCCACTTTGGAAGACTTGATCATCAAGGGGAACAAGCTCAGCCTGACGCAGAAATTGCGCGTTATAGGCTCGGCCGCCCGCACACTCCACTACGCCCATATGCGCGGAGTTGTGCACAGGGACATTAAACCGGCCAACATGCTGATTATAAAAAATAAAGAGCCCAAAATCATGGATTTTGGCGTGGCAAAGCTTTCCACCGGGAATATCATGGACCGTAGCGAAACCAAGGATGTCTTTGGAACCCCCAGCTACATGTCTCCGGAACAGATCAAGGGAGAGCAGATCGACCACAGGACCGATATATTCAGCCTGGGTGTATCCATGTACGAGTTCCTGGTCGGCAAAAGGCCCTACGAGGCGAAAAGTCTGCAAAAACTTTTGCAACAGATCGTTTACGAGGATCCGGAAATGCCGAGTTATATGGACTCTTCCCTGGCAAAGGACGTGGACAGCATCATCATGATGTCGCTGAAGAAGAATCCAAACGAGCGCTTCGGCTTCGCCAGCCAAATGGCCGACGCCATCGATCTTCTTATCGACAAGCTGGAGAGCCCCAAGGGATTGCCCAAAGTTATCGCCTTTGAAAAACAGCGCGTCATCCAGGCACTAAAGAAAAACTATCTCTTCTTCGCTGATTTCAGTGATGAGGAGATACTGGAGATCAGCAAGCTGTCCAGCAGGGAAAATTTTAAACCGGAACAGGTCATCTTCGAAGAGGGGGACCGGGGCGACAAAATTTATGTAATCATAGAAGGGAAGGTGCGGATAGTTCAGCGGTATGGAAAACCGGACCAGATTGAGTTATCCGTCCTCAAGGAGGGGGACTGCTTCGGCGAAATGGCGGTCATCGACAACTCGCCTCGATCAGCCACGGCCGTAGTTATGGAAGGCCCCGTCACCGCCATGAGCATAAACGAAATCGTCATGCGCATAACCCGCCCGGAGTTGTGCGTCAAGCTTTATAAAAACCTGGCTTCCATCATCTCCGAAAAACTGCGAAAAACAGACACTATCATGCAGGAGCTGGTGGACAAGCTGTCGAGGCTGGTGGGATCATAACCGGGGCAAGCCACGTTGAGAGGATATGAAAAATGATGGGATTAGGATGGTTCGAACTGGTTGTCATTTTCCTTATCGTGCTGATAGTGTTTGGAGCGGGGCGCCTGCCGGAAATCGGCTCTGGACTGGGCAAAGGGATAATGAACTTTAAAAAATCAGTCACGGAAACCGAAAAGGCTCTAAAGGAAGGCGTCAACGAATCAAAAACCGGGGAGACCAAGGAGAAAGATAAACCCGCCTGAGGCAAAGCGTGTGAAGGATTATGGAAAGAGATATAAAGCTCTCCTGTCCCTGTTGCGGCGCTATTTTGTTTGTCGACAGGATCAACGGCCAAATCACTGAAACCAGGAAACCCCTGGTGGAGCAATCCAGCGGCGACAGGTTTCAGGACGCCGTTGTGAAAACGCAAAAGGACAAGGAGAAGCGAGACGCCTTTTTCGACAACTTGAAGGAAAACCGGGAAAAGCAGAAGAAACTCACGGAAGAACTCTTCAAGGCCTCCCTGGAAGAGGCCAGGAAGAATAAGGCCGAAAAGCCATCTTCCATATTCGATGCTGACTGAAAGCAAGTATAAGGAATGAGCCCCGGCCTCGGCAGGCGCGGTGATCCACCAGGCAAAGTCGCTTGGCCGATCGTTTCTTCGCCCATTTTCCCTTGGCAATTTCACCCGGTTCCAATATGATCAACAAAGAGGATTTTCCGGAAAGTAAAATGATTATTTATCCTGCGATCGACATTCTGGATGGGAAGTGCGTGCGCCTGCGTCAGGGCGACTACGACGAAGTGGTGCAATACTCCGACGACCCGGTGGATATGGCATATCGGTGGGTGGACGGGGGCGCCAAGGCTCTGCACTTGGTGGACCTGGACGGAGCCCGGGCCGGATTCCCCATAAACAACGACATCATAGCAACCATCTCCCGCACCGTCGGCGTGCCGGTGCAGGTGGGGGGAGGCATCCGCAATGTGGAGGCCGCCGCCGCATATCTGGATCTGGGTGTGGATAAAGTTATCTTCGGCACTGCTGCCATTGAGAATCCTCTCATTATCATGGCTGCCGCGGACCAGTACCCCGGCCGAATCATGGTGGGGCTGGATATTAAAAGCGGCAAGCCGGCCACCAAGGGATGGCTGGAGACCGCCGAGCTCAATCCAATAGATCTGGCCAAACGATTTTCCGAAATGGGCGTGGCCGGGATCATATACACTGACATCTCCCGCGATGGGATGCTCCAGGGGGTCAATATCCAGGCAGTTAAGCATTTCGCCGACAATGTGGACTTGCCAATCATAGTATCCGGTGGAGTCACCAACCTGGACGATGTGCGCGACGTTATGGAGCTGGTTGAGCATGGAGTGATGGGACTGATCATCGGCAAGGCCCTATACGCCGGGGAGCTCAAACTCAAGGACGCCCTGGACCTGGCGCGGCAATAAACCGCGATAACCACCATGACCCTTCTTCGCCGTATCATTCCCTGCCTCGATGTGAAAGAGGGCCGCGTGGTGAAAGGTGTTAAGTTCGTGGATCTGGTGGATGCCGGCGATCCTGTCCAGGCGGCCAAGGCGTATGACGAGCAGGGCGCCGACGAACTTGTGTTTTTGGACATCACCGCCTCCCATGAAAAAAGAAACATCATTCTGGATGTGGTGGCCCACACCGCAGAGCAGGCGTTCATGCCGCTCACCGTGGGAGGGGGTGTGCGGGAGCTGGAGGATATACATCGGCTGCTGCGGGCAGGCGCGGACAAGGTGAGTATAAACACCGCGGCGGTCCATCGCCCCGAGTTCGTGCGCGAGGCCTCCATGAGGTTCGGCCGCCAATGCATCACCGTGGCCATAGACGCGAAAAAGCGCTCCAACGGAGGGTGGGACGTATACACACACGGTGGCCGCAACGACACCGGGCTGGACGTAGTCGAATGGGCGCGGCGAATGGAGAGCCTTGGCGCCGGAGAGATATTGCTCACCTCCATGGACGAGGATGGCGCAAAGCAGGGGTACGACATAGCCCTGACCCGCACAGTCAGCCGCGCCGTGGGTGTTCCCGTCATCGCCTCCGGCGGGGTGGGGAACCTGGAGCACATATACGAAGGCCTGGTGGATGGGGAAGCGGACGCGGCTCTGGCGGCCTCCATATTCCACTTCGGGGAATACACCATTGCCCAGACCAAGGAATACCTGATGGCCAGGGGCGTGCCGGTGCGGGCGCCAGCCAACGCTGCGGAGTAAAGAAAGCGCCATGAGCCGCAAAGAACATTCCGGTAGCGCGGAAAAAAAACGCGCGGCCGCCACCCCTTCCATACAGAACCGGAAAGCGCGTCACGACTACCATATTCTGGAGAGCCTGGAGGCGGGGATCGCCCTGAAAGGGTGCGAGGTGAAGTCTATTCGGGAGGGGAAAATCCAGATCCATGATAGCTATGTCCGGATCAAGGATGGAGAAGCGTGGCTGGTGGGATGCCATATTTCGCCATATAAAAACCTGAATACTTTCGAGGAATACTATCCCGACAGGGAACGCAAGCTACTCATGCACCGCCGACAGATCGCAAAGCTTTATTCCCAGATCAAGGAAAAAGGGCTGACACTCCTGCCGTTGAAGCTATACTTCGCCCGCGGAAAGGTGAAGCTGGAGGTAGGCCTGGGAAAGGGTAAGAGGCTGTATGACAAGCGAGAGGATATGAAGACAAAAGAGGCAAACCGGGAGATGGACCGGGGCATGAAGGGTAGATAAGGTAGCGCCACGGCGACAGGTGGCGCGGCCACGGCGACAGGTGGCGCGGCCACGGCGACAGGTGGCGCCTGTATCCCATTGTGAATAGAGGCTCTAAATTAGCCGGGGGACTATACCAATGCCCTCTCCCTTACCCGCCATGGGAATGGAGAGGCCAAACCCTTCAGGCCACAACTGTCGAACCTGGCTTTATCGTTTCCTATGCGCCCTCTTGGCTCGCTGAAATGCGATTCTTCATCTATCAGACATCCCGAATTTAGATCTGCCTCTTTCGTAAAGTAGGGAGCAGGCAGAAATAAAGGGTCCTCTCCGACCCGGCAAATGCCTGGCCCGATGATGGAAGCCGTATCATTTTTGCCACAAGGGCCTCCTTGGGGCTACAATGTGAAATTGGCGCCAAGGACGGCGTTTGTAACTGAAATCAGGAGAATAGGCTTAATGAGCCAGGAACATTCATATACTAAAGACACGCTTCCCGGCGGACTGCGGGTGATCACCGCGCCCATGCCCTCCACCCGCTCGGTGACGGTAATGCTGATGGTGGCGGTGGGGAGCCGATACGAGACCAAGAAGATCAACGGCATCTCACACTTCATGGAGCATATGTTTTTCAAGGGCGCGGAAAAATACCCCGACTCCATGGCCGTAGCCTCCGCCATAGACGGCGTGGGGGGCGTCTTCAACGCTTTCACCTCCGAGGAGCGGGTGGCCTATTACGTGAAGCTCACCTCCGGCAAAACGGAGATAGCCTACGATGTGTTGTCGGACATGCTTCACCGATCCAAATTCGATCCGGCGGAGATAGAGAAAGAGCGCGGTGTGATCATAGAAGAGATCCGCATGTATAACGACGACCCGATGAGCCGCATACAGACGGGGTTCAAGAGCCATTTCTTCGGCGACCAGCCGCTGGGCTGGGATGTGGCCGGTCCGGAGGAAGTGGTCAGCTCCGTCACCAGGGATGATTTCATTAAGTTCCTGGATCTGCACTACACAGCGGAAAACTGCGTGCTGTGTGTGGCGGGCGACATCACCCGGGAGCGGAACCTGGAGCTGACGGAAAAATATTTCTCCTTCAGTGGGCATGGGAAGATCGCCCCGGAGCCTTTCCGCCCCATGAACGGCGCCAGGAGCCTTTTGATAAACAAGGATACGGAACAGGGGCACTTTTTCCTGGGATTCCCCATCCCGGGTGATGAGGACAAAATCCAACCGGCGCTGAAAATATTATCGGTGATAATGGGGGGCGCCATGTCCTCCCGGCTCTTTCACGAGATTCGTGAGAAAAGGGGCCTGGCATACTATATCTCCTCGGCCAGAAGAGTGTTTACAGACACCGGATGTTTCATGGTGGCCGCCGGGGTGAATGTTGATAAGCTGGGTGACGCTGTGGCATGTGTCATGGATGAGATGAACAAAGCCGCGGCCAGGGGATTTACTGCCGAAGAGCTGACCCGGGGCCGAGAGAACCTGAAAGGAAAACTGGACCTTTCCATGGAGGATTCCATGACGCAGGCGAACCTCTATGCCGGGAGGGAAGCGATATATGGAGAAGTGAAGACAGCGGAGCAGGTGGTGGCGGAGCTGGACGCTGTGTCTCTGGAGGAACTCAACGCGTCGGCGATGAAATATTTCGACTCGACGAAAGTGAAGCTGGCGGCGCTGGGGCCATACAGCGCCATTGAGCAGTTCGACAAAAGGCTGGAGGGATAAGGCTTTATGCTGCGAGTCCTTTTCGTTTGCACGGGAAACCTTTGCCGGTCGCCCATGGCCAAGTATCTGCTGCGCGACAGACTGGCGGAACTGGGTGTGGAAGAGGTGCATGTGCTGTCCGCCGGCTTCATTGCCCAGGAGGGCGCCCCCGCGTGCCCCATGGCGGTGGAGATCATGGCCCGCAAGGGAACAGATATGTCTGGCCATAAGGCGAAGGTGCTTACCAAAAAGCTGCTGGAGTGGGCGGACAAGACCCTGGTGATGGAAAACCGGCACCTGAAGCTGGCCAAGGTGATAGCCCCGGAAGCCGCGGAAAGGATAGCGCTATTCTCCGACTATGTGGCGGGGAAATCGAGAATGGACGTGCCGGATCCTTATGGCGCGCCGGAGCCGGAATACCTCCGGGCCCTGGAAATTATCCGCGAAGGGGTGAATGCCCTGGCTGAGGAGATCGCCAGGAATAAACCGGGAGCTTCACAGGTAGTCTAACTGATAGCGCAAAGGGGAGGGCTCATGGATAAATGGAGCATGCTGACGATCATCGGGGAGGACCGGCCGGGGATCGTGGCGGCGGTGTCAAAAACTCTATATGAAAAAGGGATGAACCTGGGAGAGGCATCCATGCTGCGGCTGGGGGG
>JAOUMU010000048.1 GCA_029881335.1 Nitrospinota bacterium | reverse complement strand
GTCCAGCGCCATGGGGAAAGAGACCGGGCTTTTCTTCATGAACCGGAGGACTCTCTTCTCATCCTGCTGGTAATTGATCCCAATAATCAGAAAACCCTGGGCGCGATATTTATTATATGCGATATCAAGGTGAGGAATCTCCCGCACGCAGGGCACGCACCATGTGGCCCAGAAGTTCAGCAGCGCCACTTTCCCGGATATATCCGCGGAGGATATTAGGCCGCCGCCAGGTTTGTCCAGCAGAAATGCTGGCGCTTCTTCTTTTTTGGCCGTCTCATCAGCACCTTCGCCGATCATCGGACACAGGCAGACGAAGGCAATCGTGCCCAGCCTTAGAAGACGGCGAAGAGTGGCGCTGGGCGATCTAATCATCGGCCCAGGGGGACAATCACGGAAAATGCGCCGCGGACCTGATTTTCCTCATACCCGCGAGCTTTGTCCTCCGGGTAGAGGCTGGAAAGCTGGGCGGCCACCTCCGGTTTGATTTTGGACTCGACCCCATGGCAGTTCAGACAGAAGGCGGATGTGAGGATCGGCTTCATGAAGCGCAACGATTTTTCACCCTCTTTCACTACCACTTCCACATACGCCTCCTTTAATGCGCCATCGGCCAGGTCCCGCTCCATTCGCTCCAGCAAGAGCCGCTCATAATCATCCGCCATGTTGGCCGGATTGCGGGTTTTCAGGCTCACTCTATGGATCATGGCGCCATTCGCCTGGCTGATTTGCTCCGCTTTGGCCTGGGCTATTTCCCCGCAGGCGGACACAGCGCCGACGAACCCGGATTTCTTCACGGCGATTTGAAGCTCGCTTTTTAATCCGGATCCCAGTTGTTTCACCATGCCCTGGGCTCTGGTTATAGCCTGTTCACTTGTCGTTTCTCCTTGAGCGGTCCCGGCCGCCAGGGCCAGCTTCAGGACCAGAGTCGCCGCAATAATATTCATTGGCCTATCCTGCAATATTGTTTTGAGCAAGTCACCGCCGCATAAGCCAGAGGTCTGCGACTTGTTGTCATTTAATATCCGCCACGTTTTCGGAAAGAGGTTCCATAAAATTCGGCTCCAGTTCCTTCAACTTCTGGTATTCCGGGGTGGCCTTCTCATACCGCCTCATATCCTCATACGCCTTGCCCAGAAAATAGCGGGTGGCGGCATGGTTGGGATTCACCTTTTTCGCTCTTTCCAGTATGTAGGCCGCTTTTCGTGGCGTGTTTCCCAAGTAGTAGTCCTTCCCCAGTGTCTGATACAGCACCCCCAGGATTGGATCATCCGGCGCCAGCAACTCCGCCTCCTCGTAGTAATCAAGCTCCTTGTTACCTTCGACCGTCCGGCGTGTTATCCGGCCCGCGACCATCTTTGTCCTGGCCGCGAAATAGTCATCCAGCCTTTTGGCCTCTTCGCCTTTGGCGTTGGTCTTTCCAGTGACGGGCGTCCGCAGCCCTGTCAGGAATTTGTAATTCCGCACAGCGTTGGTTCCGCCGCTTTTCCAGTCAGGAGTCTTGGCTTCTGGAAGGGTCTTGGCGCCAGGATTGGGGCTTTTCAGAACCTTTTCAAGGCCCGCCTGGTCGGTTATGTATGCGGAAAGGAAGCTGGTCGCGTTGCCTCCCTCGATGATCCTATATGACGTGGAAATCCGTTCGAGGCTTTTCCGGGTCCGCTCCATATCAAATGTTCCGGGCGCCGTAGAACCGATGAGCACCGCCCATTCCAGTTCCGGAACCATCTCGGGAGCCCAAACAGTCACAGAAGGGAACACTGACGCAAAATTGGCCATCGCCGACTTCAAATGCTCCAGGCTGTACAGGCCCATGGGTATCCACAAGGTGGCGGTACCCTCCGGAGTGAGCAAACCCTTTACCTTCTCCAGAGTCCTTGTGTTCAGGTGTGGCGCCACATCCTCTGGCTTGAACACGGCGGGCCATAAAAAAATCAGATCGTATTTCCCATCTGGCTTATGCAACCAGGTGGCTGGGTCCGCGTAAGTTATTTTCGTCCTGGGATCGGCCAGGGCAGCGGAATATCGTTTCTCCACAATTTCAATGGCCTTCACGGCCAGGGGGTTCTTCATCACCACGCGCACCGATTCCGACCCTTGAAACAGGGCCGCATCCACCGCCGAGCCTGCTCCCGGACCTACTACTAACGCGCTGTTTATCCTTGGCGACAGGATAAGGGAAAATAGCGATCTTCTGGTGGCGCCGTCATCGGTCCAGGCCCGCAACAGCCCATCTTGCACCATGTAGCGAAAGGCCCCGTGGAACTTGCTGAACACCTGAACCTGACCCAGGTCGTTGGCCTGATCGAATTCCTTTTTGCCGCCGGACATGCCCAAGGCCACTTGCGGCGCGGCCACCAGTGGCGCCGCCACCAGTGGAGCAGTCAACGCCAGCATGAGGGCCAGAACGAAATCCTTTTTCACTACAACCTCCAGTCAGATCGATTTGCGTTTAACTATTTCCAAATCCAGCGCGCCCCTGCCGCGGATCACGCTTCCCGGCGGGTATACTCCCCGGTTCACGGTGGTGTTCGGGTATATCCAGCAGTCAGAGCCCACCAGCGCCCCCGGCAGGACCACGGTGTTACATCCGATCTCAGTGAAGTCGCCAATGACCGCGCCCAGCTTGCACCTGTCGGAGCCGATCATCTGGCCGGTATGGCTGTTGGTCCTTATATTGCGAATCTTCCCGGTCAAGATCTCTTCGCGGGCGCGAAACTTCAGGTTGGCCAGCACCGTGCCTGCGCCCAGGTTGCAGTACGATCCCACAATCGAATCACCCAGGTAGTTGAAGTGCCCTGCGTTGGAGTTGTCCATAATGATGGAGTTCTTCACCTCAGTGGCATGGCCGATCACACATTCGTCTCCCACTATAACGTTGCCGCGGATATATGCGCCATGGCGAATCTCGCAGCGCTCTCCGATGACGCAGGGACCCTTTATCACGGCGCCAGTCTCCAGCACCGTACCCGGGCCGATGTATATCTTCAGGTCGCTATCGCACACGGGCGAGTGGGTGTACGCGGTTCTCATGATCATGATGGACCGGTCCTCCGACACTCCGTCCGGCATGGGCGCGTAATTGAAGAATAGGAACTTTTCGAAATCCCCAGGCAGGTTGCCCCTCTCGCGGCAGACGAAATCATCCACCATCCGGCCGATGGAATCGAGCGCCGACCAGGGCTCGTCCCCACCGCGCGCCTCATCCAGAAAGGTGAAATGGTTCTTGTCGGTGAAATACTCGGCAAACTTCATTTATCCTCCCGAAGGCTGGAGAGGAGCCATCGCCCCCTCTCAGTTATACCCGCGCCAGGCCCTGCGGTAGTGACAAGGCCCTGCCTGGCCGCCTCATCCAGCAACCTGCCATACTCCCGCCCATCCAGCCCGGCCACCGGCGCCTTTGGGGCTTCTCCCTGTGAATCCATCTTTTCCAGCAGCTCCATCTCCGCGGCGCCCATTTGGCTTTGAGGATTTTTGATGGCCAACATAAGCGAGGCAAGCAACTCCTCGCCCAGGTCCACCAGCGTCGGGGAGAGGCGATCCGCCCCTCGCAGGCTCACGCCGGTTTTATCCTCCGTGCCGGATGAACGTATGAACATTGACGCCACATGGGAGCCTTCTTCCACCATTTTAATATACAGCATGTCCGGCTCTTCCGGCCGGATCATTTCCGAAAGGATCATCGGTGGCGATTGCCGCTTCGCCCATTGGGCGGTGACGCGCTCCGCCTCCTTCCATGGGGGCGATCCGCGCCGCCACTTTGTTTTATCCACGTGGTATGTATAGAGAGTCTTTTTGAAGCCAGGCTCATACACATTCATCAGCAATCCTTTCATTGTCCCGGAAAGGACCACCGAGGTGTTGAGCAGGCATTTTAAACCATTGCCCTGGTAGGCCGGTGTTGTGGAGTCAACATCCGACAGGTATCCCGTGGTGATGCTGTGCCCGCTCTCCTCCCCGCCGATAAACAGCGGCGGCTCGATCCCGGCAAAATCGATCTTCGCATCGTCCAGAATCCGTTCCAGCATGTCGGCGCCCAGTGATCCTTCCGCCACGTGGCGCTCCACCTGCTCGATGGCCTGGACATTGCCGCACCTTCGCACCAGTTCCAGCGCCGCCTTCATAAGTATCCACTTGTCCCCAACCGCTGTCATCTCAGTCTTGTACCCCATCCCCTCCGCAGCCAGGGCTATGTTCAGGTCGCTCTCCACGGTGTTGACGAAATATCTATCCTGATTCGAGTCCTTGAAGCCAAAGGCCATCAGCATGGAGGTGTCATCCCCGGTGAGAACACGGGCGTTGTCGCGGACAGGATCGTATATGATCATATAGAGCCGGTCGCCGTCCCCATCGAACACGGCGCCCCACAGATTATCCCCGGCGCCAATGCGCCCCAGCTCGAAAATGGCGGCCACAGCCAGGTGGTCCTGGAATCGCCCGCCCGATCCCAGCATATCGCGGGTGATGGTACCAACACCTTCCAGCTCCGCCACGCCGCACTTGTGGTTGATGGCACAATTCAGAGCCTGGTTTACCACCACAACGCGTCCGAATCCGGCCTTGATGTATGTTTCCTTTCCCACTGGCGCCATGGCGCCGTTGGCCGCGTCCACCACCAGCGTCACCTTCTCCAGTGAACCGGGATTGGCCATGCTATTGGCCGGGTCCAGATGGTATCTCAGGTATAGTTCCCACGCATCGCCGGAGCGCTCTTTGGCCTCCGTCATTTCAGGGGCGTTTTTGACTTGCGCCTCGAAATCGGCCTCCATGACAATCCGGGTCAACTCCACATCGTCCGGCGGCAGAAGCTTGAGGCCACGCCTGGTGAATATCTTGATGCCGTTGTAGGAGGCCGGATTGTGGGAGGCGGTTATGACGATGGCTCCGGCTGCGTTGACGGCCTGGGCGTATAGCGCGGCCAGTGGCGTGGGCGCCACGCCGATGACGTGAGGCGCCAGCCCCGCCTTGGCGATGCCGCGGACCGCCGCGGATGTGAAGAGCCCTTCAGGATCCCTTGGGTCCCAGCCGATAACCATGGCTTCGCCCTCTTTTGTGGCGCCTGTGTCGATAAGCTGGCGGGCGCGGGAGTATGTGTACAGTTCCATGAACTGTTCCGTGATAATGGCTTTCTCCACCAGGACTTGCTGGGGAGTGAGCCCCTTGAGGTCATCTGCCCCGGAACTGGCAGTCCTGGCCCTTACCCCGTCTGTCCCCTGCAGCCGAAACATCCGCTGTCAGGCCACAGTTACCGATTTGGCCAGAGACCTGGGCCTGTCGATGTTGCGTTTAAGTGTGACGGCAGTGAAGTATGACAAAAGCTGGGCCGCCACCATTTGCAGATATGGGGCCACGAAAGAGGGCGCCTTGGGCAAGGTTATAACGTCGGAGAAGACGCCGGGTGGTTTTCCCTTTTCCTCCAGCATGATCCCCAGGATATAGCCTCCCCTGGCGCGGATCTCCTCCACGCTGGACATGGAGAGGTCGTAAAGCTCCTTCTGCTCTTTAGGGGGCATGAACACCACGGAGTTCATCTTCTCGTCTATCAGGGCGATGGTGCCATGCTTCAGAAAACCGCTTGGCATCCCCTCGGCGTGGACGTATGAGACCTCTTTCATTTTCAGGGCAGATTCCCTGGCCACCGGGTAGTATCGTTCCCTTCCCAGGAAAAGCCAGTGGTTGATATGACTCTGGGCTTTGGCTATCGTGTGGATGAATCCTGATTTCTCGTTCAGGGTGCGCTCGATGGCGTCCGGGATGGCGCGCAGGTCTTTGATTCTGGCGTTGGCTTCCTTGCGGGTGATGGTTCCGCGCAGTACTCCCGCCTCCAGGGCCACCCTGGTGAGGATGATCATTTGGGAGAGAGCCGCTTTGGTGCTCAGCACGCAAATCTCCGGTCCGGAGCCTTGCAGGATCAGGCTATCCACTGTCCGCGCCATGGATGACCCCATCACGTTGACGATGGCGGCGGTGGAAGCTCTCTGGTTTTTGGCCACGCGCAGGGCGGTGAGGGTGTCGTAAGTTTCTCCGGACTGGGAGACGGCCAGCACCAGGCTGTCCTTGTTCATCCGGGCAAGATGACGGAACTCGTCGCTGGACAAGGCCAGCGGCGTGGCCCCGCCATATATGCTGAACATGTATTGGGCGAACTGCGTGATGTAAAATGTGGTTCCCACGCCGGTGAGGACCAGGTTCTTTTCCACCGTCAGTCTTGCCAGGTTTTCGATTTTCGCCTCGTCGATGTCCAATGCGGAATTGACCACAGTGGGCTGCTCGTAAATCTCCTTTAACATATAGTGGGGGAATCCGCCCTTCTGGGCCATTTCCGAATCCCACGGCAGCTCCAGCACCTCTCGGCACACAGCTTCGCCCGTGGCGATGCTCTTTATGCTGTGGCTATCGTGGGCCACCACGGCGTACTCGCCATCCTCAATGAACACCGCTTTTTTAGTATGGTCCACGAAGGCGTTGAAGTCTGAGGCCACGTAATTGGCGTCTGTCCCCAGGCCGATGATCAACGGGCTTTCCTTGCGGACGCAGAAGATGCGGTCCGGCTCGTGGGAGGAGATCATGGCCACGGCATATGTTCCCTCCAGCTCCCGGATGGCGGCCACAAAGGCCTTTTCCACGGACATGCTTTTCATAAAATAATCCTCCACCAGATGGACGATCACCTCGGTGTCGGTTTCGGAGAGGAACTTGTGTCCATCGCGGGTCAGGCGGGCGCGAAGCCTTTCATGGTTTGATATGATTCCATTATGGGTGACAGAGAAGTCCGCCGCGCAAGAGGAGTGGGGGTGGGCGTTTTCGCGGGTGACCTTGCCATGGGTGGCCCACCTGGTGTGGGCGATCCCCGTATGCCCTGCAAGGGAGGAGAACCGCTCCTTTTCGCTCACTTCGGCCACGGCCCCGATATTCTTGCGCACATGGATATGGGGGCTGCCGTTCACCATGGCCACACCGCAGGAGTCGTACCCGCGATATTCGAGGTTGTGGATGCACTGGACCAGCCTTTCGGCGATGTCGCCTAGCGAAATGACTCCTGCTATACCGCACATGTTTATATTGCTTCCTGGTTTACCTTCCGCCGCGCCTGGGATAGGAGATATTGTGGGGGATGATGTCCGCCGCAGCCACCATGGAGCCTGGCGCCAGGATGTTAGAGGCGCCCACCTTGGCGCCGTCCCCCACAAAAGCTCCCAGTTTCTCCAGGCCGGTGTTTATCACGGTTCTGCCGATGGCTGCTTGAATCTTCTTCCCGTCCAGCGGCCTGTTTATAGTCATGGTTCCTGAGCCGATATTTGTCCCCTGCCCCACCACCGAGTCGCCGATGAAACAGAGGCCGCCGATGACGGAATCGTCAAAGATAACGCTATTTTTAAGTTCGGATCCGTGACCCACCACGCATCCTGCCCCCACACATGTGTATGGGCGGATCAGAGTGTTGTGCCCTACGAAGGAACCGACCCCGATGTATGCCGGACCTTCCAGCACCACGCCGGGGCTGATCTGCGCTCCCTCACAGATCTTCACCGGGCCTCGAATGATGGTGTTGTGCAGTTCCACACCGCGGTGTATGGAGGCCACGCTCCATCTGTCCATGATCATTTTGTTTGCCGTCAGGATGTCCCATGGGTACGCCATGTCCAGCCATGCGTCCTCCCATATGGCGGCGCGCAATGATTTTTCAGCGATCAGCTTCATCAGGGCCTTTTCCATGTTGCCTGCAGCCTTTTCCAGGTGATCGAAAAAAGTGGTGGGGAGCGCGAACACTCCCGCCAGGACGTAGTTGCCCAAACCTGCCTTTTTCGGCTTTTCTACCATTTTTGTGATCCTCATGTCCGCCCCGATGTACACGTTGCCGTATTTTTCGGCGGATTGGGTGAGGCATATGGCGGCGGTGGGACCGTTGCTCATCCCGAAGGATTGCAGAGTGACGCTGAAGATGTTTGCGCCTGCCAGGGTGTCCGCATAGACCAGCAGAAAATGCTCCCCCGGCAAGAACTGGGATCTTGAGGCCAGAACGGCGCCGCCGATACCTTTGGCCTTGCCCTGGTCCACCAGGTGGATTGTCACATCGGAATTGTCCCCATTTGCCAAATGAGCGCGCAGGGCTTCCTGCTTGTGGCCCACCACCAGGTTCACGATGGTCACGCCGGTGTTGCGCAAAGCCTCGATAGTATGGTCTATCAGGCATCGTCCCGCCACGGGTATCATGGGGTTGGGGCGCGAATGGGAGAAAGGCGCCATGCTGTTGCCTCTCCCACCTGCCAGAACCAAGGCTTTCATTTATCACCCACCATCAATTTGTTGAAATGCGGATTATATCACGGGCGTGACAGGACTGTGGAGTGGTTTGCCAGGACTGGCTCCCTGGCCTCTTCGTCGGGCGGGGCCGGGAATTGAGCCTTGGCCACCTCCCCGTGACGGCGCCGAAAACGCTTGAACCGTTGGGGAAATAGGATTAACTTTAGTTGTAGGGAAAAAGCGTGGAAACATGAAGGTGTACGATGAAGCTTTCCGAAGATAATTATCAGCATTTCAAGCAAGCGTTGATGGAACAGAGAAGCGCCTTGCTTAAGGAAGCGGGCAAAACGGTGGAAGAGGGCCTGAATGTCGAATACGAGGACATGGCCGATTCCATTGACCGCTCCTCCGTGGAAACCGAGAGAAATTTCACCCTCCGTCTGCGAGACAGGGAGCGCAAGCTTGTAAAGAAAATAGACGAGGCGCTGGCCAGACTGGAGAATGGCAGCTTCGGTATCTGCGAGGAGTGCGAAAACTCCATCGGCATCAACAGGCTCAAGGCCCGACCTATCGCCACCTTGTGTATAGAGTGCAAGGAAGAGCAGGAGAAGCAGGAGAAGCAGTCAGGCCAGTAAGCTTCCTTGCCGCTGGCGGGGGGTCAGGCGGAGTTCTTCCCCATAGAAGCCAGCGGGGATATTTTCATGATCCTTTTCCTGGAATTGAGCACCTTGATAGTGTATTCCATGCTCGGCTTTTTCCCCATCCGAAGTACCTGTCGCAGCCTGCTGGGCCCCAGGTTGTATGCCACCAGGGCCAGGTTCAGATCCTTGAACCTTAGTTTCATCTTCGACAGGTAATACGATCCCAGGCGGACGTTTGTGTCCATATCGGTCAGCGCCGAATCCTGCAAATCAGAGTCGAACTCGATTTCGCTGGCGATGGCTTTGGCTACAAAGGGGCGCAACTGCATATAACCGACGGCGCCTTTGTTGGACACCACATCGCTTTGGTATGCGCTCTCTGTCTCTATCACCGCCAGCAGGAGGTATGGATCGTGCCCGTGGACGGCGGAATATTTGACAACCGCTCCGGTCAGCTTCCAGCGGTCAGCTTCAGGCATACCGGGCGCTCTTTTCCCTATTATATGCAAAAGGTCGAGTCTTATGGCTCTTTTCGCCTGCATCTGGGGGGAGGGCTTCGACCTGTCCATGGCCACCTTGAGCCTATAATCCACGTTTTCCGCCATGCTTATGTGGGATAGGCCGATGATATAGAAGGTGAAGGCTCCGAGGAGAAACGAAGCTTTGGAGAATATCCTCGGTGTCCTGATCATAATCGCCTCAGTTTTGTATGTTACATATGCTCTGGCAAACAGGATCACCAGACCTATACATTCACTAAGGTTCACAACTCCCGGTCAGTAATGAACCCCATACGGGTTATAATAAAGCTAGTTGTTCAAGGGGTCTCCGGTCAAGTATAATATGATCATTTTATGGCCCCCCTGTATCGCATACGCTGGATGCGGACGCAATGCCCTGTACTAAAAGGCCTTACAATTGGCTTTGCCTTTTGATCGCTGAAAAATGTATCGTTATTCGAGCATCCTAATGAGCCATTTTGAGCGATTTGAAGATTGCAAGGTATGGACACAACCTTTTTTGTACGTGGCGCATCGTACAGGCGGCAAAGCTCCTCCGCCAGAAGGATGCATGTTCGATTGGCTGGCCCCCGAGGACTCGAACCTCGACGTACGGATTCAGAGTCCGCTGTCCTACCATTAGACGAGGGGCCATTTGATGAGCCTGATTCGAGCGACATTGTACTACAAAAGCCATCGGTTTTTCCATGAGTGTCACTTTTGATTGAAATTACGCGCATTCTATCTATCAAGGTCGCATCTCTCCGGCCCCAGGGGCGAGGTTGTTTAATACCGCTGTTCAGAGTAGAATCAACGTCATTTGGGGATCCTTTATTATAGGGGCAAAAGAGAGGGAAATCATGATGGGAGGTTGCCATACTGTGCCAGGATGGCCTGGACCACCCAATCGCCATAGCCAAGGCGTTAGCGAACCGGACGCAACTGTTTCCATTGTGGTCATCTTTCTGGTCGCCGCATTATTTTTGACAAGCCAGGCGAATGCCGCCGAATGGAGTGTGACCGAGCTGCACTACCAAAACGGAATACTTTCCGCACCCACTTTCGCCGGAGGGGATAAGGCCAGGACAGACATCCTGACTTTCCAGCACGCCAGCGGGTGGGAGTACGGTGATAACTTTTTTTTTATTGATTTCCTGGATGACTCAAAAAAGGATGGTTTCAACGACACCGATTTTTACGGTGAGCTTTATCTGAACCTGAGCCTTGGCAAGATCCTGGGCGTGGACCTTTCCCTGGGCCCGATCCGTGACATCGGGCTGCTGGTTGGCCTCAACGCCGGGGCGGACGCCAACGTGCTCAAGTATTTGCCCGGCTTCCGGATATCGTGGGACATTCCAGGTTTCGCCTTCGCAAACGTGGATGTGGCGATGTATATCGACGCCAGCAAGGGAGCCGAATCTGGCGGCGCTCCCACAGAGGAGGACTCCTTCTATATAGATGTCAACTGGGCATACCCTTTTCACATAGGTTCCCATGGCTTCTCCATCGAGGGGCACGTGGAGTATATCGGGGAGCGGACCAACGAATTCGGGGAGAAGGTCCACGGATGGGTTCTGGCGCAACCTCAATTGCGGTATGATCTGGGGAGCGCTTTTGGAGCGGGGCAAAGGTTTTATTTGGGAGTGGAATGGCAATTCTGGATGAACAAGCTGGGAGACGACGCCACCGACGAGAGCGGCGCCCAGTTGCTACTGGTCTGGAGATTGTAGGCCGTTAACCATTGAGGAAAGATCTAAATATATAGGGTGGGGTGAGCCAGGCGCCAGGAGGGGTGGAACAATGACTTTGGGAAAAAGGGTTAATATCCAGGTTGGTCTCATGCTAATAACCGCCCTGGCCATATTCCTGCCGTGGACTGGGGGGGCCTGGGCAAAGGATATTCGCGCGGGATTTATCTACGTCAGCCCTTCACAGGACGCCGGATGGTCCCACTCTCACGATCTTGGCAGGCAGGTGGTGGAAAAGATGCCTGGTGTGACTACGGATTACGTTGATTCCATCAGCGAGTACGCCTATGCGGAGTCTGTGATAACCCATATGGCTATCAGTGGGCACGATATTATTTTCGCCACCAGTTTCGGATATATGGAATCCATCCAGAAGGTGGCCCCCAGGTTTCCCGACACCATTTTCATGCATTGCGCCGGGAATAAGAGGGCCAAGAACATCGGGGTGTATTTTGGCCGGATGTACCAGGCGCGCTATTTGACCGGCCTGGTGGCCGGGGCGACATCCCGCACAGGTGTGGTGGGTTATGTGGCGGCATACCCTATTGTGGAAGTGGTACGGGGTATCAACGCCTTTACTTTGGGGGTGCTGGAAATGAACCCTAAGGCCAAGGTGCATGTCAGATGGGTGAGGAGCTGGCATAACCCGGAAAAAGAAGCGTATTACGCCAACGAACTTGTGAATATGAAGGCGGATGTGTTGACCCAGCATCAGGATTCGCCGGCCATACAGATCGTTGCGCAAAAGCGGGGGGTCTACTCCATCGGATATAACCAGGATATGAGCGCCTTCGCTCCCAAGGCCCACCTGACCGCGGCCATATGGCGTTGGGAAGTCATTTATGAGCCCACCTTGAAGCAGGCGATGGCTGGAACCTGGAAGAGTGAGGATATATGGTGGGGTCTGGATACGGGTGTGGTGGACTTAGCCGCTTTCGGCCCAATGGTGGGCAAAAAAATCCGAGACAAAGTGGCTCTGCGCAAGCAGCAGATTATCAACGGGCATCACACCGTGTTTAGCGGACCGGTGGTGGATCAGGAAGGCGCTGAGCGGATCGCCGAGGGCCTGAAGGCCACCGACAAGGAGTTACTGGGCATGAACTGGTTTGTCAAGGGAGTGGTGGGATCGGCCAACCCTGAATAGGGTCAACCAATTATGAGCGACTTTAATTAGATGTCACTTAGATTCAGACTATTGCTACAGGGCCTTGCGCCATTAGCCATCGTCACTCTCCTTGGCGCCGTGTTTGTCCTCTGGGTGTCCGCATCCCAGCAGCAAAGGCTTATCCGAGACGCCCTGAACTCGAACCTAAAACAACTTGATACAGAAATCAGGGCGGCCGCGGCGGAGATGGGTAGTACGATGGAATTTGTCACCCACGATTCCAAGATCATTCCGCATGCCCGGTCGCTTTTCATAATCCAGGGGTCCATCCCGGAGCTGAGAAGGGAAGTCCTGTGTGAGATCACCATGGATTTACAAAGGCTGGTGATTGACAAAAACTATGAGGTCGGTGGTGTATACAACCTCAAAGGGCTTGAATCTTTGGCCACCAGAACGAGCATAACCATCGCCTCCTTCGATCTCCCAGCGGCCCAAGGTGAATACTTCACTCCATCGGCCGCATCGGTGTTCGCCCAATGCCCGTCCAAGGAATGGATTCAGGCAGAGGAGCCGACTTCAGTTCCCTCCACACTGGCGATACCACGCAGCAACGCCATTAATTATATGGCCCAAGCTGAGGGGCTTTGGATCGATGGCGTGTTGCCGGTGGAGGATGTTACCTATGTCGAAGGGAGGGAGATGCGGGATTTGGTGGGCGCGGTTTTCATCCGGCGGATGATCGGCGATGTTTTTATGAAAAAATTTTCCGGAAAAATCTCCCGAAGAAGTGAGCTGCTGACCTTGTCAGGAGAGTTATTGGCTGGGGATCGCGCCCTTGGTTCTTTGCGCAATTGGGGGGGAGAAAAGCTGATTAATGAGACGGAGACGGTACTTGAGGCCACCCTGGGTGGGGAAATCCAATACGTTATGGTCCGCCCTTTCCGCCACAATGGCGCCCCTCTGTTTATGATGGCGTCTTATACTCCGAAAAGCGTGGTAACGGAGAATATAAAGGATCTGTTCTTTCTATTACTGGCAGGGCTTGTCGCTGGGTTGGGAATAGCCACTATTATCGCCTTTTTAAGCGAGAAGATTATTTCCAGGCCGATCCGCCAGGTAACGGAGGAGATGGACAGGATCGCCCATGATAAACAGTTCGACCAGCAGGTGGCTGTGACATCCACCGACGAGATAGGAAGGCTGGCCGAATCCTTCAACAAAATGACCGCCATGCTTCGGCAACGAGACCTGGAGGAAAGCCTGCATGTGGAAGAACTGGCGAAAATTAATCAACTGCTGGAGAAGGAGCGGGGAAACCTGGAGAGCGAGGTGGAAAGAAGGACTGGAGAGTTGCGCTCCGCCAAGGAGGCCGCTGAGGTCGGCGCCCGCGCCAAGAGCTATTTCCTGGCGAACATGAGCCACGAAATCCGCACTCCCATGAACGCGGTTTTAGGCTTCACAAAGCTGCTTATCCCGGAAACCAGTGGCAAGCAACGTGAACACGCTCACAAAATACTCGAATCCGCCGAATCGCTGTTGCGCATCATCGACGACATTCTGGATTTTTCAAAAATCGAGGCCAACAAACTAAGTTTCGAAAATGCCCCGTTCAATTTGCGGGATATCCTGAACAAAGCCAGGAACATGGTGGAAGCCCATGCATTGAAAAAGAGACTGACGCTCAATATGTCCGTGACGGACAACATTCCCTCCACCCTGATCGGGGATCAGGTCCGCTTGGGGCAGGTGTTTTCCAACTTGCTCAGCAACGCGGTCAAATTCACCGATATAGGGTCCGTATCCCTGAGCGTCACTCTCGAATCATTGACAGGAACCCAGGCCAGACTGAATTTCATGGTCAAGGACACCGGCATCGGTATCGCCAGCGACCAGATGGACAAGCTCTTTCTCCCATTTTCGCAGGCGGACATATCCACCACCCGCAGGTTCGGTGGAACGGGCCTTGGGCTGATAATCAGCAGCAGGCTGGTGGAGATGATGGGGGGGAGGCTGGGCGTGGAGAGCGAACCAGGAAGGGGAAGCTCCTTCTTTTTCTCCATCAATATGGCGTATTTGCAGGAGTCGGCGGCGCAGCTCCTGGGCGTCCCGGACCACATGTTGAAAGGAAAACGAGCCCTGGTGCTGGACCATGACGATGAGGAACGCGCGCTGAATCTTCGTTTGATGGAGGATCTCAAAGTGCAGGGGCTGGCCGTGCAGTCTGGCGCGCAAGTACTTAAGGAGCTTTTCCGCGCAAACGGCAAGGATAGTCAGCAGGGGTTTGAATTTTTGTTGGTCAGCCGCCGCGTTCTTGGGTCCGATGGCGCCGATCTGGCCAGATTGATAACTTCAGACAGGCGGATCGTCATGGTCCCACAAATAATTTTTGTCAACGAGCCATCCATGACCACGGCCCAACCCGTCGGCAAAATCCCCGGCAGAGATGGGCGTTACCTTGTGTGTGATGAAATAACCAAGCCTTTGTCACGCCATAATCTGTCCGAAGCTTTAGGCTCCGCTTTGGCGCGGGGAAGCGCCCGACCAGAAAGGCCACATCTCTGGACAGCTACAAAAGAGCAGACCGCAAAAATCCGGGGGGCGAGGATCCTGCTGGTGGAGGACATTTTGATAAACAGGGAAGTTGTCCTGGGCATGATGAAGGATTGGGGCGTGTGGGTAGAGAGTGCCGAAAATGGACGCCATGCCCTGGAAAAGCTGGATGAGGGAGTGTGGGACGCGGTTCTGATGGATATTCAGATGCCTGTGATGGATGGGTTCGAGGCGGCGAAAAAAATCCGGGCCAATGAACGACATGCGGGATTGCCTGTAATCGCCCTTACCGCCCATGCCATGCCGGGAGACAAGGAGCGGTTCCTGTCGGCCGGCATGGACGACTACCTGACCAAGCCTATCATGCCAGAAGAGCTGTTCAATGCTCTGGCGCGCTGGGTCGTTCCGCGCCCGGACATGGGCAAAGGGAAGGATGGAGCATTGGATGATCCGCCAATCCATATTCCCGACAACCTTGATGGATTTGAAATAAATAGTTGCATGGACCTGATAGGCAACAACAAAAAGATGTATGTCGCCCTTCTGCGGCACTTTAAAGAAAGCTATCTTGATTCAGCGGATAAAATCGAAGCCGCCCTGAAGAATAACGACACACAGCTCGCGCTTTCCCTGATCCATGCCCTGCGGGGAGCTGCGGGAAACCTTTCCGCCCATAGGATATACTCCGTGTCTGGAGGATTGGAAGAGGTTTTGACCAACGCAGAAGATTTTGGCGCCCAATTGAAGGAGCTCCGGGCCGCTTTGAATCAGGCTAGTTTATCCCTGGCGTTTTTGGAAAATAAGGGCGAGCGGATTGGCCGCTGAAGGTGACTGAAACGTTATAGCAGGAGACGCCAACATTTATCTTGTTATTGTTGATTGATTTTATTATGCTTGTGTCTATTCCTGTTGTGGCTCAGGCGGCTTTGGAAAAGAGGGGAAGCGCTTTTGGTCCGTTACCTTGTTGCCCTCCATGGCGGCCCTTGGGGGGGATACTTCCGGCAATGATGGCTGGGTGTTTGCGAAGGAGATAAAGTGCGAATTGTTTTTATATCAATCCTTTTCATGTTGATTGCCAGCGGACCTGTGTCTGCGGAAAATTTTTATAAATGCCAAGACCAAAATGGGCAGTGGTATTTCTCGGAAAACCTGGATTCCATGCCTCCCTACTGTGTCAGGAAAATACGCGCGGAACTATCCAAACGAGCAGAGCAAAAAAGGGCCAGGGAAGCGGAGGAGAAGGCCGCCGCGGAAAAAAGAAGTAAGGAGGCTCCCTCTTTTTCAACAGGCTCCAAATTTGCCACCGGAGGGCGCGGCATGGAGCAGGACTGTTCAGCTCTACCCTTTAATCTTAAAAATTGTGAGCCTTTCTCCTGCATGTTCACCACCCCGCAGGGAAAGCAGATCAAACGGTATGTGAACGGCCTTTCCGGAAAGGAATGCTCCTATGTGGAGGAGCAATCAAAAACCAAGAGTATCGTTTGTCACTTCAATCCCAGTGAAATGAAGATGGCGTCCTTGTATTACAGGCTGGTGGCGAAAGCGAAGAAGGTGGAAACCAAGGTGATTAAGGATAAAAATGGAAGAAACAAGACCGTTGAAGTCATCGATGGAAAGCAAATGGAAAATCCTATCGCAATCGGCCTGGTAAACGGCGCATGCGAAATAAAGTTTACCCAGCAATAGCCTTAAGAGCCTGGCTGGCCCCCTATTTGCCCGGTCCCGTCCTTCTCTAGCATCCGGAGGATCTCGGCCAGATCATCCCTGGCGCCTTGTAAAGATTTTTTTCTTTTAGATGGGTCTCTTCTTTTCTTCAGCCGTTGGCGCGCCCCGGCGATGGAAAACCTCTCCACATGCAAAAGCCTGCGAATTTCCATCGCGCCTTGAACATCCTTGCGTGTGTAGAGCCGCTGTCCGTTCCGGTTCTTCCTTGGCGCCAGAGAAGTAAATTCAGTTTCCCAGTATCGCAGGACGTGGGGTTTCACACCCACTATCTGGGCCACCTCACGGATCTTGAAAAACATCTTGTCTGGAATTTCCGCATCCGCCGCCACATCGCCATTCTCGTTCATCGCCACGATCATCCCTCCACGATACAGTCCATACCTTTTTTCTTGTATTGGTTCCTTATGCGCCTGGCCTCCTCCGGGTCTTCCAGGCTTTCCCCGTACACCTTGTACATCTCCTGGGTCTCCTTCCTGGAGAATACCTTGCCCTTGAAGCCGGCCCTGGTAGTGGTGGAAAGCGTTTTTCGCACCCGGGCCAGGGAGTATTCAGGATTGGTGATCATGAAAAACTTATCCCCGGAAACCAGTAGCGAACTTTTGATCCCAATCTTCAACAGATCGTCCCCAGCCTTTTGGGCGTGGGATCTGGTTGGCCAGGGGCCTAGAGCCACATGATGGGTCATCAAATTGTGCACCGTTTTCTCCAGCGATGCTTTGACTCCCTCCTTCAGAAGACGGCTTTGCACATCCCGGCAACTCTCCTCCATCTGGCACACGGCAAACCTGATCCTGTAAACCTTTTTATGCTTGGCAGGTCCTCCCGGCGCCTTTGGCAAATCCTTGGCCACGGGACGTGAAACGATCGGCTTTATCGGTTCGGCTTTAGGCGCAGGCTTGGCCTTCGGTTCAGCCCTGACGGGCTCCGGAACCGCCTGTTTTACAGGAGGCGCAGGCTTGGCCTTCGGTTCAGCCCTGACGGGCTCCGGAACCGCCTGTTTTACAGGAGGCGCAGGCTTGGCCTTCGGTTCAGCCCTGACAGGCGACGTGGCCACAGTATTGGTGGAGGGCGCGGACAGAGGGTCTGGAGTAGCGCCCCCCGGTACCTTGGCGGAGCGGCCACTTCCGATGTAGAAAAGAGCGCCTATCAAGAGGACAACCACTATGCTGTCTATGATAAAGGTCTTTACCGGGCTCGATCTTCGTTTTTTCTTTGGAGGCCCCTGCTCCTTTTCAACGGTGGATGGGCCCCGGAAACTATCGAATATCCGGCGTATCTTCAAGTCGGGCAAACTCATTTAAACTGCCACACCACCCTCTTATTCCTTCTCCTTATGCTTCTTGCCATCCTCAATGATCCTGGTGGCGATGTTCGAGGGCGCCTCTTCATAGCTGTGGAACTTGAGGGAAAATCCACCGCGCCCACCCGTGATGGAACGCAGATCCGGCGCGTAGGAGAGCACCTCCCCCAACGGCGCCAGGGCGGTTATTTTGTGGCTCCCATTGCTGGCCTCGATTCCCAGCACCCGGCCTCGCCGTTGGTTCAGGTCCCCCATCACATCACCCACACATTCCTCCGGCGCCTCCACTTCAATTTCAGCGATCGGCTCCAAAATCACCGGCCTTGCGTTCATGAAAGCCTCCCGGAAGGCCTCTCTGGCAGCCACCTTGAAGGCCATTTCGGAAGAGTCCACATCGTGAAACTTACCGTCAAACACTGTCACCTTGCACCCCAGCACAGGGTAATGGGCCAGCACTCCTTCCGCCATGGTTTCGCGCACACCTTTTTCGATGCCAGGTATAAACTGCTTCGGGATGACCCCCCCCACTATGGCGTTGACGAACTCAAAGTCCCGGGAGTCGTCCGTCGGCTCAATCTCCAGATGGCAATCGGCGAACTGGCCGTGGCCTCCCGATTGTTTCTTCAGCCTGCCGTGTCCCCTGGCTTTTCCGCGGATCGTCTCCTTGTAGGCGATTTTTGGCGGGTGGATATGCGCCTCCACGCCGAACTTATCCTTCAGCTTGCCTATGGCCACCTCGATGTGGACCTGTCCCATGCCGGATATTACATATTCCTTGGTGTCGGAGTCTAACCCGGAGGTCAGAGAGGGATCCTCCTCCCGAATCCTGTTCAGCGCCACCGCCAGCTTATCCTCGTCTCCCTTGCTTTTCGGCGTCAGGGCAAAAGTGATCACCGCGGCGGGAAGATGCGGTTTCTCGAAAGTGTACTTCTCCCAGGCGCCACCCAGAGTGTCTCCGGTGGTGGTGTGTTTAAGCTTGGCCACCGCCACGATATCCCCAGTCACCGCCTCGGCCTGGTGCGTCTGCTTCTTGCCATGCAGCTCCAACAGCGCGCCCAGATGCTCCTTCTCCCCGCTGGAGATGTTTATTATGTTCGAGTCTGAGGAGAAGGAACCGGAGTATACCCGGAATACGCTCACCCTCCCGGCGAAGGGATCGGCAAAGGTCTTGAACACAAATGCGGCGGCGGGTCCCGCTGGTTCCGGCGGGATTTCGATCGCTTTTCCATCCTCCCCCACTCCCCTGGCAGGCGGCATATCCAGCGGGGAGGGCATGAAGTTTAATATCAGATCCAGTGTCTTTCTCACCACTATGTTCAAAAGGGCGGAGCCGCACACCACCGGCGTCACCTCCCCGCCTATGACCGCTCGCCTAAATCCTTTGTATAGCGCCTCGTCGGTCAGCGTGCCTGTCTCCATGAAGGTATCCAGAAGCTTTTCGTCAGTCTCCGCTACGCTTTCTATCAGCTCCTGGCGCTCCCTGTCGGCAGCTTCCTTCATCTCGGCAGGGATATCCTCCGTGGTGAATCTCCCCTCCCCATCCTTTTCATAGATGTACGCTTTCATGTACAAAAGATCCACCACTCCCCTGAATTGCTCCCCTGTACCTATGGGCAGGGTGAGCCGGAGTATCTTTGACTTGAAGATATCGTTAATCTGCTGGATCATGGCGCCATAATTTGCCCGCTCGCTGTCCATCTTGTTTATGAAAAGAACTTTGGGAATATTCCTGGCGCTTGCCCTGCTCCATATCTTCTCTGTCTGCACCTTGATTCCCGTATCGGCGGGGATCGGGATGATGACAGAGTCCATGATGGCCAGCGCGGAATACGCGTCGTTTATAAAGTTCTGGTCTCCGGGAGTGTCGATTATGTTGAACTTGGCGCCCTTCCAGTCGAAAGTGGCCACGGATGATCCTATGGTCATCTGTCGCTTGATTTCTTCCGGATCGAAATCCATGACGGTGGAGCCATCTTCCACCTTCCCCATGCGGTTGACGTATCCCGAATCGTACAGCATAGCTTCGGCCAATGTGGTTTTACCAGAGCCGCTGTGTGCGGCCAACCCCACATTTCTAATCTTGTCCGGAGTGTAAGTTTTCATTCGCTCCTCCAAATCATGGCAGTTGCTGGATGGAGAGCCCTTACCCCGATGAGCGTCCCCAAAACCACGCTCACGAATGGCTCCAGGTTCAATATTCGCACAGGGATGGGGCCAAAAGCAAGGCAGGTTATTGCGGATCAGGCCATTTCCAGACTTCTGATCCTGACAAGAACCGTGGTGTAAAGGGTCCACTCCAATAATTGCCCTGCGATAGTCACTAGTTGCGTTTACAAAGGGCCTCCCGGTTGGTCCGTTTACGCCGCTTCCATATTACCCTCCTCTTCGTTTTCGTTGATGTATTTTTCATAAAGCTCCAGACCATCTTTAAAGGTCCTCATCGGAGTCCGGCCCTGGCAATATCGGCCCTGGTTGGTCCGCTCCGTGTTGTATTCCTCTATGAAGGAGTCTAGGTCAGCCCGGATATTTTCTAAC
>JAOUMU010000152.1 GCA_029881335.1 Nitrospinota bacterium | reverse complement strand
TATCCATCTTAAGAAGTGGCGCCCACGCCGGGGGCGCCAGCGCCGGGGGCGCCAGCGCCGGGGGGAGGAGCCCCCTTTATGGTTGATTCAATAAGGGCCAGCTCCTTTTCGGCTGCGGCTGTCTCTTCGGCGTCAGGTTCTTTTTTCCATCGCCCATGGAACCAGAACCACTGTTCCGGAGCCTGACGCACAGCTTGTTCCAGGGAATGGTTCAGCTTCATTATTATCTGGCGGATATCGGCGTTACGATCGCCGGTGGGAATGTATTCCACCGGGGGCGAAATCCTGGCAATGTAAGTGTCGGTGGCGTCGTCACGAAAACAGAGCATGGAAAGGACAGGCGCTCCGGTGCGCATGCTCATCACCGCGGGGGTGGAGAAGGTGGAGGCGTATTTTCCGAAAAATGGCACGTAAACATGATTAAAGGAAGCCTTTTGGTCAATATGTACGGTGACGGTGTGCCCCGCTCGCAGATGGGCCAGAACCTCTCGCGCGGCTCTCTCTTTCTTTATGACACCCAGCCCTGGAGCGCAACGCGCCTCATCCATGAACTTGTCCAGGTCGCGATTGTCTACCTCCCGGATGATGGACCACACCGGGTAGCCCATGGCGGCCAGGGAGCATGCGGCCACCTCGAAATGTCCGAAGTGCGCAGTGGAAAGGATCACTCCCTTACCTTGCCTGTGGGCCTTGATGTAGTGCTCCAGTCCCTCGAACTTGATATTGTCGTCCAGGGTGCTTCTTTTTATCAGGGGCAAGCGGCATCCATCGGTCAGGAACCGGCCGAAATGACGGGCAGTCCTGCGGGCCAGGCGCATAAGCTCCTCTTCAGATTTATCCGGGTAGAGGATGCGCATGTTATCCAGAGTGATCTTCAGCCTTTTGCGCTGCAGACGCAGCAGCATCCAGAACACCCAACCCACTGCGGAGCCGCCTGCCAGCGCCAGGTTTCGGGAAGTGGATTGGCAGTACCATGTGAAATATTTCAGCGACAGGTACGCCGTCTTGTCCAGGAAAAAGTTGCGTTTTCGACTCATGGTTCCTTCACACCGCCAAGGTGGGTTTATCCCCTGACCATCGCCGCAAAATTCTCCAGCACTTTGAGCCCAACGGCCTGACTTTTCTCCGGGTGGAACTGGACGCCGTATACCTTCCCTTTGGACGCGCAAGAGGCGAACTCGACGCCGTATTCCGTGGCGCCCAGCGTGATATCCTCGGTTGGCTGTGGATAGAAGGAGTGGACAAAGTAAAAGTCCGATCCGTCCGGCGTCCCGGCGAACAAGGGATCCCTACGGGTATACTTCACCTGGTTCCATCCCATGTGCGGGATCTTGTGATGGTCCTCACCACTTTTTGGGAACGTCACGCATTTTCCCTTGAAAACACCAAAACCATGGCAATCCCCGAATTCCTCGCTACTCTCAAAGAGCATCTGGTACCCCACGCATATTCCCAAAAAAGGTCGCCTGCCTCTGGCCGCGTCGCGCACCACCTCCACCAGGCCATATTTTCGCAGGTTGCCCATGCATTCGGCAAAGGCGCCCACACCCGGCAATACCACGGCGTCGGCCGATGCAATCTGGTTCGGGCGGCGGCTGATGACCGCGTCCACGCCCACCTTTTCCAACGCCTTCTGCACGGAGCGCAGGTTCCCTACGTCATAATCAACTATCACTACGGACATGCCAGTCTCACCAACCTATAAAACTTCTTTGGTCGAAGGCACGGCGCCGCCCAATCTGGGGTCCGGACACACAGCCTGCCCCAGGGCTCTGGCCAGCGCCTTGAATATCGCTTCAACTATGTGGTGCATGTTCGTTCCGGCGCGGACGTTTACGTGAATGGTAAGCCCCCCCGAATTTGCCAGAGCCCGGATGAACTCTTCCGCCAGCTCCACGTCGAACTCGCCCACCTTTCCTGCCAGCTTCGGCGCCTGGAAAACCACAAAGGGCCTGCCGGACACATCCAGGCTCACCTCCGCAAGTGTTTCGTTCATCGGAATGGACGCGGCGCCATATCGGGTGATCCCTTTCTTCTCCGCCAAAGACTCGGCTAGAGCCTTGCCCAGGCAGATTCCCACATCCTCTACAGTGTGGTGCCCGTCCACCTCCACATCGCCTTTTGCGTTCACCGTCATGTCTATCATGGAGTGTACGCGCAAGTGATCCAGCATATGGTCGAAAAACGGCACACCAGTGGTGGCCGAGCCTTTGCCTGAACCGTCGAGGTTCACTTCGACGGTAATTTCGGTTTCCCTGGTTTTTCGCGCTATTTTCGCGGCTCTTGCCATACCATGTCCTGTTTTTATCAAAAGGCTAGGATAGCATAAATGGAGGCCGGGAGTGACATAGGATGGGCGACTGAAAATGAGATAATCAAGGGGGGATTAATGGCGTATTCGCGGGCCCCAAATAATGTACATCACATACACCGGCCGGACGACGCTCTATCCTGAATGGATAGAGCGTCAGAGTGGGGAGATAGTGATATCAGTTTCCAGTTCTGTTTACGGCCTCAATCCCCCCATACACGGCTCACCCCTTGGCCCTGGCCGCTTTTTTCTCTTTCGGTTCTGCTTCAGCAGCGCCACCGGTCTCCTCGGGTTCGGTGGAGACCTTGGCCTCCTTCGATCCAACGGCCGCCTTTGCCAAGGGCAAACCCAGGCCCTCCCTCAGTTTGTTTTCTATCTCCAGCGCCACGGCGGGGTAGTCACGCATGAACCTTTTTGCCGCCTCGCGCCCCTGGCCGATTCTCTCCTCGCCATAGGAGTACCAAGCGCCAGATTTCTGGACTATATTGGCGTCAACGCCCAAGTCTATCAGGGAGCCTTCCCTCGATATCCCCTCGCCGAAGATCATATCCACCTCCGCCTCGCGGAAAGGAGGCGCCATTTTGTTTTTCACCACTTTCACACGCACCCTGTTGCCGACGTTCTCCCCCTGGTCCTTCAGCGAGGCGAGACGGCGGATGTCTATTCTCACGCTGGCGTAGAATTTGAGTGCGTTGCCGCCGGTGGTGGTCTCCGGGTTGCCGAAGACTATACCTATTTTCTGGCGAATCTGGTTGATGAACACAAGGCAGGTCTTCGACTTGGAGATGACGGCTGTGAGCTTTCGAAGCGCCTGGCTCATCAGCCGCGCCTGCATCCCCATCTGAGGATCGCCCATATCTCCTTCCAGCTCCGATTTGGGCACCAGCGCCGCCACCGAATCGATGACGATAACGTCCACCGCGCCGGAGCGGATCAACACTTCCGCGATCTCCAACGCCTGCTCGCCGGTATCCGGCTGGGAGATGGCAAGGTTGTCTATGTCCACCCCCAGGTGCCCCGCGTATATCGGGTCCATGGCGTGCTCTGCGTCGATGAAAGCGGCGTTGCCCCCCGCCTTTTGCGCTTCGGCTATCACATGCAGCGCAAGAGTGGTTTTGCCGGAAGATTCAGGGCCATATATCTCCACTACGCGGCCACGGGGCAGGCCGCCGATCCCCAGCGCAGAGTCTATGGAAATAGATCCAGTGGAGACTACGCCTGGGCCTTCGAACGAGGCCGCACCATCTCCCAGGCGCATGATGGCGCCTTTGCCGAACTGTTTTTCTATCTGAGCAAAAGCCTGTTCCAACAACCTGTTTTTTTCGTTTGTCTGATTTGCCATGGGCACCTTATGCGTTAATGTCTCAAGATGGAGAAATTATGCTGCAAAAAAAGAAAAAAGTAAACGAAATAAAAGCAAAAATACGACAGCGGAATGCCGCTATCGATAACTACTTGATTTTCTTAAGCTGTTCAATGGCATACTTCCTGCCTTTAAGGGCGTTTCCTATAATAAACGCGCTTACTTCCTTCTTTTCTTTGGAAGAGGCCAGTATTACATCGAATGAATGGATCACTTCCTTCGCCACTTCTGCATTCTCCATTTCAGCAAACTTGCCAGGGCCGCTGATCGGGTCGTCCAAATCCACGCCGCAAAGCTGAAGTATCTTGATCTTTTCGTATCCCAGGTCGAAGGGCTCTGAAACGGGGACTTTCACAACGATCACCTTCGGGCCATCCTCGGAGACCGCCTTCGGGGCGGCGTCATAGGTGGCCCCCTTGATGGCTTCCGGAATCCCGGCGGCTATCCGCTCCAGAGCTTTAGTTTGCGCGGACATGGCGGCGGCGATTTGGCCATTGGATTTTTCAAGTTCCACGATCAGGGATTCGATTTGCCTATTTTCGGGGGAAGCCGTCTCCTCCATCGGCGCGGCAGCCCTGGGCTGCAGGTTCTCCTCCGATTGGAACCCGGAAATCACAATCATGCTGAAGAATACCGCCACCGGGGCCGCAAGACAAATGGTGGCGAAAAGCTTTAGATATGAATAGATCCCGTCCCCCCTGTGGAGCAGGTCTTCGTGATAATGCCCCTCAAGGGTCTTCAGCAATTCCTCTTCCGATGGCAGGTTGCCATGCCCATGGCCGGTGGCCGAACTTCTCATCAATCCAGATTCTCCTCTTTTCTCATTTCGGGCTTTCCAGTATAACTTAAACCATGACAGTATGGAAAAGCGTGATCCGCGTTGTGGTGTTTTCCTCCGTTTCAATTGTTCTGGCAGGAGGGCATGGCGCCTTCGCCGGGCAATATCATCCCACATCGGGGATGGTGACATATGTGTTCGATGGAGACACCATGAAGGTTGAATCCGGGGGGATCTTCTTCAAGGTACGTGTTCTGGGCATAGACACTCCAGAAGTGAGTGGACCATACACCAGGGCCGAACCTTTTGGCCGAATGGCCAGCGAAAGGACCAAAGCGTTGGCGTTGGGCAAAAGGGTAGGGCTGGAATACGATTCTAAAAAACAAAAGGATAAGCATGGTCGGCTGCTGGCCTATGTCACTCTGCCGGATGGAAGGGACCTTGGCCGGTTGCTAATCTCCGAAGGATTGGCGGAGGCGTTTCACTCCACCCGCTACGGCAGGAAGACGCTGTATCACAACTTGGAATCGCAGGCCCGCAAGGCCAGACTGGGCATTTGGAGCGTCTTTCGCAAGAAGTGAGTAAGATCAGCCATGACTATTTGAGCATACCAGATTTGCCGTCATCCGGTTCTCGATCCCAATGGAAGGATTCATCGAACTCGATCAATGCTTCCATTTATTTGGTATGCTTGCTCAACAAGCAATAATCAGAGCTGTTCATGGAAAGCAACCTGCGGAAGTTTAGGAGATTGATTGAGCCCCATGTCTCAATACTCTACAGCGCCGCCTTCCGTTTGACAGGGACACAGGATGAGGCGGAGGATCTTCTTCAGGAAACGCTTTTGAGAGCATATAAAAGCCTTGATCTGCTGGTAGATGAGCGGAATCCAGCAGGCTGGGCATATACCATTCTGAAAAACACATTTTTGAACAGATCAAAAAAAAACCTTCACGTTG
>JAOUMU010000151.1 GCA_029881335.1 Nitrospinota bacterium | reverse complement strand
ATGCTACGCAACCAGGATACTGCGGACCGATGGGTATCTTTCGGCAAAAGCCTGGCGGTGATGAAATACCTTTGGCTGAACCCGAAATCGGCGGCGGTGAACATGACGGCGCTGGTGACCACGGTTCCGCCTGCCATCCATGAGTACGCCGCAGGAGGCAAGGGGAGCGTGACTCTTATAAACGGGACCATCGCCAGGGCGGTGCTGGATTATGGGCGGGCCTTGAAAACCAGAAGCCAGGGGAAACCGCCGACGCATCTGACCAAGGGGGAACAGGCGATGCTGGAGGAGATGGCACAGAAGAACTGGGACGATCCTCAGCTGGCCAGGGAGGCCCGCGCGGAGCTTTCCGGCAGGATGGGGAAGGCGTGGACCTGGGCCATGGACAAGGGGATGTGGCCGTTCGCCTTCACCGAGCGGATCAACCGGGGGGCGACGATGCTGGCGGCGTATCGGGTGGCCAGGCGGGCGTTCCCGGAAGCCAGCCAGGAGGCGCTGGTGAAACGGGCCAAACACGCCACGGACAGGGCGCACGGGGTGTATGGCAAGGCCACCCAGCCGCTGTGGGCGCAGGGGACCGGGGCGGCCAAGCGGGCGCTGCAATCGGCGCTGACCTTCACGAAATTCGGGCACAATTACCTGCAGATGCTCCAGGAGCTGGGGATGGAGAAGAAGAACGCCAGAGCGTTCATGTATGGGGTTCTTTCCCCTGGGATACTGGCGGGGGCCAAGGCCACGCCGCTGGTGGGGGCGTATATAATGGCCGCCGATATGATCGCCAAGGCACTGGGGGATGACCGGGACCAGGAGAAGCGATTCTTCGACATGGTGGCGGCGGAGCTGGGGAAAGAGGGGGAGAAAACCATTCGCTATGGCCTGGCCGGGAAAGTGGCCGGAATAAACATATCAGGATCGCTGGAGCCGAACTTCGGGTTCCTGTCTCCCTCGAGGCCCAGCGAGGTGCTGGGAGCGGTGGGAGGTGTGATCAATGATTTCGGCTACGCCTGGGACAGGATCGAAGCCGGGGACTACTGGGGCGCCGCTGTTAAAGCCCTGCCCGCCGGGCCGGGGGCCATAGTTAAAGCCGTGCGGGAGAGCGACGGGGTGAAGACCGGGCGCGGGCGGCCGGTATAT
Source organism: Nitrospinota bacterium (assembly GCA_029881335.1). Lineage (GTDB taxonomy): Bacteria > Nitrospinota_A > UBA7883 > UBA7883 > UBA7883 > JAOUMU01. Next base: position 4,286 of record JAOUMU010000151.1, on the reverse strand, counting down.
GACGACCGGGGGCGGCCACTGACGCTGGCCACGGAGGACCTGCTGCGGCTGGCGGCGGGGTTCCAGCCGATAGAGAGAAGCTACTGGACCGAGCGCAACTGGGAAGGGCGACGGGAAGCGGGGAATTTCTCCGCCCGGAAGAGCCGTTTATACGAGCGGCTGCGGTTCGCCTATGCCAGCGGGAACCGGGAGCGGACAGACGCGCTGATGGAGGAGGTGCGGGAGTATAACCGCCGCGCGGGAGAGGCAGGAGAGCCGGGGATCACCATGGAGGGGATACGCCGGGCCATGCGGAGCATGAACAGGGCGACCAAACGACAGGTGGCGGTGTATCGATGAGCAAACCTTTTTTCCCATATGGCGTATCAATTCTAAGAAACCTGATATATATTCCCCTGTTGTCAGGTTGTACCCATCGGCCAATGGATCCGAAGAATATTTGACATTATTTGGAATGTCACCTAAATTGAGGTCTCTTTTAGCCTTCTGTTTTTTGTGGGATTCGTCCATAAATACAGGGCGGGTTTCCCCGCCCTCTCCATTAGTGGCAGTGGTATTCGCCGGTCTTTTTGTTGGTGTGGCAACCGGATGAATTCGTTCTGCCGGAATGCGCCATGGCGAATGGCGCGGCGACCGCGACAAGAAAAGATACTGCAAGGATAGCTGCTAAAAGACGTTTCATGATACACCCTCCTTGAAACAAATGATCGACCTATTTTAGTGGGGCCTACAACCTTGTGCACTCAAAAGATGGGTCCCAGTTACACGACACTCCGTATGATCTGTAAATATAAAGCACATGAACAATCCCGCTACATCCGGATGCGTTAAATTTTCCTTGCCACATTTCCTGAACATCCACAATTCCCATATTGTCCTGCCTGACTATCGCATTATATGTCATGTTGAAATTGCCGTTTTTTTGGATATGTCCCCGTGTTTCAGTTTCTTCAATCACGGCAATTCCTGGTGTCCCGGATGAGGACTCGCTTTCCATTTTCAAGACGTTTCCTTCCTGCCAGATTTTGATATTGTTGCTACTCGAAGGAACAGTCTCTTTAATTCCGCCACAATTAACAAACGCGTCTTTATAGAGAAAATTGTAACGCCCCCCCACTTCGGGATAGCCAGAGGAGTTCATTGGAGGCAAGGAATCCCCGCCACCGTCACCACAAGAAACCAGGATAATTGGAAGAAGTACGAGAAAAAGACCCCGTTTCATGCTGCCCTCTTTGTAGATTTTATTTGTTGCCAGGTTATGGAAAAGAGACATATCTTACAGGTTTCCCATCTTTGTCTTTAACCAAAAGATTGTCTATGTTCCCGCTTCTAAGGTATAAGAGTATTCTTTTTATATCTTCTTCAGAACGGCCTTGTATCTGATTTTTCACCACATAGATTGCAGATTGTATTGAGATTTTAAGGTTTTTAAAGTCTTTATAGAATTCATCAACACCAGACAGCAACGCCTCGATTGGGATATCATCAAGAGAGTAATCCATAATCCCCGCTGACATGTTGCACATTGTCTTGTGTTGCATCTCTCCTAATACTGATATGTTGGTTTTGTAAGATTCTGATTCTTCATCACAAGAAAGATCATCGTACGACTGGGTAATAGTCTTTGTGGCAGACATGAAACCAACGACATACCACATTTTATTTTCCATCGAAGCGGAATTCCATACAAGTCCTGGCGCCCTGATTTTATTGTCACCATAGCTGTTTATGGGTAAAAGTAGGAATGATGCGAGTAACGTAATGAAGCTAATTTTCATAGTAATACAAAGGGCGGGTTTCCCCGCCCTCTCCATTAGTGGCAGTGGTATTCGCCGGTCTTTTTGTTGGTGTGGCAACCGGATGAATTCGTTCTGCCGGAATGTGCCATGGCGAATGGCGCGGCGACCGCGACAAGAAAAGATACTGCAAGGATAGCTGCTAAAAGACGTTTCATGATACACCCTCCAGAAAAGTGGAATAATTACCCCGGTAAGGAAAGTATAGGGAATTCAGAAGGGGAGTGTCAAGAAGTCAATCTACATCTTTCCAGATTCCTATCACCTTGCCCAGTAGTACAGGGAAGGTTTCCGACAGGCGGATGGTCTCCAGGGGGTATTCCGGATTGAGGGGAACCAGGATCAGCGCCTTGCCTCCGCTGTCATAGTGGACCTTCTTCACTGTGATTCCCTCCGGGGAGTGGACGCAATAGAGCCCTTTTTTGTCCAGGTGGTCCAGCCCCGCCTGCAGCATTGAGCAGACAACGATGTCCCCATCCTGCAGTTTGGGTTCCATACTCTGGCCCCGGACCCGGTACGCCCGGCAATTATGCGAGCTGACATGATGCCGCGCCAGCAGGCGGCGGTGGACTATCACAGGCTCCTCTTCAATCTGGGCATCCCTGGAGGCTCCGGCGGCGGTCTCGTGCTCAAAGGGGATCATGGCGTAATCGTCGGTTTTCGCGCCGGTTATGGAGACCTCACGGGAGACCGGCTCCTTGCCGGTCAAGAGCCAGCCAGGGTCGCATTTGGTGACTTCTATGATTTTTAAAAGAGTCTCGTAGGATGGATTATTCTTCCCAGACTCCATATCCGTTACTGTTGATGGGCGAGTGCCTAACGCTTTTGCGAAATTTTTTTTGTTATAACCGGCTGATTCTCTGGCCTTTGTAACCCTTATCCGAATATCATCTCGGAAATCCGTTATTTTCTCTTGACCTGAATCACGGTAAAGCGTTATATTCATCTCAACAACCATTAAGGCAAGTGGAGACGATGAAACTTTTCGATCAACCCAAGAAACACCCGGCGGCGTCTGTCGTCACCACTTGCCAGCGTTGCACGCCTGTGCGTCGCCGGGGTTTCTTTATATTCTGTCATATCGCGTATCTTTTTAACAGATGCGTTTCTTTTTCGGCGGGGAGACCCCTCCTTGAACACCCCTGTTGCATGAGACCTGACCCGTCTTATCTCCTCGTCTCCCCGCCAATGTACTCCAGCCTCCTTCCGGGAAACCACGTTAATGGAGGAGAAAAAATAGCATGAACACCTGGATTGATTACGAAGCGAAGGCAAAACGGGCCACCAGACCGGTGGCGGCGCCGGAAATGATGAAAGGTCTTGCGCGGGAATTGGGATACGCCCATAAAACCACGCTGGCCAATGTTCTTTCCCCGGACTGCCTGGACAAGTTCCTGACGGTTGGGCGCTGGTGGTACCTGCAATCGCTGCTGGGTGATTTCCGGCCAGCCATGGCCATGATGGCGGATGAGGGGTTCTATGTGGCCCGGATGGACGCCAGAACACCGGCGGAACCGGAGCGCCAGCTGCTGATCACCACCGCCAGGCTGATCGAGGGGTTGGCCGCCGCCCGCAGCCCGGAAAGCGACGGGGGGGAGATGATCACCACAAACGAGTTGCGGGACCTGGCGCCGCTGGGGATGGAACTGCAGGCGCTGGTGTCTTTGTTGCTGACGCCCGCCGCCGGGATCCGATACAGCCTGGGGGGAGTGGACCGGAGGTTGCTAATGGAACTGCTGGCCAGGAGGGAAGGATGAAGTTGGTGAAATGACAAAAGAAGAAGCCCTGGCGGAAATAGTACTGGAGAAGAAAGAAAATCTCCATGTTACGAACCGGGAAATCATCAGAATAAAAGGAGAGCTTGCCGCCTTAAAGCAAGGACGCTCCCAGGCGCGAATATTCTTACACGCCACAGACAAGAGGATCAAGAAGATCGAGGCTTACCTGCGAAAGCTTGTGCGTGGGCAGATTGAGCTTGCTGAGAAAGCTGGATCGGATGGTAAGCCGCATGTTGTCAGGGTGAAGTGATGAAGAAGAAGCGCCTTGTGGTGGCTGGCCGGTTCCGCGCCGGGGAGTGGAAACGGTGGTGGCGGGCCTACATGGCCCGGTGGAATTGAGGATGGCTATATGAAGAAGCACAACGAAATAGCAATACCTGAGGAGCTAGAGAAGGCCGTCATGGAGAGGCTGAGGTGGGAATCCAAACTGAATTATATCAGCGGCGTACTGCAGGTATTTGTAGACGAGGGATTTGACCTCAAACTTAAAGTTAAAAAAGGGAAGGTGAGGTTGTCCCTTTCTGGCGGGAGGTCATGATGATCTACGAGGCGTTGATATTTCCACTGCTGGTGGCGGCGCTTGGTGTGTTGTTTGTGGTTATCGCCATAAGGCATGAGAGCGAGATCGACCGGCGACAGGCGGCGAATCTGTACCTGGCCGGGCTGGCCAGAAACGACAGCGTGACCGCAAACGTGGCGCAGATGATGAGCG
>JAOUMU010000047.1 GCA_029881335.1 Nitrospinota bacterium | reverse complement strand
GGGATTCGTGGAAACGGACATGACGAAAGTTTTGACTGACGAAAACCGCCAAACATTGTTAAAATCAATCCCGTTGGGCCGTTTCGGTTCTGTGGAGGATGTGGCCGGCGCGGCTGTGTTCCTTGCCTCCGACGAAGCCGCGTATGTGACAGGGATCACCCTGTTCGTGGACGGCGGAATGGCTATGGGATAGAATTTTGTGTTTTCCCTAACTTATAACTAGAATATATCTGATATCAGGAGAAATTGAGAATGTCGATCGAAGAAAAGGTCAAATCAATCATAGTGGACCAGCTTGAGGTGGATCCGGAGCAAGTAAAGTCCGAAGCCAAATTCGAAAGCGATCTGGACGCCGACTCTCTGGATGTGGTGGAGCTTGTTATGGCTTTCGAGGAAGCCTTCGACATAGAGATCCCGGACGAGGACGCCGAGAAAATACAAACAGTCCAGCAGGCCATCGATTACATTTCCGCCGCCTCGGCCAAAAGTTGACAGAGGGCGGAAGCAGCTTCCCCACGGTCCGCTCTTCGGGCCGAGGAAGATTATTTTTTTATAGCCGATCCTTATTTGTCATCGCTGTATGAAAAACGTCGCTATCACTGGACTGGGCATGATCACTCCCTTGGGCAAGGGTGTGGACGCCACTTGGCAAAACGTAATTAATGGAAGGTCCGGCATTGGCCCCATCACCCGCTTCGATGCGACCGACTATCCGGTTCGCATCGCAGGCGAGGTAAAAGACTTCGACCCGCGCGATTATATCGACGGGAAGGAGGTCAAGAAGATGGACACCTTCATCCAATACGCCATCGCCAGCGTAGCCGAAGCCCTGGCCGACGCAGGAGTGGATTTCGCCTCCATGCCCGATTCCATGAAGGATCGGTTCGGCGTTATGGTAGGTACTGGTATCGGCGGCCTGCCGGAGATCGAGAAGACCGCCCAGACCTTGAGGGAAAGGGGACCAAAGCGAATCTCCCCGTTCTTCATCCCATCTGTGCTGGCAAACCTGGCGTCCGGACAGGTCTCCATCCATTTCGGGCTACGCGGCCCTCATGGCTGCCCTGTCACCGCCTGCGCCACTGGCTCCACCGCCATAGGCGACGCCGCCCGGATCATAGAGCGCGGCGACGCGGATCTGATGGTGGCCGGCGGGACCGAATCTACTATCACCGGGCTATGCGTGGCCGGGTTCGCCGCCGCCAAGGCCCTTTCCCGGCGCAATGACGAACCGGAAAAAGCCAGCCGCCCCTTTGATAACGACAGAGACGGGTTCGTGATGGGAGAGGGATGCGGCGTAATGGTGCTCGAAAGCCTGGAAAGCGCCAAGGCCCGTGGCGCCAGGATATACGCCATGCTGGAAGGATATGGCATGAGCGGCGACGCATACCATATCACCGCCCCCCCCGAAGGAGGCCCAGGGGCCGTGGTTTGCATGCGCCTTGCCCTCAAGGACGCAGGTGTGGATTTGACCGAGGTGGGTTACATAAACGCCCACGCCACATCCACCATGGCGGATACCATAGAGACCCAGGCTATCCGGACGATCTTCGGCGGGCACGCCGACAGGCTGGTGGTCTCCTCCACAAAGTCTATGACAGGCCACCTGCTGGGCGCAGCCGGGGGAATAGAGGCGATCTTCGCGGTGAAGGCGCTGGAAACCGGAATCATCCCACCCACTATCAACCTGGACAACCCGGATCCCGCTTGTGACCTTTTCTACGCGCCCAACGTCGCGGTGAAAAGGGATATAATATGCTCTCTTTCCAACTCATTCGGTTTTGGCGGAGTCAACGGCTCCCTGGTATTCACAAAAGACGGATCATAAGGCAGTTTTCTCATGCGGTTGGATGTAAACAGGCTGACTGAGCTTAAGGAACTGGCTGGAAAGCTCGGCTACTTTTTCAAGGATTTTCATCTTCTAAACAAGTCACTCACCCATAAATCCTACTCCAACGAAAAACAGAACCTCTGCCTGAAAGATAACGAGCGATTCGAGTTTTTGGGCGATTCGGTGATCAACCTGGCCGTCTCCAGATACCTTATGTCCAGAAACTCCAACCTGTCGGAAGGGGAGTTGTCCAGCATCCGGGCCCAGCTTGTAAACGAGCAGTCCCTGGCTCGTTTCGCCCGGAAGCTCTCCCTGGGCCAGTATCTTTTGCTGGGAAAGGGCGAGGACGTGAGTGGGGGCCGGGTAAAGCCCTCGCTTCTGGCCAACGCCATGGAAGCTGTGGTGGCCGCCGTGTTCATGGAATCTGATTTCGAAACGTCCTACGAGGTGATCCTGAGCCTGTTCAAGGAAACCATCGACGACCTGACTACCACCAGGATGGTGGCAGACCACAAGGGATTGCTCCAGAAACATTGCCAGTCCCACGTTTTGTCCAATCCCACATACAGGCTTATCTCGGAGCTTGGGCCAGACCATTGCAAAACTTTCATGGTGCAGGTATACATCCTGGGCGAGCCATACGGCATCGGCATCGGCAGAACCAAAAAGGAAGCGGAGCAAACCGCCGCAATGCAAAGCATCCAGCAGCTAAAGGTTCGCACCAAGCACCCGGTCTGACCTGCCTCCAATTACAGCTCCGATAGTTGTAGGCGATCAGCCTTCACTTATCTGTTATCATCTGGTCCATGGCAACCAGGAGATTCCCATGAAAAAATCTGCTGAAGTTCTCGTGACCGCATCGGCGACCGCCCTTGTGGCTGTAATGGTAGCGCTGGGCCTGGGGCGGCTGGATATGACCCGCAATTTCTCCTTAAAGGCCCTGGACTGGCAGTTTGTCCGTCTGGCAAACCCGACCAGAGTGGACAAAAACATCGTCCTTATCGAGGTGGATCAGGCCAGCCTGGATCTTTTCGAGAACGACAATATCGCCTGGCCATGGCCCCGCAGCTTGTATAATCCCATCATCGAATACGCCACAGAAGGCGGCGCCAAGATGGTGCTGTTCGATATCCTGTTCACCAACCTGGCGCCCAATGGCTACGACGTGGATCTCGATTTCGCCGCCTCCATAAGAAAAAGCGGACGGGTTGGGTTGGCGGCGGCGTTTGGCGCGGGGCGCAAGAATGCGGAAATGGACCTGGACCGATTCGCCGTCCCCTTTGATGGCCCCCCGCCGCAGCTGATGAAGAAGCCATCGGTCGTCTCCCTCCCCATGGAAGAGATGCTGGGCGCAACGGCTGGCATAGGCGACGTGAGGATCTTTCCAGGCCTCGATGGCATCTACCGCAGGGTTCCCCTGGGCGTGATCCGTGACGGCAGGCTCTTCCCATCTCTTTTCGCCATCCCCATCCTGCGGGGGGCCAGCGAGCCCGTAAAGTTCTCGGATGAAGGGCTGATGGTGGATGGGCAGCTCATCCCCCTGGACCGGGAAGGGAAGATGATGGTGAATTTCATGGGACCTCAGGGGAGCTATCGCAGCTACTCTGCGGCGAATGTGATCATCTCCTCCATGATGGCCACAGCCGGGTCCAAGCCACAAATTCCGCAAAGCGCCTTCAAGGACGCATACGTGATCATCGGTTACACTGCGCCGGGATTGTATGACCTCAAGTCAAGCCCCGTCTCCGCCAACACGCCAGGGATGGCAATCAACGCCGCAGCTTTGGACACAGTGATCAGCGAAAAATTCATCGTCCCCCTTTCAGGGGTACAGATGGCGGGGCTGATGTTCCTGGGAGCGTTGGTGATCTGCCTTGCTCTCTTTTTCCTGCCATGGACATGGGCCATGGCGGCGGGGCTGGCGAACATGGCCGGACTGGCCTGGATCAGCGCGGCTGCCTTCGAATCACTGGTGTGGATCGACCTGGTGGCGCTGGAGTCATCGGCCATCCTGGCAGTGACCATTTCGTCGCTGTGGAAATACCAGACCGAGGGGAAGCAGAAGCGGGAGATCCGAAAGGCGTTCAGCTATTACGTGAGCCCGAACGTGGTGAACCAGATGCTGGCGGAGCCGGAGCGGCTGAAGCTGGGGGGAGAGCGGCGGGAACTTACAATCCTGTTCTCTGACCTGGAGGGATTCACCACCTTCTCCGAGAAACTGGATCCTAAGGATCTTTTCTCCCTTATGAACAGGTTCACCACCATGATGGCGGACACCATCACCGAGTTCGACGGAGCTGTGGACAAGTATATCGGCGACGCGGTGATGGCGTTCTGGAACGCTCCGCTGGACCAGGAGGGGCATCAGGCGAAGGCGTGCCTGGCGGCGCTGACCTGCCGACGCAGGCTGATGGTGATGCGCCAGGAACTGCTGGCCAGGGGGATGCCACCGGTGGACATGCGCACCGGGCTGAACACCGGATTATGCATGGTGGGGAACATGGGCTCGGCGCACAGATTCAACTACTCCGCCCTGGGCGATCCGGTGAACCTGGCTTCCCGGCTGGAGGGAATGTGCAAGGCGTACGGTGTGGGATCTCTGGTGGCGGAGGTGACGTGGAAGGGAGCGGCTGGCAAGGTGTTCGGCAGGGAGATAGACTACCTGATGGTGAAAGGAAAGGAGAAGCCGACCCGAGTCTTCGAAATCCTGGCGGCGGCTGGAGAAGAAACTGAGGAGCAGGCCAGGCTGGTGGAGGAGTATACCCGGCTGCTGGAGCTGTACCGGGCGCGGCGCTGGAAAGATGTGGAGCGAAACGCCGAGGCGACGCTGGAGCGAGTGAAGGACGGCCCCACCTGGACTTTACTGACCCGGGTCAGGCATTACATGGACACGGAGAGTCCACCGGACGATTGGGATGGCTCGTTCCGGCACACAACGAAGTGAGGGGGAAAGGAACGAGCATCCCGGAGTCCGTCATGTTAAATTCCAGGATTGTCTTTCCCGGATTTTGTACAACGTAGGATATAATCTTCTCTTCAGGAAACCTCTAATAATAGCTTTCCGCGCAAAATGGAGATAGTTTGTTCGGTGATATGGTGGATAGTGTGATAGCGCCTGGAACCTTATGCCTCTGACCGATAAATGAAAGTGCTTCTTCTTGCCCCGCAACCCTTTTTCGAGGTCCGAGGCACACCGATCAACGTCCGGCTCATGGCAGAGTCACTGGCCGAACTGGGCCACCAGGTGGATATCCTGGCCTATCCCTATGGTGAGGATGTGGTCATACCGAATTGCGCCATCCATCGGGTGGCGAAAATCCCCGGCCTGCCGAAGGCTCCCATCGGCCCTTCATTGGTGAAAATCATCAACGACATGCTGATGGCCCCCAAGGCTGTGTGGATGCTGGCCTTCGGGGAATACGATGTGATCCACGGCGTGGAGGAGGCGGGGATCATGGCGTGGGCGCTGGCCAAAGTCTTTCCTGTTCCATATATCTTCGACATGGACTCCCACATGACCGACCAACTGCGCTACAGCGGATTTCTGGGTAATCGACTGGCCCTGGCCCTGGTCCAGCGTTTGGAGAGCGCGGCCATCGCCGGGGCCGCATCGGTGATCACCGTCTGCCCATATCTGACAAACATCGCGGAAAAATACACCAGCCGGGAGAAGGTGCACCAGGTGGAGGATATCCCCCAGTCCTTTCCCCGCCCCCCGGAGGAACTGACCCCGGCCTCGTTGCGGGCGGAGCTGGATATCCCCTACAACGCCCAAGTGGTCCTGTACACCGGCAACCTGGAAAAGTATCAAGGGGTGGACCTGGCGCTGGAGACGGCGGCGGAAGTGGCTCAATCGATGCCCGACGCGCGGTTCGTCATCGCCGGAGGGGACGCGGGCAGGGTGGAGAGCTACCGCACCGTAGCCCGGAGGCTGGGGGTGGGCCAGGCGGTAATTTTCACCGGGGCCAGACCTCTTGCGCATATGCCTGTATTCCACGAAATGGCGGACATTCTCCTCTCCCCCAGACTGGGGGGGACCAATACCCCGCTGAAGATATACACCTATCTGGCCACGGGCAAACCGGTGTTGGCCACGGATCTGCCCACACACACGCAGTTGCTGACCAAAAAAGTGGCCATGCTGGCAAAACCTGAAAAGATGGAATACGCAGCCGCCTTGGTGTTATTATTAGGGGACAAGACCCTGCGGGAGGAGATCGGCCTCAGCGGCCGCCGGTTTGTGGAGGAATACTACAACCACGCCTCCTTCAAGCGGAAAATGGAATCGGCCTACAAAGCCGTCGATGTGACGAACGGTTAATCCCAGGAACACGCCGCCGCTTTTTATGACCCTGCGGCGCCAGATAGTTTACAAATGAAATTCGCCAAGCATATAGCCAATCTCGCCCGGTTCAAGATGGGCGCCGTCACCCCCTCTTGCGGGCCGATGAAGGTGCAGTGGGAACTGACATACAACTGCAACCTTCGCTGCCTCCACTGCCAGATATGGCAAATCCCCGCCGAGGAAAACGCGAAAAACACCCTGGCCCTGGATCAGCAGAAGAAGATCGTGGAGGACCTGGCGGCCAACGATGTGGGGCATATCTCCTTCTCCGGGGGGGAGATGTTTCTGCAAAAAAGCGTATTCGACCTGATCGCCCATGCAAAGAGCCGGGGGATGAAGGTGGGGGGCAACTCCAACGCCTACCTGATCAGCGAAGAGATGGCTGGCAAAATAGCCGACTGCGGGCTGGATATGCTGTATGTCTCCCTGGATGGGGACAACGCCGCCACCCACAACCATATCCGCGGAATGGAGGGGGCCTTCGAGAGAGCGTTGGCGGGAGTGGCCAACGTGAAAAAGGCCAAACCGGAAATCAAGGTGTTCTTCAACCTGACGGTGAACTCCAGAAACGTGGAGCAGCTCACCGGCGTGGCCAAGGTGGCCAGGGAAGCCGGCGCCACGGGGATCACCATAGAGATGACAAATACCTTCGACAAATACTCCCCGGCCCACGACCTGATCCTGTCGCAAAACCAGATCCCCATCTTAAAAGAGCAGATACGCCGCCTGTTTGAGGAGTATGGCGATATGCTTCCCCATCCTCCAGGATATTTCGACGAGTTCGAGACATACCTCAACGATCCGGAAAGTCTGTACAGATATCGATGCGTCGCCGGGACGGTCTCCGCCCAGATACATCCGAACGGCGACCTCTTCCCCTGCCCTGTGGCGTTCAGGAAGATAGGCAACCTGGCGGAGAAATCGTTTAGCGAGTTATGGTACTCCGGCGAGACGGACAATCTGCGCCGCGACATAAAGGAAGGCCGCCACCCAATCTGCTGGGTCACATGCGTCAGTCCGCTGAACCTTTACCTGAGCTACCTCACCCCCACCCGTTGGCCCAGGCTGTTGCAGCCAAAGACCCTGGCCCACATCCTCTCCAAGATATAACCATGGGCAGAATATCCGACTTGGTGAAGCTATCCCGAATGTATACCGCATATCTGCGCCGCCAGGAAACCGTGGCCCAGCTTCCCAGCCGGGTGTGGATAGAGCCCACGCCTTCGTGCAATTTCCGATGCGGGCATTGCCCCAACGGCATGGATGAGAAGTTCCCCACCGGTCTTATGAAGATGGATCTGTTCAAGTCGATCGTGGACCAGCTGGATGGCGCCTCCCGCGAAGTGAACCTGTTCCACCGGGGGGAGTCGCTGATCCACCCGGACCTGGAGGATATGGTGGCCTACTGCGCCGCAAAGGGGATGAAGACCAGGCTGCACACCAACGCCGGCCTGATGACCAGGGAGCGCTCCCGCGATCTGATAAAAGCGGGACTCAGCTACATCTCCTTCTCCGTGGATGGCTACACCAAACCTGTTTATGACAAGGCGCGGCTGGGAGGCGAATTCCGCGAAACCATGGAAAACATCCAGGGATTCCTGCAAACCAAGAAAGAGCTGGGAAACGGCAAACCTTTCACCATAGTCCAGGTGATGGAGATCGGCGAAACACCCGATGGTGTGGAGGCTCGCCGCCAGCAGTTCCAACAGCAGTTCGATAACCTGCCGCTGGACCGCTTCGTCACCCGCACTCCCCACAACTGGGCGGGTGACGCGGAAAAGTTCGGCCACGGCGTGGCGGATCAGCCGGAGCGGAAACGGTTCACGCCTTGCACGTTTCTCTGGTATTCCATGACAATATTTTTCAATGGCACAGTGGCGCCGTGCCCCCAGGATTTCTATGGCAAGCTGAAGGTGGGGGACGCCTCCCGCGATCCGGTGGCCCGCATATGGAACGGTGAGCCTATCCGGCGGCTTCGATCCCTGATGAAGGCGCAGACCGTGGATGACCTGGTCCCCTGCCGCACATGCGATATCTTGACGCGAAAGACCTTCATGGGTGTGCCCTCCAACTATCTCTCCACTTTCCTGAAGGACAATCTGCTGGTCCGGTGAACAAAAAGAAAAAAGGGTGCAAGAATTGCCCGGAGGATGGGGTGGAGACAGAGAAGGCCAGCCGTGCGCCGGAGGGAGTGGCCAAGGCTGGCGCGGGAAAAGTGTTGGTTACTGGGGCCGGGGGATTCGTGGGGCGCAGGCTGTGCCAGGCGCTTCATGACAAAGGTGTGGGAGTGCGGGCATTGGTTCGCGATTCCAGACACGACCAGTTCCTTCAAAGCCTGGATGCCCAGATTTTTGTCGGCGACCTGACAGACCCGGAAGTGGCCCCATGGGTCGTGGATGGAGTGGATGGAGTGTTCCACCTGGCTTCCATCGTGCAAGGCCAGGAGCTGGACGACGCAGACTTCTGGGAAGTGAATTACACCGCCACCAAACGGCTTTTAAATGCGGCCATCGGCACAAGCGTCAAAAGGTTTCTCCACTGCTCCACCACAGGAGTGATGGGCCATATAACAAACCCGCCCGCCGACGAGACCGCCCCTTACAACACAGATGACATTTACCAGATCACCAAGGCCCAGGCGGAGAAGCTGGCCCTGGAATTCGGCGCCGCCAAAGGGTTGGAGGTGACGGTGGTTCGCCCCGGCGCGGTGTATGGCCCAGGTGATGGGCGGCTGCTGAAGCTTTTCCGGATGGCCGGGGGTGGGCGCTTCCCCATCATCGGCGATGGGGCCACACTGATCCATCCTGTCTATGTTGATGACCTGGTGGAAGGGATGATCCTGGCATACCGGACGCCGCAGGCCGCGGGAAGGGCATATATCCTCTGCGGTGATGCGCCGGTGAGCGTACGCCACTGGGCGGAAGTTATCGCCCGGGCGGCGGGAGGAGAACTGCGCAGCGTGACAGTGCCATACCTGCCGGTGAGGTTGACCGCTTCCATCCTGGAGGCCACGCTGGGGCCCCTGGGTATCAAGCCGCCTCTTTTTGGCAGACGGGTCGATTTCTATATAAAGACCCGGGCGTTTTCCATCATCAGAGCGCAGGAGGAGCTGGGCTATTCCCCTGCCGTGGGGTTGGAGGATGGGGCCGCGCGAACACTGGCCTGGTATAAAGAGCAGGGGTGGATGTAGCGGGGGCCTTCCGGGAGGTTTGAGAGCGGCCCTGATTTATCCCTTCATCGCCGGAGCCACACCCCCCCTCGGAGGAGGAGGGTGATTCCACAAGTTGCCAGGCGCCCGCAATCTCGGCTTATATCCCCAGTCGCCAGGGAAAAGAGTCCGGGGTGAAGAAGACCCCGGACCGCAGGAAGGAGTACAAAAAAAAGCGGCATTACCCCAGTTCAAAAAACTCCTTCCCCCCCCCTCCCTCATCCGCGCTACAATGGCCCTTTTGGAAGTATGGCCGATAAAATCGTAATCAGGGGCGCCAACGAGCATAACCTGAAAAACATCACAATCACCCTCCCCAGGGACAAGCTTGTCGTCATCACCGGCGTTTCGGGCTCAGGGAAGTCCTCCCTGGCGTTCGACACCATATACGCCGAAGGGCAGCGCCGATATGTGGAGAGCCTCTCCGCCTACGCCCGCCAGTTCCTGGAGCAGATGGAAAAGCCGGAGGTGGAGTCTATCGAGGGGCTTTCGCCGGCCATTTCCATAGAGCAGAAGACCACCAGCCGCAATCCCCGCTCCACAGTGGGCACTGTCACAGAGATATACGACTACCTGCGGTTGCTCTTCGCCCGCATCGGCGATGTCCATTGCTACAAGTGCAACCTGCCGATCAGCTCGTTGACCGCCACCCAGATCGTGGACCGAATGATGGAGTTTACCGAGGGAACCAGGATCCAGGTCCTCTCCCCCATCATCCGGGACAGGAAGGGGGAGTACCGAAAGGAGCTGGACCAGTTCCGCGCCAAGGGCTTTGTCCGGGTGCGGGTGGATGGCCAGATGCGCGACCTGGGCGAGGATATCGTGCTGGACAAGAAGAAGAAGCATACCATAGAGTTGGTGGTGGACCGACTGGTGATGAAGGAGGGATTGCGCCGCCGATTGGCGGATTCCGTGGAGCTGGCCCTGAAGATGTCCGATGGTCTTGTGCAGGTGAACATCGGGGGCGAGGAGGAGATACTCTACTCCGAGCGCCACGCCTGCCCCAATTGCGACATCAGCTACCCGGAGCTGGCGCCCCGCATGTTCTCCTTCAACAATCCCCATGGCGCCTGCCCGGCCTGCCTGGGCCTGGGGGAGATGAAAAGGATCAGCCCGGACCTGGTGATACCCTTCCCCCAGCTATCCGTCCTGCAGGGGGCGGTGAAACCATGGAGCAGATCCACAGCCCGCTACTACCAACAGACCCTTTCCGCCCTGGCCGTCCACTATGGGTTCAAGTTGGACATTCCCTTTGAAAAGCTGCCGACACGGATCCAGCAGATCGTGCTCTTTGGGTCTGGCGAGGAGGAGATACAATTCAACCTGGACAGCGGCAAGCGTAGACATATCTTCGAGGGCCCCTTCGAAGGGGTGATCCCGAACCTGGAGCGCAGATACAAGGAGACCGATTCCGTCATGGTCCGCGAGGAGCTGGAGGAGTATATGCGGCTGGAGCTCTGCTCCCGGTGCGATGGACGGAGGCTGCGGGTGGAAGCGTTGGCGGTCACCGTGGGGGGCAAGTCGATCATGGACGCAAGCTCCCTCTCCGTGAAGGGAGGGCTGGAGTTTTTCGAGAATATAAAGCTCACCACCCGCCAGAAGCATATCGGCCGGCGGGTGATAAAGGAGGTGACCGAAAGGCTGGGCTTTCTGCGGGACGTGGGGCTGGACTACCTGACGTTGGACCGGGCCGCTGCCACGCTATCCGGCGGGGAAGGGCAGCGCATCCGGCTGGCCACCCAGATCGGCTCATCGCTGATGGGAGTGCTCTACATCCTCGATGAGCCATCCATCGGCTTGCATCAGCGCGACAACAAAAGACTGATCGAAACATTGATAAAACTGCGTGACCTGGGAAACACCGTTATTGTGGTGGAGCACGATGAGGACATGATCCTGACCGCCGACTATGTGGTGGACATGGGGCCCGGCGCCGGGATTCATGGAGGGGAGGTGGTATCCGAAGGTACCCCTGAAAATATCATGAAGGACAAAAAATCTCTCACAGGACAGTACCTGTCCGGAAAGCTCTCCATCCCCACCCCCTTGCAGCGTCGGCGCGGCAATGGGAGATCGATCACCCTGCAGGGCGCCACCGCCCACAACCTGAAGGATGTAGACATGGCGATCCCGCTAGGCGCGTTCACCTGCATCACTGGCGTATCCGGCTCCGGCAAGAGCACTCTGCTGCTTGATATCCTGTATAAGGCGCTGGCGGTCCACTTCTGGGGCTCCCACGATCGCCCCGGAGCCTACAGGAAGCTGGAGGGGCTGGAACATATAGACAAGGTTATCGATATTGACCAGAACCCCATAGGCCGGACGCCCCGCAGCAATCCGGCCACATACACAGGCGTGTTCACGGAAATCCGCGACCTTTTTTCGAATCTTCCGGAGAGCCGCAAGCGCGGCTACAAGCCGGGGCGGTTCTCTTTCAACGTCAAGGGGGGCCGGTGCGAGACGTGCCAGGGGGACGGCATCATAAAGATCGAGATGCACTTTCTGCCCGATGTCTATGTGGCGTGTGAGGAGTGCGGCGGCCATCGGTTCAACAGGGAGACGCTGGAGATCGAGCTTAAAGGCAAATCGATCGCCGAGATACTGGAGATGACCGTGGAAGAGGCGCTGACTTTCTTCGAGAACCATAGGTCCATAGAGAAAACCCTGGCCACGTTAAACGATGTGGGGATGGAGTACATTAAGCTGGGGCAGAGCGCCACCACTCTCTCCGGGGGCGAGGCCCAGCGGGTGAAGCTCTCCAAGGAGCTGTCCAAGCGCTCCACCGGGCGCACTCTTTATATCCTGGACGAGCCCACCACGGGATTGCATTTCGACGATGTGCGAAAACTTTTAAAGGTGCTAAACAGACTCACCAACGCAGGCAACACCCTGGTGGTGATAGAGCACAACATGGATGTGATAAAAACCGCCGACTATCTGGTAGACCTGGGACCGGAGGGAGGCGACGCGGGAGGATACATCATCGCCGCCGGGACACCGGAGGAGGTGGCGAAGGTTAAAAGGTCCCAAACCGGCCAGGCTCTGAAAAAGGTTCTGGCCCGCGGCAAGTAGCGGCCCGTTGAGCCACGGTCAGAGAATGGCGCCTTTTCCCACAAAAAGCCCCAGGTGAAATCGAAAAGGATAATCAGCTAGACTCCGGTAGCCTCGGGTCCCCATATGATCTTGTGCAGTTGCAGGTTCAGCCGGGCGTCGATGTCGGACTCCAACAGCCACTCGGCCAGCCGCCGTGGCGCCACCTTCCCTTGGGCGGGGGAGAGCAACACGGCGATACGCCGCGAAGGATTCCACCGCTCCATCATCCGCGCTGCCCAGTCGAAATCCTCTTTGCTGGTGATCACGAACTTCACCTCGTCCCGATCCGACAACGCTTCCAGGTTCTCCTCCATGAAGCTGCCACCCGCGCCGGAGCCGGGAGTCTTGATGTCCATGATATACTTAGCCCGGCGGTCGAACCGGTCTATTGGCGTCGTACCATTAGTTTCCACCAGGGTTTCGAACCCGGCGTCAAGCAAAGCGGTCAACAGAGCTCCAACCTCCGGTTGGATCAGAGGCTCACCCCCCGTCACCTCCACTAGCCGAACACCCAGGGCACGGACCTTTTCCAGAATCTGCTGGACGCTCATTTCCGCCCCATGCCCGGAGGCGGCCTCGGCGGAGTCGCAATAGGAGCAGGAGAGGTTGCACCCCGCCAGCCGGATGAAGACGCATTTGCGCCCTGCGTGGGTGCTCTCCCCCTGGACGGAGTGGTAAATCTCGAAAACTTTAAGGGCGCTCATGTCGCAACTATTATACATCCAGACTTTCGACCCAGGCCCCGCCAAGGGCTATCATGCCATTGAAAAGCAGTATATACATGTCATTTACCATTCTATCCCGCTATCTCATGGGCATGGATCGTTTCTTCCAGGTTTTATCATGCGAAAACATATACCTTTCCGAACGATTATGGAATATCGAATCAAGGCAAGTCCTGGGTGAATCAAGGGCAGGGTCAGGCAGGCGTATATATTATTTTTATTGACAACAGGTGAGACACCTGTCAGTGTGAGGGGGCTTTAGAGAATTTTTATTTTAGATTGAGACTGTCGAATAATTTCCTTCCTCCGTTTCCCCCTAAGATAAGATCACATGGCCGCTATGTAGCGTATCCTCGTGATAACCTCTAAGGTATGTTTTTTGACTTTTTTTTAGGACATGTATTTAGATGAACATTTATGTTGGTAACCTTCCTTTCTCCGTCACCGAAAACTCTTTGCGCGAAATGTTTGAGCCATTTGGAGAGATCCAGTCTGTAAAGCTCATTACCGACCGCGAAACAGGCAGAACCCGAGGTTTCGGTTTTGTTGAAATGGACAACACCGGCGCCGATGCCGCCATCAAGTCTCTGAACAACACCGAGCTTGAAGGGCGAAATCTTAAAGTGAACCAGTCTGAACCTCGCAAGTCTTCTTCTTCACAGAAGCGCTGGTAAATTCCTTCTGCTTTGCGCAGCCGGGCTTTTGCCCGGCTGTTTTTTTATTCAGCCCGCTTTAACAATTACTCCGTATGCAATATTGTTTGCCATACGCCTACAGATAGGGGTGATTTTGCCCTATCGGAAGTTTGATTAATATATCGCCGCAATATACACGTAACATCCGCTCCCCCAAGCCGGAGTCGGGGAGCTTGTGGATGGCACTTGCGTATTACGCCATAAAAAGCAGCGTCGCATTAACAATTTAAAAATGAAAGTTAAAACATGAGTTATTCAATATACAAAAGAGTCAGTTTCCCGAAGAAAAAGCGGATCGCGCTTGTGGCGCATGATTCGCGCAAGAAGGACATGCTCGAATGGGCCAAATTCAACAGGGAATCCCTTTCCCGCCATGAGCTTTTCGCCACCGGAACCACAGGAAGCATCCTCATCCGGGAGCTGAATCTTGAGATTAGCCTTTTTAAAAGCGGTCCTCTGGGAGGGGATCAGCAAATCGGGGCCAGAATCGCCGACGACAAAATAGATGTGGTCATTTTTCTGTGGGATCCGCTGATGGCCCATCCTCACGAACCGGACATCCATGCGCTGCAGCGGATAGCCACTGTCTATAACATCGTGCTCGCTTGCAACCGCTCCTCGGCGGACTTTGCCATTTCCAGCCCCCTGATGGATGGAGAGTATGAAAACCTTGTAATGGACTATGAGAGCGAGCGACTGCGTCATGCGGAAACCATGCTCAGATAAAGGGATTTGCGGTTCTCCAAGGGACGCATCGCTGTGCTCGACGCAGATCCGAACGGATTGATCCAGGATGCCAGCTTCTGATACCGCTCTTGTCGCCTTCACGCTCATAGCCTAAGTGATCGAGTCCAGACCCAGGCTATAACAGCGAATGCGTACCCTCGCGGCGCTGGACAAGCGGAAGCAAGGCCTGGAATCAGCCGGCAGGTCGGTCCTCCTCTGTCTTGGACTCCAGGCCAGGGGGGGAGCCTGACAGCCTGGATCCTCGCCAGCCACTATTGCTCGCGCAGCGCCAATCCGGAAAGCCATATAGCTTGCCAACATTATAGCCTTCAGGGAAACGCGCTATTTTTTCCCCTGCTGACATACTGGCGGAAATCCGGCGTTTTGCTATACAATGAGCCATGAGAGCTACTATTGTCCATACTGTCACAGTGATCGCCCATGGGGTCGATCCGCACGCTCCCGACTTGCCCTACAAACCGTCGAAGAGTTCCCCTGGATATGAGGAATATTATCCCCAATTCAAGATCGTCAGAGACTGGAGACAAGTCGATGGCGCCGCGCCTGAGACATTGGCCAGGATCAAAGGATTGCGGGGTATATTCATCGTGGTGGAAGTCTCCTCCCCCTTTTCTACAGACAACGCAAAAGTTGTACTGGCGCAAAAAGAGAAGCTAAACGATATCGCCGTTTCCTTGGCAAAGGAGCATGGGGCTTTGGGCCTTCGCGAAGAGTTCTCATTTTATTGCTTCTCCGGCTACGACGATATCGACCGGTTCATCATCGGACATCGTCTGTTGATGACCCAGCTTCTCCGGGACGAAACCGCCATCCTCACAGATATGGAGATCGACTCCACCCTGGCAGGATCGGTTCGGTATGAGGCGGACGACCTGGTGGTGGTGGACTGGGACGGCGCGGCGCTGTTCGACATGGAAGGGGGGTTCGAAGACGACCTCGCCCTGCTGGAAGTGGCCAACGTGCAGATTCTCTCCCTTCGCGCTTTGGACCAAGAATTGACCCGCGAACTGGACCGGTTCCGCGAGCAGGGAAATATGGGCGCGGCGGGGGTGTGGCGCATGTCAAAAACATTGCGCTCCATAGTCGCCACGCGCACTACCAGCCTGCTGGAACTGGACGCCATAGACAGTGCCATGAAGCTGTACGGAGAGTGGTACGACGCCCGGGTCTATCAACTGGCCGTGCGTAAACTGCATCTTGAACGGTGGCGCGATAACGTCGGCGGAAAACTATCCACCCTGGAGAAAATGTTCGAAATGGTCTCCAGCCGACAAGGGGAAATTTACAACATCACTTTAGAGATCACCATCGTGGTCCTGATAGTGATAGAGATAGTTCTGGCCATCACCGGTCACGCCTGAAGAGGACAACCACGCCCTGCCCTAATTCATCCGCAAGAGTCCGGCCAATGGACTCCCCGGCGGTGATAGCACTCACTGTTATGGACGATGGCGCTCATCGCCCTGCACGCAGGATCAGTTTCTCCTTCAGCAGTAAAAAATACAATTGCCCCGGATTCTTCATAATTCCCGCCGCCGCTTCCGCGTCGCGCCCCTTGCCGAAAAACAGATCCATCCGCCCCGGCCCCTTGATGGCGCCACCCTGGTCGTGGTTGAACACGAATCTGCCTTCGCGCTTCACCCCCGCTGGCATGCCGTCTTGCGCCTGGGGAATGTCCGCTATGAACCAGGCCACCGCCGCTTTCGGGAAAAGAGAATGGTCGAAAGCCGCGCTTCGCCCGTCCACCAGGATCCTGCCCAGCGAGCCAAAGGGCCCCTCGTCCATGACCCGAAAAAAAACGTAGCTGGGATTGACGAACAAGTTTCGCTCTAACTCCTGGGGATTATCCCGGAACCATTGCCGCAAAGCCTGCAACGACATCTTCTCTCGGGGGACCTTTCCCTCCTCTATCATTTTCTTGCCGATCGACTGATACCTGTGCCCGTTCACCGAGGCGTAGTTTGCGAACTTCTCCTCGCCATCTTCATAGAGCAGCACGCCGGAGCCCTGAATGTGAAGGATGAACACATCGAATGGATCGTCCGCCCATGCGATCTCCAGCCCCTTCTCCTCCAGGGCGCCCTCGCCATCGATTGCCCTCCTGTCGTGGTATGGCTCCAGCATGCCATTTTTCACCATTCCGGATATTCTCTTGCCCGCCAGCTCGGTGGAGAAGAGGCCAAGGTCCACTCGCACCAGGTCATCCGGAACCTTGTATAAGGGATAACGGAAAGTCTCATCCTTTTGCCTGCGCACGTTCATCACCGGCTGGTAGTACCCTGTGATCAGCACGTTGCCTCCATCAGTGAATCCGGCGCCCTTGTAGACATCGAACTCATTGCGGATCATGTAAGCCCGCCGTTTCTGGTCCGGCTCATATCGGACTATCTCCACCAGGCGCTGGATGGAGGAGGCCATCTGGGGCGCCGTCACAGTCCGCTGGCCGAATTGAAACTCGGTTGCCGGATTTATGATCGACAGGTATTCCAGAGAGCGCTCCGCCGCCTGGGCCAGCGATTCCGGGTCCATGTCGTCCGAAAATCCCGGCATGGGCCCGGTGTAGCGAACCATTGGATATCCCTTCACAGGCGCAGGCTCAAAAAGGCTCTGGCACCCCTCGGCCATCAGGGCCAATCCCAGCGCCACGGCCAGTAGCCTAGCGGAAGCGGACTTGAACCTGGTCATTCACACAAAGCCCATGAATACTGGCGGCATGTCCCAGACGGGTGAAGAACTCCAGTGTGTTCCAGCTGCCCACGGTGACGCACAGCGCTGTCATATCCACCGCCTCGTTATATGAACGAAGGATGGAGGAAACCCTCCCCGCGTGGTGGAACACTTCAAATCCGCTGTAACTCCCCTCTCTCATGACGGTCTCAAAAAGCCTTATGTCGATATTTGTGATGGCGTTGCCGTAATGATCTATGTATACGATGGCGCCCTTGATCACTCCCGGCGCGTCCAGACGGGCGTCGTCCGCGTCCGCCCGCACCGGCTCCAACACCCTGGGGCCGAAAGTCTCCAGCGTCGCGCCCTGGGCCAGATGGGCCGCAGAAGGCGCGAAGATGTCCCGCCCGTGGAAGGTGAATGAAATCCTCTCCGCCATGCGCTCCCGGTTTGTTATCTCATGAGCCTCGAAATCCGGGTGGCGCATGAACACTCTGGTGAACACTCCATTGTCCGGCCCCAAAAAGTACCGCCCCCCAGCCCGGATCACCAGCGGCTTTCTTTGAGAGCCCACTCCCGGATCCACCACGCAAACATGGATGCTCCCTTCAGGGAAATGGGGATACGCCGCCCCGAGGATATACGCCGCCTGCACCAGCGCCTGAGGCCTGATATTGTGGGTTATGTCCACTATGGAAAGGGAGGAATCGATACTCAGCATCACACCTTTCATCACGCCGGTATAGCCGTCCTCCAGGCCGAAATCGGTGGTCAGAGTAACTACAGTCATCACGCACCCCCGGAGAGGCGGCACTCCAGCGCGCCCTCCTTCGCGCGCCATCCTGTCACCCGGACCATGGAGTTGGACATATCGTCCGGCCCCTCGAAAACCGCAGGGATATAGTTGGCCGTGAATCCCTTCAGCTTGCCGCCGGCTGTCCTGCTGCTTTCCACCAGCACATCAAGTTCCTTTCCCTCGTGAGCGGATATGAACTCCCGGCGTTTCATGTCGGATATCGCCTTCAGTTCAGCGGTGCGTTCCTTCGCCCTGGCCCTCACCACGGCGCCGGGCATGGAGCAGGCCTCCGTCCCGGCCCGGGAGGAGTATGAGAAAACATGCATCATCATCAGTGGGAGCCGCTCGACAAGGGATCTGGTCATTCCGAAATCCTCATCCGTCTCGCCGGGGAATCCGGTCATAACATCCGCTCCCAGCCCGATACCCTCTATCCGTTCGGCAAGACGGTTCAACAGATCCTCGTACATGACGGATGTGTAAGGCCTCCGCATCAGCCTCAATATCCTGTCGGAGCCGTTTTGCAGGGGGATATGCAGATGGGAGCAGAACCTGCTCTCCAACGCCATCAGGTCGATAAGCCGCTGTGTAACATTGTTCGGATTGATGCTGGAGAGCCTCACGCGGGTGATATCGGTTCTAATCAGGACCGCCTCCAGCAGGGTGGCCAGATCCGTGTCGCCGTCGCTGTATTGCCCGATGTTGATCCCGGAGAGAACAACCTCTTTTATTCCAGCGTCCGATAGCCTTTGGACCTGCTCCACCAGCTCGGCGGCCGAGGCGCTCCGGCTCTTCCCCCTGGCGATGCGGACCACGCAAAAGGAGCAGACCTCGTCGCAACCGGATTGTACGTTGAGATACGCGTTGGTCCTGCCACTCATGCCGGTGACCGGGCGGACGGGGAGCCTCTCCGGCATGGCGCCATGGGCCACCAGCACCAGGGCCTCCCCCTCCGGATGATTGTCCAGCTTTCGCAAGGCCTGGGTCATTGAGAACTTTTCCGCGTTCCCCAGCACCAGGTCCACCCCTTCCACAGAGGCCACATCGTCGGGGCTGGTCTCCGAATAACATCCGGTGACCACCACCCTGGCCGCCGGATTGTCGGCCCGGGCGGCGCGGATGGCGGCGCGGGCACTGGCGGCGCTCTTTCCGGTGACGGCGCATGTGTTTATAACCACCACATCGGCGGGTCCATCTTCTGCGGTGGCCTGGGTATATCCCGCCTGATCCAGTTCATGGGCCAGCTCGGCGCTCTCCAAGCGATTGTACCTGCATCCCAGTGTGGTGAAAGCGATCTTCTTCATGATCCGTTGATTATACATAAAGGCGCCCGAAGACGGAACTATGAGACAGAAAAGGAAACGACATGCCGGATCAAGTCCGGCATGACAACGCACAAGACCCTAGTTGCTCTGCGGCGTATGAGGCGCCCCCGTTCACTTCCCTTCCCTCCCCCGCAGGCTCTTGAACCGTTTCAGCCGGAACCGGTCGTCCCGTTCCATTTCCTCCAGCCGGGAGGATATTTTCTCCATATCCCTGTTGATTTGGGGCAGCAGACGCATGTTCAGCGCGTTTATCCTGCGAGTGGTCCGTTGTATGGCCCCGCCCATTTCCAGCAGCCGGAACTCCGCCACCCCCGCCGAGGCCAACGTGTTCAGCGCCGTCTCGAAGTTCTCCGCCGCTCCATCCACCGCCATGCTTCTGTAGCCCGGCGCGGACCCGCGCCCGAAGGGGTCTCGTCTGGTATCGGGGAAGTCTATCCTGGGCGATTTTACCCCCCACACTTTTTTCATGACAATATTGAAGCTGACCTTCCGTTGTGAAGCTATCGCCTGGGTGGACAGGAAGTGGTCCGGCTCCTGGGCCCTGGCCATCACCAGCGATCGCGCCGCCTCGGTCATGTTCGCTTCCAGCCGCTCCCGGATGGCATGGAGGTTTATCATCATGTGGCGAAACTCGATCAGCAGCGCGTCCTTTTTGCTGGTGAGGATTTCCACTCCGTGGGAAACCAGCTTCTTCCTTCCCCGCAGCCGGATCAGTTCAAGCCTGCTTATCTTCGTCGAGTTCATCATCGCCTCTTTTCGGCCGATATTTTTTTATCATATCCCTGCTCACCCGCACCAGATCCCTATCCTCCATGCCTGCCAGCATGGCCCATCCCGCCGCCAGGGTCTGCTCTATGTCGCGCCGCGATTCCCCCTGGTGGATAAAATTCTTTTCGAACCGGTCGGCGAACCGCACAAAATCCCGGTCCGCCTCGGTGAGCCCCTCCTCACCGATGATCGAGGCCACACGGCGCTGCTCCACCCCCCTGGCGTACAGCATATATAGCTGGTCCGCCAGTTGCCGGTGATCCTCCCTGGTGCTTTCGGCGCCGATGGCATGGTCCATCAGACGCGATAACGACGGCAGCGCATTGATAGGGGGGAAGATCCCCTTACGGTTCAGGTCCCGATCCAACACGATCTGCCCCTCGGTGATATAGCCGGTCAGGTCGGCGATGGGGTGGGTAATGTCGTCATCTGGCATTGTAAGGATGGGAATCTGGGTGATGGAGCCTGCCTTCCCCTTTATCTTTCCCGCCCGCTCATACAGCCCCGCCAGGTCTGTATACATATATCCCGGATACCCGCGCCGACCGGGGATCTCCTCCCTGGCCGATGAAATTTCCCGCAGAGCGTTGCAGTAGCTGGCCATGTCGGTGAGCACCACCAGCACATGGT
>JAOUMU010000150.1 GCA_029881335.1 Nitrospinota bacterium | reverse complement strand
CATTTTGCCTGATTTTCGCCTGTCTGGCAAACTCCGCTGGGGCCAGATAGCCCAGCGAGCTGTCGGGCCGCACTTCGTTATACTCCACGCGCCACACCTCGATCTTCTCCCGGGCCTCCGCCAGGTTCTTGAACAAATGCCGGTTCAGGCATTCGTTCCGAAACTTGCCGTTGAAGCTTTCCGCAAAAGCGTTGTCCGTCGGCTTGCCGGGCCGGGAGAAGTCCAACACGATCCCGCGCTCCAAAGCCCACGCCATTAACGCCTTCGACGTAAACTCCGGCCCATTGTCCAACCGAATGAACTTTGCACACGTCCTTGACCTTCCTGCCGGATTCAACCTCCTTGAGGATCCTGATGATCTGCTCTTCTGAAAAACGCTTCTTCATGTGAATTCTCCCCCGACATAATATTATTGGAAAATTCACTCTGCGAATTGTTCGATCAACTGGGGAAGGTCATGTGAAAAGCTCTCAAGAAGAAATTGGCAGGTTGTCACAAAAGTCACTCAAATTGTATTCAGAGATGCCGTGGGGGATGAAGAATTCAGAAACAACTGTAATATCAATAAAATAGAATCTTCGCCATACTCAGAATGATAACCAAAATAGTTGTTCTGTACCGTGTTAGCGCAAAAAAAACAAACACATTACTGGTGTTTTTCTCACGGATGAACCTAGATTAGTTGCAGGAGTCCTATTAGGGCTGAGTCTGTTCTCCGATGGTGTAATAATGGTAGTAACGAAAACACACGATTCTCCCGGAGGTTTGTCGGATCCTTTGGAGCAGGAGGCGCTGGCCATATTGCAGGCCGCCCGCTCCATAATGAAAAACAACACGTTCCAGGAGACCGCCAGGGATATATTCGACTGCCTGAAACAGGTAATCGGCGCCACCGCTGGCTATGTGGCCATGCTGACAGAGAGTGGGACGGAGAATGATGTGCTGTTTCTGGACGCTGGTGGACGTGAGTGCACCGTTGATCCTTCTCTTCCCATGCCTGTGCGTGGTTTGCGGGGGCTTGCCTATGATCTTGGCGAAGCTGTGTACGAAAATGATTTCAACAATAGCAAGTGGGTGGAGTATATGCCCAAGGGCCACGCCATTCTGGACAATGTCCTCTTCTCTCCCATGAATATGGATGGCGAAACGGTGGGGATTATCGGGCTTGCGAACAAGGCGGGCGGATTCAATGCGCACGACGTCCACATTGCCACGGCGTTCGGCGAGTTGGCGGCTGTGGCATTGGTCAACTCCAGGATAATAGCCAACCTGGATGATAGTCAAAAAAGGTTCCGCTCTGTCGTGGAGAGCGCCACGGATGCGATCATAATCATAAATGCCAAAGGCATGGTGACCTATTGGAACAAAAGCGCGGAGAAAATGTTCGGTTACCCTGATGGGGAGATCGTGGAGAAGCCGTTATCGGTGATTATCCCCGAGCAGTATCGCAAAGCTCACGCTGAGGGTCTAAATAGGGTGTTGGATGGAGGGGAACCAAGAGTGATTGGGAAAACCGTAGAGCTTTCCGCCCTGGCCAAGGATGGACTGGAGTTCCCTATTGAACTATCACTCTCCTCCTGGAGAGCGGGAGGGGAATTGTTTTTCACAGGGGTGATCCGTGATATATCCCTCAAGAAAAAGGTGGAAAAAGAGCTTAAGACCTCCAAGCAGACCCTGGAGTTGCGGGTGAAGGAGAGAACAGAAGAGCTGGCGCAGGCCATCCAGGAACTGCAAGCGGAGGTGAAAGCCAGAATGCTTTCCGAAGAAGCGGTCCAAATCAGCATGGAGCGCTACCGGCTGATCCTGGACACCACCCTGGACGGCTTTTCCGCTTGTGACAGGGAAGGATATCTGGTTGATGTTAACGATGCGTTTTGCAAGATTATGGGGTACCAAAGGGATGAGCTGATCGGTATGCATATCTCCATGATTGAGGGATCTGATTCCAGGGAACAGATTAAAGCGAGGCTGGCGAAGATAGTCGCCCAGGGGTGGGATAGCTTTGAAACCAGGCTCCGAAGAAAGGATGGCGCCCTGGTGGATGTGGATCTGAGCGTTTCATATCCTGGCGCCGGGGACGAAATGCTGTTCGCCTTCGCCAGGGACATCACGCGAAGGAACCAGGACGAGGTGGAGCGTAAGAAGCTGTCTTCGGCTGTGCAGCAAGCGGCCGAATCGGTGGTGATCACAGATCCGAAGGGGGTCATCACATACGTGAATCCCACATTCGAAAAACTGACGGGGTACTCCGCGAGTGAGGTTGTTGGAAGTAACCCGAACATTCTGAAAAGCGGTCAGCACGACAAAGGATTTTACACAAACCTATGGGCCACGATACAAGGAGGAGAGTCTTGGAGCGGGCGTTTTGTGAACAGGAAGAAGGACGGCGCCCTCTACGAGGAACAGACCACCATCTCCCCCGTGCTGGATACCCGCGGAAATATTGTAAATTACGTATCCGTGGCCAGGGATGTCTCCCACGAGAGCATGCTAAAAAAGGCCAGGGAATATTTCACCGCTGTCACCTCTCGCGAGTTGCGCACTCCCTTGTCCAATATGCAGCTTATCAAGGCTCTGCTAAGAGACATCAAGACCCAAACAATGGAGGGCCATTATATCGAGAATATACTCGACGAGTCGATGACGGGAATGGAGCGGATAATTTCCGCCACTTCACTGATGGAAAGCCTTTCCAGTCCAGTTGCTGAGAAGAATTTCTATCTGTTCTATCCATACCTGACCCTGGCCACCAGCCTGGAAAAAGCAATGGAGGAGATTCAAAAAGCTGGAAGAAACCTCATAGTGAACATTGAGCTGGAATCCTTCCCCAAACAGACAAGAATCATGGGGGATCAGGAGATGTTGCTAAGAGCGTTTGACATTATTCTTTCCAACGCTATCAAGTACACGCCAGATGGCCGGGAAATTCATATCAGCGCCCGGGTGGAGAACGGCAAAGCTCTGTTTATTTTGAAAGACCAGGGGATAGGTATCGATAAGGAGGATCTGAGCCACCTCTTCGAGCCATATTTTTCGCTGCATGGCCCATTCCACCATTCGATAGCGGAATACTCCTTCAAGGGAGGTGGAATGGGGCTGGGGTTGGCGCTTTGCAGAATGATCATTGAGCACCATCGAGGCCACATCGCCATCGAAAGTCTGGGAAACAACATGGGCGCCACAGTGACACTAGCCTTCCCGGCCTATGACTCGGACACCCTAGCCCAGGGGGAAAAGGCCACTGTCATATCCACCTGAACCGGGAAGCCAAAACAGGGCAGGGTGGATAGCCTGGGGATCGTCTGATAGGAAAACCCTGGGGGAGAAAAAATATTCTGAAATCCTCCCGATGAGGATATTCGGCGCGATATAAATCCGCTAGCCCACCCCACAGGGGAATGGATGAAAGGCGCTATGAGGTTCCGGAGCTGGGGAGTCTTTATTTAAAGCGGGGAGAAATGATTTAAAGCCTATTAATACAAAAGGATGCTAAGCCGCCTCGGCCCGGAGCGCGCGTTTTACAAATCCGGAGTAAACATCCTGCTGGCGTCCATTTTTGCCTGTCTGCGGGCATTCCACTATGAAACCATACTGGGCCTTTAAATCCGCATGAAACAAAGGGTTATAGTCTAACCGTCCCATGTTTTAGACCCGCCACCAGCGCCCCCAGTATCCCGCTTGAAGGCTCCGGCCGGATCCTTAAACCTCGCTTAACCCCTTATATAAAGGCTATTTATAGCCATTTAAACGCCCCTACGGTCCAAAAAATCTCCCGCCCCAAATCACAAATCAAGAATTTTCAAAAAAGCCATGATTTCAAATATACCCATTAAACGCATTTAAAGTCCATCAAATCAAACAACTATACTTTATACACGATCTATATATTAGAAAATCGTGTTCATCTTCAGGCTCAAACTCGAACATCATGTTCAAGTTTGAGCCTGAAACCCCCTATTATTACCTCTAACCATATATATAACAAAAAGATGAAACTCGAACATACATATATCTCCATATCTGATATTGTTACAAAACGCAGATAGTAAACTCGAACATTCCCCTGTGGATAACTCCCTTATTTTCGCTTTCTGGAATTATTATAAATCCTCAAGAAGTCAAATTTTTTTCTCTCACCCGGAGACTCGGAACACCACCACCCCCCTGGTCTTTGGATAGACGGCGACTATTGATCTGCGCAGCCAGCCCTGCAGGTCCTCCTTGATCCCCCCGCCGTCTTCGCACGATATCAATATGTTTATCACAGTGCGCTCCCTCGGCCCCGCCCCCTCTTGCGCCGTGGAAATCGAGCTCACCTGATATCCTTTAGCCTCCAGCATTCTCCGTGCCTCGCGGATCATATTATCGACGCCCTCAAAATCCAACCCCCTCTCATTCAGAAATCCCTGTATCATATCCCGATCCTTTTGTATGTGTGATTATCCTCCAGCCAGCTTATGATCGCGTGGCTGCGTATCCTCCAATGCCCACCCTCACCTGGCAGCTTATACGCCTCCAACCCTTTCGGGTTACGCCCCGGCGTTCCCATCGGCTCCCATGTCGCGCACAGCCGCTTTATGTACGCGGTTTGAACCCCCAGCAACCTGGCAGTCTCCGTTGTTGTGTACCAACTCCTCTCCGGCAGCCCTTGCTCCGTGAGCAATCTAAGGAACTCCTGTTTAGCCTCACTCACCGCGCCGCCCTCCGCTTGCCATCCACCTCCAGCGCCGCCACCAGCTTATGCATCTGGGCGGGGCGCAACCATTTGAACAGATCCACGCCAAACATCCTCCGAGCAATGGCGTTGGCGTATTCTTCCGATAATTTGCGCGCGTGAATGATCGCGTAAATTTTTTTTATCATCGCCGTTTTGTCCGGATCGGTGATATACGGCCCAGTGGCTCTAATCCCTCCACTCGCCTGCATAGCCTGAATCACCTGCCACCGCTCCCCCCGGTCCATCTCCCCGGCCGAACATTTGCCCGTCAAAGAGGAAAGCATGGCGCGATAGGTGGCGTCATCCAGCCCCAGCTTTTTCTTGGTTGCATGGATAGTGGCCAGGTCCCGCTTGCGCAGGGCTGGCGAATCATTCAACCGGCCCATCGGGGATCTCCTCCTCTGCTGTGCGATACCAAAACGATTCCTTATTGACCAGGCGGACACCTATCCTGTCCAGCCTCTCTTGCTCCCACGCGCGCACCACATCTTTATTCACACTCTCTTTGACACGGATCCCGGCGCGCCATCGCAGATCCTTCAGCGCCGCCAACACCTTATCCCAGGTGAGCCCCTTTGCCGTGCGCAGCTCCGGCGTTGCGCGGAAACCTATCGTCCCGTGCGCCATCGCCACAGTGCGCCTGTCGCTGAATAAACGGGTCTTATGCGCCTTTGCATACAAGTATAAAGCCGCCTCCAGCGCCGCCTTACGGGCCTGCAGCGGCGCGGCGGTCTCCGAGGTTTGCAGTTTGGCGTCAGCTATAACCTCGTTCAGTTCCTCCTCCATCCGCGCCAGACCGGTGTTGATCTCGGTGATTTCCG
>JAOUMU010000046.1 GCA_029881335.1 Nitrospinota bacterium | reverse complement strand
CCGTCAACTGGAGAGCCAATCCGCCGGTTTTATGGTGACCTGTCCGAATTCCTGTTTCCTGTCGTCGCCCTGCAGTATAGCCTCAAACTCCATAGGCGGCAAGCAGCCGATACAAGAGGCGTCCGCTTTCGGTTGCATACGCTCTGGATGAACGGTGGTATGCGTTAGACGATGTGGGTAAAACTCTCATAGTCCCATAGATGAACCTTCTCTTTCTTCAGGGTTTTCAAGGACGATTCGGCAAACGCGTTGTCATACGGATTCCCCGCCGACGACATGCTTATCGCAAATCCATGCTCCTAAAGCTCCTTTGCGTGCTTCTCTTTGGCGTATTGCGCGCCGGTCGGAATTGTCTATGATCCCACTGCCTCTCCCACTCCTTGGCAAGGAAGAGGGCGCAAAGCGTCGGAGTGGTGTGAGAAGCCGCTCCAGGTGCAGAATAACAAGGGTGGCCGGCACGCGGACTACGACCGGTCCGAAGGAGGACTTAAAAAAACCAGGTCATTCACAGCCTGCCTGGCTCTATCGGATGGTAAGTTTCTTATACTTGTTCCGTCGGCTCTCCTCCTTGCCGCCCAGTTCTCTTTTCCTTGCCTCCTCGTATTCGGAGTAGTTTCCATCGAACCATCGCAAGGCGCCATCCCCCTCGAACGCCAGAAGATGCGTGACCACGCGGTCCAGAAAAAAGCGGTCATGGCTGATCACGATCGCGCATCCGCTAAAGCCGAGGATCGCGTCCTCCAGGCTTCTCAGGGAAGCCACATCCAGGTCGTTGGTTGGCTCGTCCAGCAGCAGCACGTTGCCTCCCTTGCGCAGAAGTTTGGCCAGATGGGCACGGTTGCGCTCGCCACCGGAGAGATCCTTTATCCTCTTCTGCTGGTCCTGCCCCTTGAATCCGAACCCGGCAACGTATGCCCGGGAGTTAATTTTCACATCTCCCATCTCCAGCAGGTCTCCGCCGCCACCGATCTCCTCGAACACTGTCTTGGTGTCGTCTAGATCCTCGCGCTTCTGATCCACATAGGAAAGTTTTACGGACTGGCCGATGTTAAGCTTACCGATGGTGGGGGTCTCCTGGCCAGTGATCAGGCGAAACAAGGTTGTTTTCCCCACGCCGTTGGGACCCATTATCCCCACGATGGCGCCTCTGGGGATGATGAAGTCCGCATTTTGAAAAAGGCTCCTGTCGCCGTAACTCATGCCCAGTCCCTGGGCCTCAATGACGGTGGCGCCCAGTTCCGGACCTGGGGCTATCTGGATATCCTGCAGGTTTTTTTCCACCTTTTGCCCACTGGAGAGCAGCTTTTGATATTCCTTTATTCTGGAGCCTCCCTGGCTTTTCCCCTTGCCGGAGTTGATCCAGTCCAGCTCCCGCTCCAGGTGCTTGAAAAACGGGGCGGATTGTCTGTTTTCAAGGCGCAGCCTTTCCGCCTTGGCCATCAGCCAGTTGGAGTATGAGCCCTCGAAAGGGATACCCCGGCCATTGTCCAGTTCCAGAATCCATTTTGTGATATTGTCCAGGAAATATCGGTCGTGGGTGACCACTATGACGTTGCCGGGAAAGTCAATGAGCGCCTTTTCCAGCCATTCGACTGTCTCCGCGTCCAGATGGTTGGTGGGCTCGTCCAGTAGCAGCATATCCGGCTTTTGCAGCAGAAGCTTGCAGAGGGCCACGCGCCTGGTCTCGCCCCCGGAGAGTTTTTCCACTTCCATATCGTCCGGGGGCAGAACCAGGGCGTCCATGGCGATCTCCACCTGGTAGTCGAGCTCCCATCCGTTGACGGCGTCGATCATGTCCTGCAGTTTCCCCATTTTTCCCAGGGCTTTTTCCATCTCGTCGTCGGAGAGGCTGGTGGCCATGCTCTCAGAGATTTTCTCGTAGTCGTGGATCAGCCCCTTTATTTCGACGAACGCCTCTTCCACATTCTGGCGGACGGTTTTTCCCAGTGTGAGGGTAGGCTCTTGGGGCAGGTATCCTATCTTCACTCCTTTTCGGGGTTTTGCTTCGCCGGTGAAATCGGACCTTTGTTGGGCCATTATAGAGAGCAGGGTGGATTTTCCAGAGCCATTTTCCCCCACAATGCCGATCTTGGCGTCATTGTAGAAGGAGAGGTTTATGTTCTCGAACAGGGTTTTGGACCCGTGGGACTTTGACAGCCCGTTGATGGTGAATATGTATTCTCCCGCCATTTGGTTCCTTTTCCAAATATATCCAGCGTCACGCCGGTGCAAAATTTGCGTGTGAAAGTTTGTGCGACATGATAAACTCTTGTGGATATAAAGGCTAGGTTTTTAATGAAGTTTCTTCGGGTCGTCGGGTGTGTTCATTATCCAGGCGGGCCCGGATGGTTGTAACTGCAAAGGAGATCTTCTCTTTTAGATTGTAGAGTTGATTAATCAGTCTTCAGGTTGAAATAAATTACTAATGCGAGGTTAAGATGAAAAGAACACCGGCGCCTCCCAAGGTGTCATCCGATCACTTGAGCAAGCTTGAGGTCGGCAAGATCGTTAAGGCTTTCATGGAGTCCGTGGAGGAGGTGTTGGAGACCATGGGCATGACCAGGATCGAGGCCCGTACCAAGGCCGCCACCCTGACCGAGCACGCGTATATCAAAGGAGACGCCGCCGGATCGCTGGCTTTCACTGGGGACTATTCCGGGCTGTTCATTATCTCTTTTGACAAGAAAGCTATCTGCGAGATCACCACCAACATGCTGTTCGCCGAGAAGCCGTACACCAACCACCGTGACGCGGATGTGGAAGGCTCCATCGGCGAGCTTACCAACCAGATGAATGGCGTGGCCCGCAACAAGATCAACAAGCTCAACGGCTGGAAGGCTAATGCCGGCATACCCAGCGTCATCGTTGGAGAGAACATAAGCTGGGCGCTGTACGCTTCGGGGACCTTGGTGATCCACATCCCATACACCACACCCCAGATGAACGAGCTGTATGTGGAGGTGGCGGTATCGGACCATCCGACCATAGGCGAAATCAAGATATAGAACGGGCTGGGCGGTTTGCTTTTCCTTTGGTGGGAAGGCTGGGTTCTAGAGGTTCAGTGCGCCGAGGGCGACCCTGGCTATCAACTGGTAATGGCCCGCCGCGCTGGTGGGTTTTAACACGCAGTCGTCCACCTTGCCACCGGGCCCCATTATTCCTTCAATCTTTTCCGGACTGGATGTAATAACAATTAAATATATGTTCGGATACGTGGAGTCTGACTTGATGATGGAAGCCAGCTCCACCCCGCTCATGTCATCGAGCTCCAGATCACAAATCAGGATTGAGGGCTTGATCTTTTTCAATTCCGCAAGGGCGCTCTGCCCATCCTTCAAGGCTTCCACGGTGAAGCCGACTCTTCTGATATCCTCGGAGAGAACGTTGCGCTGGTAATCGGAGGCGGAGACCAGCAGAACCTTCACTTTGGAGGTTTTGAACAAATTGTTGGATAGGGTTTTGAGGAGCATTCTCTCCAGTTTATCCACCAGTTCCCGCAGGCGGCTCCGGGATATCTCTAGGTGGTCCACCTTTGCCTGCAAAGCCCTGTTCAGCTGGGACAATTCCTGGCTGCGGGCCTGGTCCTCCATGTCCCATTTCGATTTTTTGATCGCCTGTTTGAGCAGCAGATGGGCTCCCTCTTCGGATATCGGCTCCTCAAGGATTCCGAAGGCGCCTTCGTTGAACATAAGTGTCAGAATGGCGGGGGAAATCAGTTTGTTCGATAAGAATATGAACTGGGTGCACGGTTTTTGCAGCCGATAGCTCTGCATCGCCTTTATCGAGGCCAGGTCGCCTTCGTGGAACCTGGCGACGATGACTGCGGGATATTCCCCCCCCACGGTTTCGGAAAACCCAGGGTCGGTGAGCTCAATTCCGATCCGTTTGTAAGGTTCGCCTTTATTCTCCAGCGCTCTCTCCAGTCCGCCGAAGGACTCTTCGCCGGAACCTGTCAATATAATGTCGGCCATTGTCAGTTTGTCTTCAATATTTCATATTCGGTAACATCGTAGTTTTTGACCAGGTTTTTTTCGATCCATGCGCGCGCTTTTTCCTCGTCCAGGTTGGAGGAGAACATCACCTTAATCTGAGTGCCGATATTCTGGCTTTCGATCTCCTCTATGCTGGGGACGGCGCCGAATATATGACCCAGCCGCGTCATCCGGCGCAGGATCAGAAGCGCCACCAGGAAAGGTTGCTGGTGCTGTGGACGGAAAGAGAGGTATACCTGGTAGACGAATTGCCCGGAGTGACGCCTGGCCAGAAGGTTGAACTGGGCCAGGGGGCCAAGCCTGAAAGTGCGCTGGTGTACATCCACGAATTCGGTAGCCTTCTTCTCCAGCGGCTTTTTGTATTTGGTAACAGATCGGAGAAGCTCCTGAGGGATGACCGGGGCCTCGTTTTTGATAAGGGAGTTTCTGGCCTCCCTGAGGGAATCTGTGGCGTCCAGAAGGATATCGACTATCTGGCCATCCAGAGAAAGGGCGCCCTCCCTGGCCCGATCCATGATGCTTTCGATATCATGGATGAATGTTCCCATCTCCGTGAGCCCCACCATCATCAGGTTGCCCTTGATGGAGTGGAAATCGCGAAAGACCTTGTTAATAAGGTCGTTATCCTCCGGATTGCGCTCCAGGGAGAGCACATTCTCCCCGGCGTTGTTTATCATCTCCTCCAGTTCCATCAGGAACTCGTCCCGGTGGGCGATCTCCCTGCCTATATCGGAGCTGAGAACCTGGCCTGTCTCCTGTTCTGGGTACTCCGGGGTGGTTTCTCCCGACGGCAGGATTATTGGCGCCTCAGGCTCTGCGCCTTGGGCCGATTTCAATGCCTGGCGAATCAGACTATCCCGCTCGTCCACCGCTTCACCGGCGGCTATGCCCCGGGAGCGGCTCACCAACTCCGTCACGTCAATGATCAAACCCATCTTGTTGGCGCCCATCATGGTGACACCGGATATCCCCTGCACCTGGAATATCTTTTCCAGAGGTGTATACACAAGCTTTTCCGGGGTCAAAAGCTCGCTGACGCTAAGGGCGATTTTGCCATTCTTCGATTCCACGATCACCACTGTGATTTCGTCGGAAGGGGCCAGAGGAGTGTAGCCCAAAAGCTCGTTAAGGTCGAACAGGGTTATGATCGATCCGAGGTAGGTTATGGTTTTTGCCTTGTCGAATGCCAGGTTTGTTTTGGAAAGATCCACCAGCAGGGTGGAGACTACACTTAGGATCGGTATAGCGTATAGGTTCTTTCCGGCGCGGACAGTGAGGCAGTCAAGTATGTTCACGGCGGTGACCTGGGGGATTTTGTATGTGAAAGTGGTTCCTTCCCCCACGATGGTGCTTATCATCACTTCGCCGCCCAGTTCCTCTATGTTGCTTTTCACCACGTCCATCCCCACTCCACGGCCTGATATTTCGCTGGCTATGGTTTTCGTAGAGAATCCCGGATGGTAGATGAACATAAGGATTTCTTCTTCAGACAGCTTTTGCGAGTCCTCCTCGCTGATAAGCCCACGGTCCACCGCGACTTGTCTTATGACTCTTGAGTCCATACCCCGGCCATCGTCCCTGATCTCCAGGAAAATAAAGTTCTCTCGCTGGTATGCCTTCAACGTGAGTTTCGCGACGGCAGGCTTGCCCATTTTCTGTCGTTCCAGCGGATCTTCAATGCCATGGTCTATGGAGTTGCGCACCTGGTGGTTGATCGGGTCGTAAAGCTTTTCGGAGATCGTCTTGTCCACCAGCGTTTCTTCGCCGAAGGTGCTCAGCTCCACATTCTTGCCCGCATCCCTGGACATGTCTCGCACTGGACGGCGAAATCTCTGGAAGGTGCCTTTTATCTCCACCATCCTGATATCCATCACCAGGCTGTGCAGGTCGCCGGAGATTCGGCTGGAAGCTTCTTCCACCACCTTGACCATATCCAGCGACATTTTGTCCAGCGGCGCGCCCCGGTCGTAATACTCCTGGATCCTGCGATTGGTGGTGGCTATGGAGTTGGATGTGATGATGACCTCACCCACCAAGTTCAGAAGCCTGTCCAGGTGGGCGATGCGGACCAGCATCCTGTCGAGGGCGCCATGTTCTTTTTCAGCCATCGGTTATTCTCGACAATATTTTTTCCAGCAGCCCGATCTCTATCGGTTTTGGGAGGTAATCGTCGGCGCCGTTATGGATAGCCTGCAGGATATACGCCGCGTCGGCATGGGTGGAGAGCACCACCACCGGGATATTCAGCAACTCGGGGTCTGATTTTATTTCCTGGCAAAGCTCCAGCCCGTCCATGACCGGCATGACGATGTCTGTGAAAACCATGTCAGGTTTTTTCGCTCTGATTTTCTCCAGTCCCTCCAGCCCGTTTCCCGCTTCTATTACGCGAAGCTTAAAGCCTTGCAGGTGTTCTTTGAGAGCGACTCTCATGCTGTGATAGTCATCCACCACCAGGGCCGTTTTTCCAGTCAAATCAATACTCATGGATCTTTCACCAGTCGTGTGCAGGCGCTCGGCATACGCGTCGAGCACGGCAATGGACATTTCTTTTCCTCACATGCCGCTCTCATTATATCTTTTCGCAGGGGCGTTGGGTAGGGGGCGGCAGTGGAACTGTAGAAATAAGATTATGTCCACACCAGTGGTGGCGGGAAAACGGAAGTTTGAATTCCAGATATTCGAGCGGTTCTCGACTGTAGTTTTCGATCTGGAAGGAAGGGGCGACAACGGCCAGGTGAATTATGAATTTTCACCGGATGGTGGCGGCTCGACCTGATCCACCGATTCGCGAAAATCCTTACCGGTCTTGAAGAATGGAACCTTTTTCGCCGGCACATGGACCTTCTCGCCGGTTTTGGGGTTTCTACCCTGTTTTTCGGCCCTATCGCGCACCCTGAAAGAGCCAAACCCCCTGATCTCTACTTTATCCCCTTTGGCTAGAGCTTCTATGATGCTACCGGAGAAAATGTTGATAATGTCTTCGGCCTGTTGTTTTCGCACGTTAATCTTCTCGGCGAGCTTCTCCGCCATTTCGGACTTGGTCATATGCCTTTCCGTGTCATTGGTGTATTTTACTCCCCCATCACCCTTTACGCCACCACTCCTGAAGAATCAGGTCGTGAGCGAATTTCGGTGAACTCTAACAAATTCATAGAGATTAGTCAACGACAAACGTTTCTGTGCCCATCCGGACATGCTCACCTGTCGCCCCATGGCGCCGACCCGGAGAGCTGTTCTCAGCTGGCGTTTTCCTCGAAGTTCTCTTCAAAGTGGGTTTCCACGTAGTTGTCCATCATGTCGTTGATCCTGTCCTGGAAATAATCGATATCGGATATTTCCGTGAGATTGTCCAGAAAATGCCTCGTCAACGAATGGATAACCGCCTCCACCTCCTCCAGGGAAAGGGATTCCGCCACGATCATCTCATTACTCTTCGATACAACCTTCGCTATTTTTCCTTGATCCATAAGCCGCCTCAATAAGTTGGAAACATAATTATATTTTTCAAGCGCAACAGATCAACGCCTTTTTCGCAAAAGCGCGATCATGCGATTTCAGATATCCTTCACATCGGCTGCGGGTCTTTTCCTCACCACCCGCTCGGCCGCCAATTTCACCTTTGGAAGCAGTACTCCCTTCACCGTATCAAGCCCCTCGTACAGTTTCAGATCCTCCTTGTCCACCACACCCACCGCGCCGATCTCTTCGGATCGGGCTCGCAGGGCGCTTCCTCGCTGGGCCACGGAACTGACTATTATAATCGGCTTGGGGTAATGTACCATCAATTTTTTCAGGAAGGATACCCCGTCGAGCTTTGGCATGATAATGTCAAGCGTGATGACGTCCGGGTCCAGCTCCAGGATCATGTTCCTGGCCTCAAAGGCGTCTTTGGCCTCACCCACCACATGGATACCTGGATCGGACATCAGGGCGGATTTCAGGATATCTCTCAC
The DNA here is from genome assembly GCA_029881335.1 of Nitrospinota bacterium. GTDB lineage: Bacteria > Nitrospinota_A > UBA7883 > UBA7883 > UBA7883 > JAOUMU01. Next base: position 13,080 of record JAOUMU010000046.1, on the reverse strand, counting down.
GGTGGAGGAGTCGTCCACGATCAGCACCCGGGTCCTTCTGGCCGCCAGGTCCTTCTTCTTCTCCTCCATCTGAGAGGTGAGCTCTGATTTTTCGATTATCCGTACTTCCACATTGCCTGTTATGTTGTCGAAAAAAATCTTGCGCCCGTTAAAACCGCCAGTCTGCTGATCTGTTATCCTGATCCCATGCTCTCTTAGGACAGATAGAGCCATCTCAATGTTCCGCTTTCCGATATCAAAACCTGCGGCGCTAAGATGCCCCACCACGGAGCCGCCGCCGTATACCTTGGCCTTCAGTTTACTTTTGTCTGGAACGAATTTGGCCATATGTCTAATAAGATTATTGGTGGAGACATCTCCATATTTGTTTTCCATAGACTGGTCGGAGCCGGAAGGAAGCAAAAAATGGTTCATGCCCCCGCATTTCTCCTGGGGGCTGTATAGGCATATTGAGACGCATGATCCCAATAGCGTGGCGATCACCGCTGGTTTTCGGGCTATGGCGATCTCCCCTGGCAGAACGAACACTCGCTGTTTTTCCACTAATTCTTCCTTGCAAAATCCTGGGACACGGGCCTGTCGGGCGGCTTCATATGACGAATCCGGAATGACGGCTGAATTGATTGCGCAACTCATTGTCCCATGATAAAAGCCGCCGGACAATGCTTATATGTCACCTTCATATGTCACCAGTCGCACATCCGTATGGTTTTCGCCACCACCAGCGATGCCGAAGAGTTGAAAGGTTTACGCCTGGATAAGCGCAAACACATATTTCCGTCGTGTGCTGATAATTCCCATGATCAGACTGGGCCTACGGCTACATTAAGGCGAGGAAAAGCGGACTCGTAGTCTGGCCCCTGTAAAGAAGCCGAACTTTGCCGGACGCAGAAAAGGGTCAGCAACAACCCGTTCGCCGCGAAGGCCATTGCCTTCCGGCAAGACCACGACGGGGTCAGCCACACCCCCCATCAGAGGCACAAGAAGCCGCGTCAATAAAGAAATAACTCCTCAAAACCGTGCTATCTAACTAGCTCTCGAAAGACGCCGGGTCATTCCCGAATGGCGCAAGCCTAAAGTGGGGATTTCAGGTAAATGGTGCGCCCGGCAGGATTCGAACCTGCGACCCCCAGATCCGCAATCTGATACTCTATCCAACTGAGCTACGGGCGCCTTCTGTAGAACGAGCGATTCTATCGTGAACCGCCTCGGCTTTCAACTCTTTTACTTCATGATCAGGAATTAGGCGCATTTCGGCTATGCGTTATTGCAAAACCTGAAAGTTCTGTGGGGAAGACTCCACGGGCCAAATCAGAGGCTTTCCCCACCCGTGACAGGTGGAGTGTGCTAATATCGACAATTCAGGTTTTTGTCTCGCAAAGGGGAGGGCATTATACGCCCCGGACTAGAATGACTCGCGAGGCATGGTATATTATGTATAAGGCCCACGCAGCGAATGCGCGTCCGTCCCATCGGTGAGGCCCGAATCCACGGAAATTTATTATGGAGCGATTGCGATGAGTTTTGTCGTAGCCGCATATGCGGCGATATGGATATTTTTCATTACCTATTTTTCTGTAATCATGAGGAAAACAAGCGCAGCCCGCAAGGCCTTGGCCGCTGTTTCTCCGGGAGCCGTGCCCATGGGGCAGGGTGCGAAGCCCTCGGGCCTGACAGGCTCCTCGGACCAGGGATAAAAAGCCATGTTTGATTTCGTGCGGAAATATCTGGATCTGGCAGTAAAGCTGTTAATGGTGGGTGTGTTGGTTGCGGCGCCCGTTTCCATGTACATGATCATAGGCTTTGCCCCTCTGGAAGCGGTGATGGGCGCGCCTCAGAAAATATTCTATTACCATGTCCCCATCGCCATGCTCAGCTACCTCGGATTGTTTATCTGTTTTGCGGGATCGGCGGCGTACCTTTACAGTGGACAGGAGGAGTACGACTCCATCGCCCTAAGTGGCGCCGAGGTGGGGACTCTTTTCGTAACGTTGGTCATGATCACCGGCATGCTGTGGGCCAGGCCATCGTGGGGAGCTTATTGGACCTGGGATCCAAGGCTCACCACTTCTCTTGTCCTGTGGCTCATCTATTCAGGATATCTTCTTTTGCGGAGCCAGGTGGAAGACTCCACCTTGCGCGCCAAGTACGCCGCAGTGATGGGGATTGTGGGCTTCGTGGATGTGCCTATAGTACATTACAGCGTCCAGCTTTGGACCAGGGGCATTCATCCGGTGGTGGATAAAACCGGAGCGGATCATGGAATGGACCCAAGAATGCTAAAAACATTAATGGCATGCTTTCCAACTATCGCCTTGATATTCGTTCTCCTTTTCCTTGTACGGCTGCGCTACGAATTTGCGCATCGCAGCCTGGAAAGGTTGAAAGCGCAATCAAAAGGATAAAGCGGCTGCGGCTATATAACATTTCCTGCTCGGACGGCTGATATGGGCAAGTCAGGATTCGTTTCGCTGGTAGGCAGGGCCAACGTCGGCAAATCGACGCTGATCAACAGGCTTGTGGGTAAAAAAATCTCCATAACCTCCCCAAGGCCCCAAACTACCCGTAACCGGATAATCGGCATCAAAACCGGCCCCTTTGGCCAGGTGGTGTTCATGGACACTCCAGGAGTGGCTTTCCATAAATCAGCTCTCTCCAAAAGCATGATCCAGGTTGCCGAACAAGCGGGGGCGGAATGTGATCTGGCCGTGTTCATGGCCGATGCCACAAACCATGATATAGAAGGGGACAGACTCTCGATAAAGCAGCTGCGTCTGGATGTGGCCAGGCATGGCGGCGACAAGGCGGATCCTGGCGTCAGTGTCTTACTGGCCATCAACAAGGTGGACGCCGTCCCAAAGCCGAGTCTGCTGGCCCTGATCGAGGAGCTGCGAGATTTGGCCCCTTTTCAGGAGATCATCCCCATCAGCGCCAAGACAGGCGAGAACGTGGACAAGCTGTTCGAGCTGATCCTGGACAGGATGCCCGAGGGCCCCGCCTATTACCCGGAGGATATGACCACGGACCAGCTGGAGAATTATGTCATCGGCGAGACGGTCCGGGAAAAGGCCTTCCTGCACCTGGGGCAGGAGATGCCATACTCCGTGGCCGTGGAGGTGGAGAGTGTGGAGGAGAAGCCGGGATTGGCCGTGGTGATCCTTTCGCTCTACGTGGAGCGTGATTCGCAAAAGGGGATAGTCATAGGCAAGGGGGGGGCCATGTTGAAAAAGATCGGCTCATCGGCCAGACGGGAGCTGGAGAGAAGACTGGGCGTGAAAGTCTTTCTGGATATCCAGGTGAAGGTGAAGGAGAAATGGACCTCCGACCGGCGGGCCTTCCGTGATTTCGGATACGGTACGGAAAAGTAACTTGTCATGCCTTTGTACCAGACCTCCGCTGTGGTGTTACGGAGCATGAGGCTGGGTGACGCGGATAAACTAGTGACTTTTTTCACCCAAAGGCACGGCAAGATTAAGGCCGTGGCCAAGGGCGCCTTGAAACCAAAAAGCAGGTTCGGCGGCAGGCTGGAGCCTTTCAACCTGGTGAACATGATCGCCTTCGGTAAAGAGAAGGCGGAGCTTCTATCCCTGAACTCCTGCGATATAGTCGAAATGTTTCCGGCCTTGAGCGCGGACCTGGACACCATGGCCCGGGCCTGGACCTGCGCCGAATTCGTGGATCATATGCAACGGGACAGGGACGAAAACAGCAAGGGCTTCCGGCTGCTGGTTTCCACATGGCGCGCGCTGGCCAGGGAAAAGGACACACTCAGGCAGGGCCTTTTGCTGAGGATTTTCGAACTCAAATACCTGGAGACAGCGGGATTTAAACCAGTGCTGGACAAGTGCGCCGGCTGCAGCGGGAAGATATCGAGCCATGGAGCCGGATTCAGCGCCAGACGGGGAGGGGCGGTGTGCCGGAACTGCTACAAAACAGACCCTGTCGCCCTCAGCGTATCCGCGGGAGCCTTGATGCTGATGAACAAGGGACTGGAACTGCCGATCGAAAAGGTGGGTAGGCTGGCTGCGGGAAAAGGGGGAGTGGAGGAGATAGAAAAAGCTGTGGCTGAGTTCATCCGCGCCCATATTCGGAGGGAACTGCGGACAGAAAAGTTTTTTCGGATCGCGCTTATTCCCGCCGCTGCGGCAAAAGGATAGAAAGAAGTTATCTGATAGTTAAAATATGGATTGACACGACACATAAGATTTGAAACAATACGCGATTCCCAGATATGTTCCCCGGTAGCTCAGCTGGTAGAGCAAGCGGCTGTTAACCGCTGGGTCGGGGGTTCGAGTCCCTCCCGGGGAGCCATTCCGTACGCTCAACAAAAAGGCCGGTCTGGTCTTTATATCTAGCCTCTAACGGCATCTCCAGCTTGATTGAAACTTCCTTGCCTTTTTTTGTTTTCCTTTCCGAATAGGTCGCCCGCTTAATAAGAAGCTGGATCAGGTCGAACTTTTCCTGTTGTGTTAGCTGAGCAAAGATATCGGCAAAGATTTTAAAATTGTCCCGGACAACTTGGCCACTGAAGATTTTGCTCTCCTGTCCACCTGATTCAGTTGTCTCGCCAGGGCCCCTTTTTCTCTCTTATGCATGGTCGTTTTTCCGGCCCATTCTTTGGAGGAATCCAACACAACACGCTCTGTTGATTATCAGTTATAACCGACAACTACTGCCATCTTCGTCATCCATGCGCAGGATGATTTGATCTATGATATATCAACGACAGGTAGGTGCTGCTCAGGGAGGGGCGGTTACTTGTAATCTTCCTTGACGATCCCGAAATCCTTCATCTTCCTGTGGATGGTTCGGGTATTCACATCGGCGATCTGGGCTACGGAGGTGATATTACCCCGGTTCTCCTTTAAGGCTTTAATTAGGTATTGCCGCTCCACTTCATCCACCACATCCTTCAGGGAGCCTGATGGGCTGTCGACACCGTCAGAATGGGCGGCTTCGTCTCCGATATGTTTTTTAGCCGCGGGGGAGACATCCAGCCGTTCCACATAGCGGCCTTTGCACAGGATCACCGCCCGCTCCACCAGGTTTCGCAACTCCCGTATGTTGCCGGGCCAGGCGTAGGAGCCTATCTGGTCCCTGGCCTCATCAGAGAATCCATCTATTTTTTTCCCGATCTCCTGGCCCAATTTCTTCAGAAAATGCTCCGCCAGTACCAGGGCGTCCTTGCCTCTCTCTCGCAATGGCGGCAGGTGAAGAGGAAGGACGTTGATCCTGTAATAGAGGTCTTCCCGAAACTCTTCTCTTTCCACAGCCGCGCCCAGGTCCAGATTAGTGGCGGCGATGAAACGCACATCCACCCGCACCGGGTCGTTTCCCCCCACCCGAGTGATCTCACCCTCCTGCAGGGCGCGCAAGATTTTCACTTGCATCGCCGGGGAGATGGTTCCGATCTCGTCTAAAAACAGCGTTCCCTTGTGGGCCAATTCAAACTTGCCCATCCGCCGCTGATCCGCGCCGGTGAAGGCGCCTTTTTCGTGGCCGAACAGCTCCGACTCCAGCAACGTGTCCGGGATAGCGCCGCAATGGATGGTGACCATTTTCTGCTCTTTGCGCTTGGAGTGGCGGTGTATGGCGCGGGCCACCAGCTCCTTGCCGGTGCCGGTCTCCCCGTTTATCAGTACTGTGGAGTTTGTGGGGGCCACGGACTTTATCATCTCGAAAATCTCGCGCATGGAAGGATCGTCGCTGATCATGTCGCCGAACTCCGCCTCCTTGCCCAGATCCTCCTTCAATCGGGTGACATCGCGCATGATCTCAATAACATGATCCACCTTGCCAGATTCGCCGGTGAGTGGGAAGGTGCTGATCTCCCGCATTTCATCCTTGCCATCTTTGCTGACATGGAACACGTTGAAGGTGGGCACACCAGAGCGGAAAACCTGATCTATGACACAAAAAGAGCATTGCTTTGCAGAGCCATAGAACTTCTGGAAGCATTTCTCCCGTAGCTTGCCCTGCTCGTCATGCCTGAAGTGGATCGCCTGGGAAAGGGCGGTCTTGTTGGCGAATACCACGCTGAATGAGCGGTCCACGATCTTTATGGAGTCGCGAATCCCGTCCAGCACCTCCCGCAAAAAGCCATCCTCCACAGCGGCGCCCATAATGTCTTCGCCGATTTTATCTCCATTCATCTTGTGATTATACCAGTTCCATCATCAAGGCGCGTATGGCCAGCCTTGAAGTTGTGTAAAATTAATCATATTTCACTTGCCGATACCACCTTGCAGTGACTTAATTATTATCCGACAGCTCATCAGACCACTTCCCAGGATGCAAAGCAAGCATCTCCTGAAGTGGTTCTGGCTGGTCGGGATGATCCACATACAAAATCGGAGGAGGGGATTGGATCAAAATACACACTACGCAAATGGGCAGACAGGATGCGAGCCGCCGGGGTCATCTGGAGCAGGTCGGGCTCAACACTTCGCCGCGAAGTTGGATTTATTCCCAACGCATAAGTAACGATATATTGCGGATACATACCAAGTAGATTTTATGTAGAATATATATATATTGCTTGCCGAATTGCGCTATATACCTTATGTTACATGGAAATAGGAAGGTGGAATCTTTTAGGTAACAACAATGAAAATGTTTTATAATATGACAATAATATTATGGTTTATCATGTTGCTTGTTCCGGCCGGCTGCAAACCCAAGGAAGAAACTTCATCAGGTTCTGGTTCCTTCTCCATGGTAGACACAGGCCAGACTGGCTGCTACAGCAACGCCGCCCCGATTGGATGCCCTGCCCAGGGGCAGAACTTTCATGGACAGGACGCCCAATACGTCTCGACACAAATGGTGTAACGGAACAATGGCGATGGTACTGTTTCCGACCTGGTCACAGGCCTGATGTGGCAAAAGGCATATGGAGCAAAAAGCTCGCTGGACAATGCGTTGGCCGCCGCAGGCTCCCAAAGCACAGGCGGGTAAACGACTGGCGCCTCCCTAACGCCAAGGAGTTGCAGGAGATAGTGGATTACACCCGTTCGCCGGATACCATGGGCTCCGCCGCCATCGATCCTGTTTTCACTGCGTCGCAAATCACTGTGGGGAGTGGCGCTGCGGGCTATGGCTTTTATTGGACCGGGACATCCCACCTGGATGGCAGGAATCCGGGGGAATACGCAGTCTACATAGCTTTTGGCAAGGCGCTGGGATTCATGAGTAGTCCCCGCGGAGTGGAGCTTATGGATGTGCACGGCGCCGGGGCGCAACGTAGCGATCCTAAAAGCGGTGACTCCGGTCAGTACCCCCAGGGTCATGGCCCCCAAGGCGATGTTATAAGGATCAACAATTTGGTCCGGTGTGTGGCGGGGGGAATATAATGAAGAGACCGAAAGTCGCACGGGTGAACCTGGCCGAGGACCAGATTCACCCATTAACGCCGGATCAGACAGTCCGGCGGCTCTTTTCACCTCCCGCCTCGATTTCCGCCTTCAGCTCCTCATAGCCTTGGCGACCCATCATGGCGTAGGCGTAATTTTTACCAAACTCCACCCCAGGTTGATCAAATGCGTCCACCCTGTACAGCCCACCGGCGAAGGCCGTGGCCACCTCCAGCATATACAGAAGCTGTCCCAGGGAGTGCGCGTCCACCTTCGGCAACCGTATGGTCATGTTCGGCCTCTTGTTGACCGTCAGGGCATACTCCGTACCATCCTTTTCCACGGCCAGCAACCGGTTCATGGTGGCGCCCCCAAGATAGGCCAGCGCCGGTTCGTCGCCGAACACCGGCGGAATGGTCAACTGGGATTGGATCTTCTCCGTCTCCAGGAAGCAGACCAGCTTGTCATGAGGTCCTTCCACATATAGCTGGACCTGGGAATGCTGGTCAGTGGCGCCCAGCGCCTTGATAGGCGTCTGTCCGGCGAATATCGTGTTCCCGTCGAAATCCTGTTTCTTACCGAGAGACTCCGCCCACAACTGGCGAAACCAGTCCGCCACGTCCATCAGTCGGTGGGAGTATGGCATCATCACCGTCATCTTTTTTCCCTTGGAGGTATCCATCAGGTAATGGATGGCGGCGAAGAGGTATGCCGGGTTCTCCTTCAGTGACGCGCTCCTGCAACGGGCGTCCATGGCTGCGGCGCCCTCCAGCATGGCCGTGATATCCAGCCCCGCCGCAGCCGCCGGCAGCATGCACACCGGCGTGAGAGCCGTGAACCTTCCACCCACGCCCAGGGGGACCTCGAAGGTCTTGAGCCTGTATTTATCCGCGATGCGGCGCAGGATGCCGCTCTTCGGATCGGTGGTGGCGATAACATGTTTCTTCCACTCGTTGCCCATCCTCGCCTTCAGAAGATCATACACGATCATAAACTGGCTCATGGTCTCGGCGGTGGCTCCGCTTTTGGAGACCACGTTGAACACCGTGTCCTTCAGGCTGATAGTCTCCAGAAGGGCGGAGAACTGATCCGGGTCTATGTTGTCCGCCACATAGAGCCTGGCGCCGGTCCGTTTTTTGGCCGATAGACTGTTGTGCATCGGATGAGCCAGGGCGGTCATCATGGCGGTGGTCCCCAGGGCGCTGCCACCGATCCCCAGCACTACGAAGTTTTGAAAGTTTTTCGCCAGAGCGCCAGCGGCTCTTTGCAGTTTTTTAGCTTCCTCTTTTTTATATGGCAGGTCGTAGAAGGGCTTGTCACCGGAAGCACGGCGGCTCGCCAAATCTTCATGGATCTGTTTCGTCCTGGACGACAACGAGGATATCTCCTCATCCGTCAGTCCATTTTCCTCCCCCACGGCGGCGGACATCACGTTTGTGTAATCCAGTATCAAGTCGTTCATATATACCCCCTTGCTTTATACGACCATAATGACATTACAAGCAGGCTTGAGCAAGCTTATGAAAATGACCGGACCTCGGTTTTGGCAAATTGGACCGACTGTCGATTCAGGATCGAGAATCACAGGGGTGGGATTAACGGTGTTTCCATCTCTGTTCAACAGGTGACGCCTGGCAGGTTGTTTAAAAAGCAGCTGAACTTTTCATTCTTAGGAGCTGAAGGCGACGGAGAATCTCATAACGTCAAAAATATCGATGGCGGGATTCTTCGCTTAACTCCAAACGAGAGTCGAAAATAGTTTTCATCAACATGCTATCGCCATTGGCACTCTATCGCTGGGATAGTTTTTCATTATGGATGTAAGCTGGTCAGGGTTGGTTAATTGTATAAACAAAATGAGAGAGGCCGCTCTCCACAACTACGAGAAATCCCCATTCCCCGCAATTTTTAATATGGCACGGAGAGCGACCCGTTCCGTCTCTCTACATCTATAGGATAGATTCGGCGTCAGAGGAAAACAATGTACAGTCGGCAGACGGAACCACACTTCTTTGAAATGCATATTTTGCGGTGAAAGCAGGACAAATGTCCAAATTGGCTGATAATTTTATAAAATATAATTAAGCATAGTCTTGACAATGAAACGTTGAATGCTATTATTAAGACAATGGTATAAACGTCTTAGTGTGTCGGCGGTTATGAAAACAGAATTTGACATCATTTTTATCAAAGCGTTAGCTGACCCTGTCCGCCAGAAGATCGTCATTCTGCTCGGTGAAAAGGGGGAGCTGACCAGTGGCCAGGTGGCTGAGGCTTTCTATCCACTGACCCACGCCACTATTTCTCATCATCTGCAGATACTAAAGGCGGGCGGCGTGCTGGTTTCCAGGAAAGATGGAAAAACTGCGTGGTACACCATCGACATCCCGGCTTTGACCGGGGCAATGGAAAAGTTTGCGAGCATTATTAAAAACTGCTGCGTGGGAAGGGATTGTTGCCTTCCCGACAGCGCGGGAAAGGAGCATGAAAATGAACCAGGAAATTGACAATTTGGGAACAGGCATTACAGAGAAGGTCAAAGTGAGATATGGGGCGATAGCCGAGAGCGCCACCTCTTCCTGCTGCGGGCCTTCCGTTAACAGGGGGGGCTTTTCTGACAAGATAGGCTATTCCCCGGAGGAGCTGAAATCGATTCCAGATAGCGCGGACCTGGGGCTGGGATGCGGTTCGCCCCTGGGTCATGACGCCGTCAAGGAGGGGGACACCGTTGTGGATCTCGGCTCCGGTGGCGGGATCGACTGTTTCATCGCGGCCAACAAGGTGGGGCCGAATGGGAAAGTGATCGGCGTGGACATGACGCCCCAGATGCTGAAGCTTGCGCGGGAGAACGCGGCCAAGGGTGGATATGAAAACGTTGAGTTTCGCGAGGGGAGCATAGAGAACCTGCCGGTGGATGACTCCTCGGTGAACGTGATTATCTCCAACTGCGTGATCAACCTTTCCGAAGATAAGAACAAGGTATTCGCGGAGATGCACCGGGCGCTGAAGCCTGGAGGAAAGTTCGTGGTTTCCGATATAACCCTGCTAAAGCCGTTGCCCGATTCCATCCGGAATTCGCTTTCGGCCTACATTGGCTGTGTGGCGGGCGCCATGATGAGGGATGAATTCATCGGGGCGGCCAAGGGCGCCGGGTTCACTGACGTGGAAGTGATCAAGGAGGCCGACTACAGCCAGATGGCCGCTGCATATCTGAGCGGTGGCGATGGATGTGGTTGTGGCGGCCAGCTCTCTGACGAGATTCTGGATGTGGCCACCTCCGTCACCAGCATCACATTGACAGGGAGTAAGACTTCCTAAGTGATCCAGCAGGATGTTGAACAACTATTATTGACTGTCATTCTGGGGGAAGCGAAGGATCTGTCCTGTTATTGGCGTTTCAAGATTCTCGTCGCCTTCGGTTCCTCAGAATGACAAGTTAAGTGACTTTTTCGACAGCCTGACAGAAATGATGTTTCCCAGAAGGAATTACTTTGCCGGGAACAGGGCAGGGGTGGATATGGAAGATATCCAGCAGGCGGCTGAATCAGGAAGCGGTTGCTGCTTCGATGGCCTTCACGATCTCGTGCCCCCTTCTCTGGCGCAGATCCAGGCTCACTGCTCCGGAAGGCTTGGCGATGACACCATGGGCGCCTAATTCCATGACTTCCTTCGCTATTACGGAATCCTCCTGGGTCAGTGAGGAGAGCACTATGACCTTGGCCAGGTTTTTCCCTTTGATGGCCTGCAGGTATTCCAGCCCCGTCATCACCGGCATTTCTATATCCAGCAGCACCACATCGGGTTTTAGGGTCTCGGTTTTTTCCAGCGCCACCTTGCCATTATTGGCGTCCCCCACCACTTCGATTTCCGTAGAGGAGCTTATGATATCCTTGACCAACCTGCGCATCATCATTGAATCGTCGACAACCAAAACCTTCACTGCCATGATTTACCCCGCCTGTCTTTAAATATTCCATGAGAATAAGGAGAGTAGCTCCTGATCCGGCATTATATAGCATATCCATAGGCGTAAACAGCCATTGCCTTACCCATCACCACAACAGCTTCCTAAGGGTATTCCACCTCAGCCTTTTTTCGCCAGCCTTTCCTGGATCACGGAGCGCACTTTGTCAGCGTCCGCTGGCAGCTCAATGGGTAGGTTTGCGTAGTGGGAAGTGATAGATCCGATCTTTTGCGTGTGGTATTCGGTCTTGAAATGGGAGAACTTGAGCCCGTGGGCTGTGGAGATGACCACAACCCGATCCTTGGAGGTTATCTCCCCACGATCCACCAATTTGAAGAGCGCGGCCAGGGCCACTCCTGTGTGCGGGCAGGTATACATGCCGGTCTTGTCCGCCCGGGCGCAAGCGTCGGCCAGTTCCTGTTCGCTGGCCTGCTCCACAATTCCATTGAAGTCTTTTAATATTTTCACGGCCTTTTCCAGGGAAACGGGTTGGCCGATCTGGATGGCGCTGGCCAGGGTAGGCTGGGCCTGCACAGGCTTGTAGTCCCTCCAGCCATTCTTGTAGTACAGATACAGAGGGTTGGCTTTTTCCGCCTGGGCGCACACTATCCTCGGCCGCTTGGAAATGATACCCACCTTTTCCATCAGCAGAAACCCTTTTCCCAGAGCGGAGACGTTGCCCAGGTTGCCTCCTGGAATCACCACCACATCGGGCGCCTGCCAGTCCAGCTGCTGCACGATTTCCACGCTCACCGTCTTCTGTCCCTCTATCCGCAGGGAGTTTTTGGAGTTGGCCAGGTATATTGTGTTATCAGCCGTCACCTTCTGCACGATCTCCATACATCCGTCGAAATCGGTATCCAGCGCCAGTACCAGCGCTCCGTTTGCTATCGGCTGTATCAGCTGCTCAGGAGTCACCTTGTCCCTGGGCAGGAACACTATCGACTGGATATTGGCGGCGGCGCAATATGCGGCAAGGGCGGCCGATGTGTCCCCCGTGGATGCGCAGGCCACGGCGCGGATGTCGCCTCCGTCAGCCATAATCTGCTTTACCATAGAGACCAGCACCGTCATCCCCAGGTCCTTGAACGAGCCGGTGTGGCTGTTGCCGCAAAGCTTGATCCACAGATCCGGCAAACCGATGGTGGAGCCCAGCCTGTCCGCCCAGAAAAGGTTCGACTCCCCTTCGTACATGGAGACGATGTTCTCATCCGCCACCTCCGGGCAGACCCATTCCTTCAGTTTCCACACGCCAGAGCCATAGGGCCAGGTGTTGCGCCTTTTGCGCTCGTCGAACAGGCGCATCCATTGCGCGGCGGAGGTCTTGGCGATCACGTCCGTGTCGTGCGTCACCTGCAGCAGCGATCCGCATTTATTGCAGTTGTACGCGATTTCCGTCAGCGGATACCGGCTGCCGCATTCGGGATTGAAGCACTCGAACCAGGCTTTATATGGCAATATGAGCTATCCTGAAAAAAATGGAACGCATAAATTAAAAGAAACTCCTTCCGAGAGCCTAATGGAGTATATAGTATCGGAACCCTAAGCCAATTTCACGCAAATGAATGATCAAAAGCAAAAAAAAAAGGATTTGCCTTTCGCCCAGGTAATGATCCTGCGCCCGGCGCCAGGGCTTTTCACCTATTCCATTCCGGAGCAATTGGACGAAAAAGCCAAGCCTGGTGTACGAGTTGTGGTCCCATTTGGCAAGAGGTCTGTCATCGGCGTTGTGGCGGAACGCATTGAGACAACTGGTATCGAGAC
>JAOUMU010000045.1 GCA_029881335.1 Nitrospinota bacterium | reverse complement strand
GCCTTTCTATATAAACTTCTCTCACGGTTTCAGGCTAGCAGGACGCCATGGGATAAAGAATCGGGAGAACGCCCGGTTTTGCGGGGAAAGGCTCCCGGATCGGGCGGGAAAAACACCCTATGCGGGTGGAGGATATTGCCTGGAATCTGCCGGAAATATACCCGGATCAAGTTGGCGCCTGGTTAGCGGATCATGAGCCTTGTGATCAACCGGGTGATCCATCCGAAAGGGGGTCTTATAGTCCAGAGCTGACTGAATCTGGATTGAAGAAATACACCCTTTTCGTGAGAGAACTCTGCGAACCCCCATTCCCCATGGTATCGCCCAATTCCGCTGTGCCCCACCCCGCCCAGGGGCAAATCAGGAACGCAGAATTGCCATAGCGCATCGTTAATAGCGGCCGTGCCGGAAACGACGCCTTGCAGGACTTTATTTACTCTGGCCTTGTCGTAATCGAAATAATAAAGCGCCAGAGGCCGGGGACGAGAATTGACATATTCCATGGCGGCGTCCAAATCCTTATACGGGATCACCATCAACAGAGGAGAAAATATCTCCGTCTGGGCGATTGTCATCTCCTCTGTCACATTCAGGACGAATATGGGCGGGATTTTGCGCTTTGAAGTATCGAAGGTTTCACCCATCGGATTTGCTTCCACGATCCTGGCGCCTTTCCCCCTGGCGTCTTCCAGTAACTCCATTATCCTGGTGTATTGCTTGTCGTTTATGATGGAAGTGTAGTCAGGGTTCTCCACCATGGTAGGGTACATCCTGGCCACGCTGGCGGAAGCCGCCTTAATGAACTGATCTTCCATCCCCGTTTGGACCATCACATAGTCAAGGGAGACACAAGCCTGGCTTCCACTAAACAGCTTCACCGCCATAAGGCGTTCCGCCGCCGTGTCCATGGGAAAATCGGGATGAATAATCGCCGGATTCTTTCCTCCCAGCTCCAGGGTGACCGGAGTCAGGTTATCGGCCGCCGCATGTAGAATCTCCGCCGCCCTGGCGGTGGCGCCGGTGTAGAGAAGCCGGTCGAAGGGGGTGTGGGTGACGGCGCGGGCTGTCTCTGGGCCTCCACAAACCACAGCCACATGGTCTTCGGGAAAAGCATCCCGGATCAGCCGGGCTAAAAGGCCGCTGGTAGCTGGAGTGTTTTCGCTCACTTTCAGGATGACTCTGTTTCCCGCCGCAAGAGCGGCAGCCAGTGGCGTGACGGCCAGCATCACGGGATAGTTCCAGGGAGAGATGATCCCCACCACTCCCAGCGGCTGGCGCATCACCCTCGCGCCAGCTGGCTGGAACCATATGGACATGGCCCTTCGCCTGGGCTTCATCCATTTTGCAAGATGACGCACGGAATGGCGAATATCCTCCAGAGTGAGAGCAACTTCCGCCAGCAAGGTTTCCTGGGGTGAGCGGCATCCGAAATCCTGGTTGATGGTCTCCACGAAATTGTACTGGTTGTTTTTCACCAGATGAAGAAGGGTATTCAGGGCGGACTTTCGCTGCTCAATGGAGGGAAAAGGATTTTTCAGGAAGGCTTTTTTCTGAATGTTGAAGATGCGCCTTATATCATCGGAGCTGTTCTCCTCCACCTGGGAGCCTTCGTCTGAGGTCATTGGCGCCATTGCCGAAATAATTTATTATCACATTCAGACGCAAGCTTACCGGTAATAGAGCTAAATGGCAACCTCAGTTTGGGGCCAGCCCCCTGTCAAACAGGCTGGTGGATCGGGACCACGTTGAGTATCTTGAACCTGAACGAGTAGACTTTCCACATCCCCTCCACCTGTATTGGCAGATCCAGGCCGAATATCTTCCCCCTGTTCTCCAGGGAGTTTTCGTCTTTGAGGTTAAATAGCGGGGAGAGGTACCAGGTCCACTGTTCCAGCTTTTCCACGTTTTTCACTGGCGCGGCGAAGTCGTCCGTGGCGCCGCCTGGTGGGATCTGGGTGGGCCCCGGCTTGGAGCGGTCGGAGGAAAAGATACTATCCAGGCCCGCCACCTTGTGGCGCGCGCCATCGAGGCTCACGTAGGAGGCCTCATCCCAGTTAATGGACAAAGGCGCGTTGGTGAGGTTAACCAACTTTACGAATATCCGTTTCTCATCAATGTGGAACCGGACTTTCACTTTCCCATCCTCATACGTCTTGGCCGCCGAGTTGGCGGGCTCTATCATTGTGTAGGTCTGGGTGTAGCGGTATGGGGACAAATCCGCACAGCTAGCCGACAAAGACGCGATTATCAATATGGCCGGCATAAGCGCCTGGCCGAAGTTGTACTTTCTCATTTATTTTCCTCTCGTACAGTATGCATAAGAGACTCGGTAACGTCCACCACATCGCCCACGTCCTTGCCATATGCGTCGGCGCCGATCTCGTTGGCGAAGGCTTTCGTCACCACGGCGCCACCCACCATAATCTTATAAGGCAGGTTCCTGGCCCGTACCTGGTCCACCATAAGCTTCATCTGGATCATGGTGGTGGTCATCAATGCGGAGAGCGCGATGATCCTGGCGCCATGTTTTTCCGCCGCGGCCAGTATATCCTCCAGTGGTACGTTCTTGCCCAGATCGATGACCCTGTATCCAAAATTTGCGAGCATCAACACGCATATGTTTTTCCCGATGTCGTGGATGTCCCCTTTCACGGTGGCAAAGACCACGGTACCCTTGTCGTATGAGGCTCCGGATTTTTTTAACAGCGGGTCCAGCACCGCCACGCCGCGCTTCATCGTATCCGCTGCGGCCACCAGGTGGGGGATGAATTTCTTCCGTTGAGCGAACAGGTCGCCCAGGTGGCGGATGGCCGGTGTCAGGGTGTCGATGAATATCCCCATCGGGTCGTCCCCTTCCTCCACGGCTTTTTGCACCAGCGTCTCTATATGCCCCTTGTCACCATCCATCACGGCTGCGAATATCATTTCCCTGGTGGTCTTGGGGCCGGTATCCTTCTCTTTGGGTTTGGCCTCGGCCTCCTCCATCATGTCTATATACACTCGGCATTGCGGATCCCGCCCGCAGAACATAGAGGCAGCAGCCACAACCCTGTTCAAATCCTCGTCGTATGGATTCATAATGGCGGCGTCCAGCCCCGCGCCCATGGCCATGGCCATAAAGCTGGAGTTTATCGCGTTTCGCTGGGGCAACCCGAAGGATACGTTGGACAACCCTATCATCGCAGGGACACCGAATTGCCGTTTCACTTCCCTTATCGTCTCCAGAGTCTGGGCGGCGCCATCCTGCATGGCGGAGACCACCAGCGCCAGGCAGTCGAATATCACCCGGTCCGCCGGAATACCGTTATCCTCCAGGTAGCGCAAAATCTTTTCGGCGATCTTCAGCCGATCCACCGCCAGCTCAGGTATATCGTCACCAGCCAACAGGGCGATGACGGAAGCGCCATACCTTTTTATCAGAGGGGTCACCTCCTCCAGGCGTTCGGTCTCGCCGTTGATGGAGTTGATAAGCGCCCTGCCGGGGAAGACTTTCAGCCCCGCCTCCAGGGCGGAGGCGTAGGAGCTGTCTATCACCACCGGCAGAGGAGTGACATTCTGTATTGCCGTCAGCGCCTTTTCCATCATGGCCCCCTCGTCCACCAGGGGCACTCCCACATTCACATCCAGGGCCATGGCGCCGGATTCGAACTGCTTGCGGGCGTCGGCCACCACCATATCCATCCGCCCCTCCTTGATCGACTGGGCGAAAGCCTTTCGGCCGGTGGGGTTTATCTTCTCCCCGATCTTTATGAAGGGCTGTCCCTCGCCCGCCACCAGTGATATCATCCTGCTGGTGAATGCCATGGAGGGGCGCATGCTACGGCTCTTTGGGGTCCGCCCCTGCAGGGAGGCCCTGATCATCCTTATATAATCTGGCGTTGTGCCGCAGCAGCCACCTATGATGTTGGCTCCGGCTTCTGCGAAATGAGTGGCGAAACTGGCCACCTTCTCCATGGGGGTCTCGAATACCGTCACCCCCGCGCGGTTCACCGGCAGGCCGGCGTTCGGCTGGACACAGATGGGCAGTCCACTGGCTGCGGCCATTCGCTCCACCACCGCCACCATCGGCTCCGGGCCTGTGGAGCAGTTGATCGCCAGTATATCCACGCCCAGCCCTTCCAGGGTCAGAGCCGCGGTCACCGGATCGGTGCCTGTATCGGTGACGCCATCCACGTTGAACGTCATGGAGGCTACCAGTGGGACATTGCCCCGCACATCGTTTGCCGCCACCACCGCGGCTTTTATCTCCATCAGGTCGAACATGGTCTCCACCACCAGCAGGTCCACTCCCGCCTGTATCAGGGCGGCAATCTGCTCCCGGAAGATTTCGACACCTTCGTCGAATGATATCTCGCCGGTGGGGGCCATGATCCCCCCCAAGGGACCCACATCTCCGGCCACCAGCGCGTTCGGAGCGCCCTCCCGGGCCAGGGCCACGCCTGCCTGGTTTATCTGTACCAGCTTGTCATGGGCGGAGTACTCCCCCAGCCGCAGGCGAGACGCGCCAAAGGTGTTGGTGAGCACGATATCGGCGCCAGCCCCGGCGTATTGTCGGTGGACGTCGCGTATCGCATCGGGGCGCTCGATGTTCCACAAATCAGGGGCGTGGCCGTGAGGCAGTCCACGGCCCTGAAGCAATGCCCCCATGGAGCCGTCCAGAATTAAAATCCGCTTTTTAATCTCTTCTAACAGGTTCACTTTGCCTTATGCCTTTCCTTTCCAGCCGATCACAGCGGAAACCGATTTACGCGGAATCATGATATGGCTATCGGTCACAGATATTCCGATCCTCTCCCCTTCCGCCAGCTGTATCAGGGCGGGCTGGCGCTCCAGGGGCCAGTCGCCATAGCCTGGGGAGTAGCGCATGGTCCTGTCGAACCCGGCGCGTATTATCTCTTTCTCTATCCTCTCATCCAGTCGCTCGGCCATGTAGTCGGCCATCCATCCTCCCACCATCTCCAGAAGATACGCTTCGGTTATTTCGCCGCTCTTGTCCAGCCGCTCCACCTCCGCTTCCAGGTCCCCGCCGATGGTGACAGCCAGGACGGTGGCGCGTGTACACGCGCCCAACAGCCGCACCATATCCGCTCCAATGAACAGCCCCGGGGAATCCTCAGCGGCCACCTCCCCGCCATCCCCGATGCCATTGAGCTCGACGGTCTTGTATACTCCCTTGCCGTGGATGAGGGTATATGCCTTTGCTATGGTTTTCTTTATCGCCTCGGCCAGGGGCCGTTCCTTCAGCTCATCCACGCTCTTGATGCGGGAGACCCGCATCTCCCGCAGGACCCTGGTTTCATCTATCGTAAAGGGCAGGTTTCCTATTATATTTGCTCGACCGGGCATTTATCGGCTATTTCCAGAATAAAACCAATGATTTTAGCCTATGGGAGGTGAATTGGATAGGGTAAAGATATAATGGGTACCCAGTGTCCGGCGTAAAAAAGCCCGGCGAACATGCCGCCGGGCTCCTTGCGATGTGGGGCGCGTCACCCCGTGAAATTTTTCGTCGCGAAATCCCAGTTGACCAGGTTCCAGAAGCCTTCCAGATACTTGGGCCGGGCGTTGCGATAGTCGATGTAATAGGCGTGCTCCCACACATCGCAGGTGAGCAGGGGAGCCTTGCCATCGGTGAGGGGGCATCCGGCATTGCTGGTGCTGGCAAGCTCCAGGCCGCCATCTGCGTTCTTCACCAGCCAACCCCAGCCGGAGCCGAAGGTGGTGATGGAGGTCTGGCTGAATTTCTCCTTGAAATCAGCGAAGGAACCGAAGGTGGAATTTATGGCGTTTGCCAGGGGGCCAGTGGGCTCGCCTCCAGCTTTGGGAGCCAGGCAGTTCCAGTAAAACGAGTGGTTCCACACCTGGGCGGCGTTGTTGAACAGGCCTCCGGGGCCAGCCTTTCGGACAATATCCTCCAGAGTCATATCTGCAAACTCAGTCCCCTTGATAAGGTTGTTCAGGTTCGTGATGTAGGTGGCGTGGTGCTTGCCGTGATGAAACTCCAGCGTCTCCGCAGAGATATGGGGCGCCAGGGCGCTTTTATCATACGGTAATTCTGGAAGTTTATGTTCCATGGTATTACTCCTAATTTAGCGGATTTTCTTTATCAACATTATAAGCAATAGAGATTATACAATTATTCTTGCTGAAACTGAACCTGTAATTTCCCAGCCAGGAAACCCGACATATTCATTGTTTCACGCAGGTATAGCCACATGGTAAGGCCAGCTAAAGAACCTTAATGTTCTAACAAATATAATGGAGACGAGAAGAGGAAAGAAGAAATTTCTGTATGGCACTAATATTGCTGTACATCAATGTATACTTTATAATCAAAGCTTGAAGCATTCTCCTGTCATCTTGGCAGTGTCTTGATTATAAAGCATATACAGTTCGATTGCAGTATCCCGTATCGTCTAAGGGGCATACTTGGTCTTGCTTTAAGGTGATACATAGACTTAAGTCATAGTATTCGGGTGAATATAATATGAAGATAGATTAGATTCTGTTAAAGATTTCTTCTACATAATGTTAAACAATTGGAGCGAGTAAAAAATGGAGCTACATCCAAGAACAACCACGGAGTTGGCGAATCTGTTGCGCGATCATGACATTACCGCCACCCTGCAAAGAGTAGAAATCGCCCGCACTTTGTTGGCCAAGAAGCAGCATGTATCCGCGGAGCAAGTAATGACAAAGGTGAACAAGGGACGCTATATCGTCTCCAAGGCCACTGTCTACAACACTCTTAGGCTTTTCGCCGGCAAGGGAATTATTAAGGAAGTCATCGTGAATCCTTCCAAGATATTTTACGAACCCTCCACAACCAGCCATCACCACATCTATAACGTGGACACCGGCGAGTTGATTGATTTTGAGGCTGAATTGCCCCAAATGGCGTCTCTGCCTGAAGTTCCCGAAGGGCTTATGGTTGTGGGTGTGGATGTGACTGTGCGGGTTCGAGCGGGAGCGGCGGTGGCCTGACGCTAGCTGACGCTCATGACTTATGACAGGTGAGTTCTATGTCCAGACAAAATCCAGGACTGATTTTGTGGAGATCACAGGCCAGGTACAGGATTTCCTGAACAACACCAAAGTCTCTGGTGACTTTAAAGCCGATGGCGCGTTGGTGGTCTTCACACCCCACACCACGGCGGGTGTGACCATCAACGAAAACGCAGATCCTTCCGTGGTTCTTGATATGGCCCATGCCCTGGATCTGATGGTTCCATGGAGCCATCCGGCCTACGCTCATTCCGAGGGAAACAGCGCCGCCCATATGAAGTCCACACTGGTGGGCTGCTCGGAGATGGTGTTCTTCGGCGATGGACGGCTGGAGCTGGGGAAGTGGCAGGGGATATTCCTTTGCGAGTTCGACGGACCCAGAACCCGGCATGTGAGAGTGCGGATAATTGGTTGATGTGGGTGGCCCGCCACACGGCGGAAAAGAGGCAGGAACCCCGCCAGGCCCCGGCGCCTATTTAATACTTTAGTATCAGTTCCCGCCGGCCTCGAGTTTGCTTTCCCTCTTTGGCGGTTTTGCGCCTCCAAGGCGTAGCTCCACCAGCCCCCTTACAGTGTTGATCCAGAATTGCGAACCAAGGTTTATTGCGAAAACAGTCAGGATTATCCCCGCTATCTTCATCAACCAGGCTATGTTACCTTTTGGGCAGTGACCTTTCCATCCGATAGGGTAGGCGTATATGCTGCCCTGGTCTATTTCCTTTTTCATCGTTTCAAGCAAAAGGTCGGCCTTTTGCGTATTTGTCTTGTTTTCGCCATTTTTAGCATCCTCCATGTATGCGGAAGCGGAGGCCACCAGGGCTTTTTGCAGAGCCGGATCAGCGTAAATTCGGTTGGCTATCTGGATTGTATCCGCGTTCAGGGCCAGGCATATGACAAACGCAATGCCTAAATTCCATATGTGTGTCCTTCGCTTGTACCAGCCTTGCGCGCGGGCCTGGGTCTCGTCATACCAATGCTCGACGCTTTCCCGGAACTGGTCGATCTCCATTTTTGGCCTGGCGATAAGTGAGCTGATTGTCTTTTGAATATGTTCTGTCGCAAGCGTAGACTTTAAAACATAACTCAGATACTTGTTCTTGCCATTTTCATCCAATTCATCGAGCGCTCTTTTTGTTATCACTTCCGCAGTCTTATCCGGAGAGCCCGGCTCCAGCAACATGTCAATCACGGTATCGGCGAACACCGATGATGAAATACTGGAGGGTTCGGAATTATTGTCCTTCGAAAGACTTTTGATGCGCGGATGGGCATAAAACGCGGCTAACAGATCGATTTTTTCACTGGACGCGTTTCCCGTCAACAGGCTCTTGATAGCGGTTTTCAGATTGTTCGAACGCCAATTGAAATAAGCGGCCACCCACTCCACGGCCACGGTGCACACTAGGCTTATTAAAAGGTACATCATACACAACCCGATAGCCACGTCCAGAATTGCAGTGCTAAACATAAATCCCCCTTTTCAAAAAACACGCATTGTCGTCATTCGGCGGAAATATCACAGACTGCCTGTAGTTATATTTAAAATACTTGATTAGCGCAACAATAATCATTCATGCAAATGTGTCAGGATATATGCCGAAGGGAGGCAGAAAGCCAAACCGCCAGGGTGCCCACAGGATGAAAAGCAGTAAGTCCGGATCCACACCGCATGGGGAGCAGCGTGGCGGGTTCAAGGATGGGAAGGAGGTGAGGGTGCGTCAACACAGCTTTACCACCCACACCTGGTCAAGAGCCATTAGCCCAGGGAGCTATGCCCCAGGGGAGACGCTTCCGGGGATGTTAATCCCTGGCAAAACTTTCTATTTTGTCTATGCTTATCTCTTCAAGTTTGCCTGTGGCGCTTAACTTGATTTTAAGCGACTTGTTCAGAACATCCCCCTCAAACTCATTACCATCGCGCAAGGTCACCTCGGCGCTGCCTCCCCGCCCGAAATCGATCTCCTCGATGCTGTTGGCCGGCAGGTCAAGCTTTGCGCCCCGGCTGGTCTTCATTTGAATGTCGGATTCCAGTGTGCCGGTGAGTATATCCCCGGCGCGAAGATGCAACTTGTAGAATTTTCCCGTTCCCGCGCAAGCCATCAGCGCCACCGCCGTCAGCGCCACCAGAGCGCCCACCATTTTTCCTGAATATCTCATGATCCCCACCATAGCTCCATAGTACTTATTATCTGGTACATGATACGGCTATACAGTATCGATTATCAATACCTATCAAGAGCGCAAAAAAAAAGCGGGAAGCTGTATAGATGTGATTCGAACAAGGATAGGACCGCCGGAGAGATACCGGCCGGTGGCCGATAAGAAGAACCGCTGAACGCGAAGTGAGCCTCTACTCCTCCTCTTCCACCGCCTGCACCCGCGCCAGGGCCCGCAGGTTTTCCGCCTCAGCTTCCACGTGCCCTTCGTCACCTTCAGGCAGGGAAGCGATCTTTGCTTTCGCTTCCTCCATAGACGCCCTGGCCCGCTCCACGTCGATATCGTCGCCCAGCTCCGCGCTGCGAGCCAGTACTATGACTTTTTCCGGCGCCACCTCCACTATAGCCGTGGAGATCGCCATCCGGCGGGGCATTCCACCTTCCTCATAGGAAACAACCCCAGGCTTAAGTTTGGTAATCAGGTGCATATGCCCCGGCAGCACGCCGAAATACCCTTCCACTCCGGGCAAAGTCACCATGGGGACGGAGAGCTGGGCCACCATCCTGCCTGGAGTGAGAACCTCCAGCTGCAGGTTTTCCTGTGTCTCTTGCCTATCCGACATCAGGCGCTACCTTTTTTCATCTTGTCCCACTTCGTGTAAACCTCATCAATGCCACCAACCATGTAGAAGCACTGCTCCGGGATCTCGTCCAGATCTCCCTTTATCAGCTTGCCGAAGCCTTCCAGAGTGTCTTTGAGCTTCACATATCGGCCTGGGGTGCCGGTGAAGGTCTCCGCCGTGAAGAAGGGCTGTGAGAGATATCTTTGAACTTTTCTGGCCCGGGCCACGGCCACCTTGTCATCCTCGGAAAGCTCTTCCATTCCCAGGATGGCGATGATGTCCTGAAGCTCCTTGTACCTCTGCAATATCTGCTGGGTGCCCCTGGCGATAGCGTAATGCTCCTTGCCCACGATGTTCGGGTCTAGGATGCGGGAGGTGGAGTCGAGCGGATCCACAGCGGGGTAGATGCCCAGCTCGGAGATTCGCCGGTTCAGAACCGTGGTGGCGTCCAGATGGGCGAATGTGGTGGCCGGAGCCGGATCGGTCAGGTCGTCGGCGGGGACATAGATCGCCTGCACCGATGTGACCGATCCTTTTTTGGTGGAGGTGATCCGCTCCTGCAGATTGCCCATCTCCGTGGCCAAGGTGGGCTGGTATCCCACCGCCGACGGCATACGGCCCAACAATGCGGAAACCTCGGAGCCCGCCTGGGAGAAACGGAATATGTTATCCACAAACAGGAGCACGTCGAGCCCCTGGGTGTCTCGGAAATATTCGGCCACAGTCAGCCCGGAAAGCCCCACCCGCAGCCTGGCGCCAGGAGGCTCGGTCATCTGACCATAGATCAACGCGGTTTTTTCCAGAACGCCAGATTCTTTCATCTCGTAATACAGATCGTTACCTTCACGGGTTCGCTCGCCCACGCCGGCGAAGACGGAGTATCCGGAATGCTCCGTGGCGATGTTTCGGATAAGCTCGGTGATAAGCACGGTCTTGCCCACACCTGCGCCGCCGAAGAGCCCGGTCTTGCCTCCCTTGAGGTAAGGCTCCAGCAGATCGATAACCTTGATTCCTGTTTCCAGTGGCTCCATGGTGGAGGACTGATCCACCAATGAGGGCGCTTCCCGGTGGATCTCCCATCGGGTATCGCATTCCACCGGCCCGGCCTCGTCCACCGGGTCCCCCGTCACGTTTAGCACGCGACCTAGCACACCCTTGCCCACTGGGACAGAGATGGCGGAGCCGGTGTCTGTCACGTCCATACCGCGCATCAGCCCGTCGGTGGGCTTCATGCACACCGCGCGCACGGTGTTCTCCCCCAGGTGCAGGGCCACCTCAGAGACGATCTTCTCGCCTCCAGGGGTGAACACCTCCAGGGCGTTAAAAATCTTCGGCAGCGCCCCGGCGCCGAATTCCACATCGATCACCGGCCCGATGATCTGGGATATTTTTCCTACGTTCTTTGTCTTGGTGGTCATTTAATCAATTCCTCATATATTCCCTCACCCCTCCAGGGCGTCCGCGCCGCTGACCACCTCGATAAGCTCCGTGGTGATGGCGGCCTGGCGAGCCTTGTTATAATCCAGGGTAAGGTCGTCGATCATTTCTTTTGCGTTTTTAGTGGCGGCGTCCATGGCTGTCATCCTTGCGCCGTTTTCGCTGGCCTGGGACTCCAAAAGGCCCTGGTGCAGCTGGGAAATCACGTAACGGCGAAGAATCTCCTCCAGAATCTCCTCCGCCGAAGGTTCATACTCGTAATCGGCCAGACCGTGCTCCCCCTCCTCATCGGCCGTTCGGGTCTCCACGGGCAGCAGTGAGGCGGTCTGGGGCACCTGCACCACCACGTTCCTAAACTTGTTGAACACCAGATACACCGCATCGGCGGTCCCCTCGGTATAAGCGCTTATGGCTATGTCGGCCACCTTCTCCGCCAAGTCATACTGGTCATGCCGAGCAACGTCCAGGATGGTCTCCAGTGTTTTAACTTTCCGCCTTTTAAAGAAGTCGCGGGCTTTTTTCCCCAGCAAAACCAGGGAGATCCCTTTTCCTTCGTTTTCCGCTATCAGCTTCTGCGCGGTTTTAAGCACAGAGCTGTTGAAGGGGCCACAAAGCCCCTTGTCGCCGGAATACACTACGATGACGATGTTCTGGGCTTGCCTGCGTTCCAGCAGGGGGCTGGCCTCCGGGCTGGCCCGCAGGGCGATACCCTTCATCACTTCGAGCATCCTTTCGGAGTATGGACGTGAGGCCTCAACCGCTTCTTGCGCCTTGCGCAACTTGGCGGCGGCCACCAGCTTCATCGCTCTGGTGATCTTCTGGGTGTTCTTGACGGAATCTATCCGCCTCTTGATATCTTTAAGATTCGGCATAAAGCCTTACTCCTTGGAGAACCCGCTCTTGAAATTAGCTATGGCCGCTTTCAGTTTATTCTCTGTTTCATCGGAAATCTTCTGCTCGGTAACGATCGACTCGAGGATATCGGGCGCCTTGGAATCAAGATAGGCCAAAAACTCATCCTCAAAGGCGCTGACCCTGTTGTTCGCAAGATCGTCCAAGTGGCCTTTTACGCCGCAGTAGATGGAAACCACCTGCCGCTCGATGGACAAGGGACGGTACTGATCCTGCTTGAGGACCTCCACCAGCCGCTCGCCCCGGCGAAGCTGCGCCTGGGTCGCCTCATCCAGGTCCGACCCGAACGCGGCGAACGCGGCAAGATCGCGAAACTGGGCCAGATCCAGCCTCAAACTGCCGGCCACCTGCTTTGTGGCCTTTATCTGGGCGGCGCCTCCCACCCGGGAGACGGATATGCCGGCGTTGATCGCAGGGCGGATGCCGGAGAAGAAAAGGTCTGTTTCCAAAAATATCTGTCCATCGGTGATGGAGATAACGTTCGTGGGGATATACGCGGAGACGTCGCCGGCCTGGGTCTCAATGATCGGTAGCGCCGTCATGGAGCCTGCGCCCAGCTTGTCGTTCACTTTACAGGAACGCTCCAGCAAGCGGCTATGACAATAGAAAATATCGCCCGGGTATGCCTCGCGGCCCGGAGGGCGGCGCATCAGCAACGACAACTGGCGATAGGCCGAAGCTTGCTTGGTCAGGTCGTCATAAACGATAAGAGCGTGCTTGCTGTTGTCGCGGAACCACTCGCCGATGGCGCATCCGGCGTAGGGCGCCATGTATAGAAGCGGCGCCGGCTCGGAGGCTGTGGCGGCGACTATGGTTGTATACTCCATGGCGCCGTGCTCCTCCAGCAGCCTGTGCACCTGGGCCACGGTGGAGCGCTTCTGGCCGATGGCCACGTATATGCAGAAAACGCCCTGGCCTTTCTGGTTTATAATCGCGTCAATGGCGATTGCGGTCTTGCCGGTCTGCCTGTCGCCTATGATAAGCTCGCGCTGGCCGCGGCCGATGGGGATCATGGCGTCTATGGCCTTGATGCCTGTCTGCATCGGCTCGTGGACCGATTTACGGTCGATAACTCCAGGGGCGATCCTCTCCACAGGGCCGTAGGTGTCTGTCTTGATGGCGCCTTTGCCGTCAATAGGCTCGCCGATGGCGTTCACTACCCGGCCCACCATGGCCATGCCTGTGGGGACCTCGAAAATACGGCCTGTCCGTTTAACTTCGTCCCCTTCTTTGATCTCGATGTCGGAGCCGAGAAGAATGGCGCCCACGTTGTCTTCTTCCAGGTTGAAGGCCATGCCGATAATCCCTCCGGGGAACTCCAGCATCTCGCCGGCCAGGCAGTTCTCCAGGCCATAGATCCTGGCTATACCGTCGCCGACGGATATAACCACGCCAACTTCCTTCAGTTCTATCTTTTGTTCGTACTTGTCGATCTGCTCTTTGATAATCGAGCTGATCTCTTCGGCCTTAATACCCATTTTCCAGTCTCACCTTGTAAATATTAGTTAAGCCGCACCCTCAGGGATTGAAGCTGGTTGGCCACGGAGCCGTCGTATACTACAGAGCCTATTCTGGCCACCACTCCACCTATCAACGAAGGATCGACCTTCAGTTCCATAACCGCTTCTTTTCCGGAAAATTCCGAAAGACTTTTGCGCAGGCTGTCCGCTTCATCGGCGGTCAGCTCCACGGCGCTGGTCACTTGGGCGCGAACCTTGCCCAGCACCCCGAATGATATCCTCTCAAACTCGGAGGCGATAAACCTTATTATCCCCATCCTCTTCTTCCTTAATACATGGATCAGGGCCTTTCTGGAGGGATCGGCCAGGTCCATCCTCTTCATAACCGCTTCCAGGATCGCCAGCTTAGCCTCCGGCGGCACGGCCGGGTTTAGCATGGTCATTTTCAGCGTCCTCTCGCTCTCGAAGATAGCGGAAAACTCTATCAGATCCTTCCCCATGGCTTCCAGCGACCCGGGGTCGGTGAATTTCTCCACGAAAGCCTTGGCGTAACGCCGGGCGACGACGGTCTCTTTCAATTGTTTCTCTCCATCCTGGAAATGTATTCATCCAGCAGGGCCTTATGATCCGCAGGACCCATATTCTTTTTCAGCAGTTCCTCGGCGGCGGCCAGGGTCAACAAAGTGGTCTCCTTGCGTAGCTTCTGGCGGGCCTGCTCCGTTTCCATGTCGATCTGATCCCCGGCGCGGCTCAAAATGGAGGTTGCGGCCTTGTCCGCCTGCTCCAGGATCCTCTTGCGGATTTCCTCGGCTTCCGCCCTGGCCTGGGTCATCGCCTTTTCATGCTCGGTTTTGATCTCTTCGAGTTTCTTCTGGTAATCAGCCACGTTGCGCTCGGCCATCTCCCTGGCCTCGTTGAGCTCGGTGATTTCGTTGCGGATATCGTTAGCCCTTTTTTTCAGGGCGGGACCCGCGAACCGGGAGACGATATAAACCACCGCACCCACCACCACCAGGGAGTTGATTATCCTTCCGCCATCCCTGGCCCAGCTCCACTCGGTGGCCAACTGCAGCCCACCGGACGCCCAGGCGGCCCCGGCGGAGAAAAACAGAAGGAGCCCCAGAGCAGTGGTGTATGACTTTTTCATGTTTATATGCCTCTTCCCAGGATTTTGCCGGCCATGGACCGGGCGAACTGGCCTATCTCCGCTTGAAGGATGGCCGAAGCCGATTCGGTATCTTCATTTATCTTTGCGCGGGCGGCCTCGATTTTGGCTTCGAATTCCTTCCGGGATGCGGCTATTTTCTCCGCCACATCCTCCTGAGCCTGCATGCGCGCCTCGGCCACGGTGGCAGAGGCGTCGATCCTTATCCTCTCCAGCCCACTCTCATAGTCGGCCAGGGCGTCCTCACCTTTTTTGCGAAAGACCTCAGCCTCATCCCGCATTTTTTTCATTGCGGCCTCGCGTTTATCTATGTGCGCCAGCATCGGCTTAAAAATAAAATGGTTCAGGAAAACCAGGGACACCAGGAAATTTGCGGCCTGGACCCCAAGTGTCCAGTTAATCTCGATCATGAATCGTTCCCCTCAAAATCCCACGGAATAGCGGCCAAACCAACCACACCGCTGAATATAAATATCCCCTGGCCATGGTCTTTGGCAGGGTTTTTAACTATAAAGCCCACAAGTGTAATACGAACCGGCCGGTTTTTCAACGCAATATTGCGCCGACCAGCTCAATGGCCGACCTGCGAAACCGGATTCCATGAAAAATGGGGTGAGCGACGGGGCTTGAACCCGCGACCACTGGAACCACAATCCAGTGCTCTACCAACTGAGCTACGCCCACCACACAAGCGGTGATTTAAGCATTTTTAACGGTGGATGCGCAATAAGAAAAGAAGAAGCCCGCCGGACGACGGAAGTTCGACGGGCCTTTTTTGCTCGATCAATCTTCCAAAATGGATTTGCGTCTATTTTCCCGCCGCGGGTCCAGGCTTTGCCGAAATGCCGAATCTTCCTCTTGCCAATTGCCGTTTATAAAATCAAGGCGGACTCATATCCGGCGTGATGCACAGAAATCCCCGGCCAACCGGGGCTCACAGCCCAATCCTCCCCCCTCCACCGCTTGTGATAAGATATTGCCTCTATCCACGCCCTTTTCGGGGGTGGTAAAACCTGAACGGATAATCAACTTATGTGCGGTATATTCGGCCTGGCGGTGAAGCCGGAATTGGGCCTCGGCTCCGGCCAGATCCAGGAACTGGTGAACCTGCTGTTCAGCCTCTCCGAGACCAGGGGCAAGGAGGCGGCGGGTCTGGCCATGCGCAAGGATAACCAGATCACCGTATACAAGAAGGCTATGAGCGCCA
Organism: Nitrospinota bacterium; assembly: GCA_029881335.1. GTDB lineage: Bacteria > Nitrospinota_A > UBA7883 > UBA7883 > UBA7883 > JAOUMU01. Next base: position 5,069 of record JAOUMU010000045.1, on the reverse strand, counting down.
CTGGCATGATGGAACTGCAGGAATACCATGCCCTCTTCAACACAATAGCGTCTTCTCGTGTTATCTTGCGCTCAAGCCCAGGCTCATGCGGTGAAGGGGGGTCCTGTGGCGAGACTGCATACAGCGGTGGGGCTCCTACCGCCCTTATCGGCCACGCCAGGCTGGTCACCAATGGCCGCCAGACCCTCCCCGCCAACAATCAGCCGGTGGTGAAAAACGGCCTGGTGGGGGTGCACAACGGAATCATCACCAATGACGAAGCTATCTGGAAAAAGTTCCCGGAGCTGAACCGCCAGTGCGAGGTGGATACAGAGGCGCTGCTGGCGCTGATGGATATGTTCTATCGGGAGACCGGATCTTATGTCACGTCGGTGCAGAAGAGCTTTGAACAACTGGAGGGGATGGCCTCGCTGGCGCTGTTCACGGAAAATTCCAACAAGCTGCTGATGGCCACCAACAACGGATCGCTCTACACTGTCCATGGGGCCAACGCTTTCGTCTTCGCGTCGGAGGAGTTCATACTTAATGAGTTTCTGGGATATGAGCTAACCCCAATATTGCGGTTAAACGGAAAAGCCACCCAGCTTCGCGCCGGGGAGGGCCTGACGCTGGACGTGGAGACCATGGCGGTGGAAACCTTCTCCCTGGCTGGTGAATTCGGGATCCAGGACAATGGCGCCTCATTCGCCAAGCCTTTGCTCATAGTGGATCTGTCGGAGCGGGAAGACCCGGCCAAGGCTCAACTGCGCCGATGCACGAAATGCATCCTGCCGGAGACGATGCCCTTCATCGAGTTCGACGCGAAGGGGGAGTGCAGCTATTGTAAGGCGTATTCATATCCCCCGCTAAAGGGAGTGGAGGCGCTGGAGAAAATCCTGGCCCCCCACCGGCGCGCCGATGGCCGGCCAGACTGTGTCTTCGCCTTCAGCGGCGGGCGAGACTCCAGCTATGGCCTGCACCTTGTCAAGAAGGAACTGGGGATGAACCCGGTGGCTTTCACCTATGACTGGGGAATGGTCACGGACCTCTCCCGGAGAAACCAGGCGCGGCTGTGCGGCAAGCTGGGGGTGGAGCATATCCTGATCTCGGCGGATATAAAAATGAAACGGGAGTATATCCGAAAGAACGTGCTGGCCTGGCTGAAAAAACCGGAACTGGGAATGATCCCGCTGTTCATGGCCGGTGACAAACATTTCTATCACTACGCATACCAGGTGATGGAACAGACCGGCGCCAGCGTGATCATATTCTCGGAAAACATGCGCTATGAACGCGCCCAGTTCAAGGAGGGGTTTAGCGGTGTAAACCAGGCCACCCCGCGCCCATACGGCATATCGTCGATCAACAAGTTTCTGCTGCTCTCCTATTATCTGAAGCAATACGCCCTCAATCCGGCATATATCAACGCTTCCCTGCTGGACACCGTTTCCGCGTTCTACTATTCATACATGATCAAGCATGACTACGTGTATACCTTCGACTATTTAAAGTGGGAGGAGCAACAGGTGAATTCCACCCTGATTGACGATTACAAATGGGAGCTGTCGCCAGACACCACCTCCACCTGGCGCATTGGCGACGGCACGGTGCCTTTTTATAACTACATCTATTACACGGTGGCCGGATTCACGGAACACGACACCTTCCGCAGCCACCAGGTGCGCGATGGAGTCATCAGCCGTGACGAGGCGCTGCGGCTGGTTAAAGAGGAGAACAAGCCCAGGTGGGAGACAATGGCATGGTACGCCCACACGGTGGGATTCGACCTGGATGAAGCGATAAGAGTGATCAACTCCATGCCGAAGCTGTATAATCGCTGACGAGGAGAGGGCGCCTTAGCCTCACTTCATGACGGTGATCACCGCCGCGCACTGCCCCTTCTCATAGGATATGCTGTACACGTTGTTGCTGGGGACACCATACTTCAATATCCTGGTACGCACCTCCTCGGCCCTTTTGCCCGCCAGATCCAGCCGGAAGGTGGGCGCGTCGCCCGCATTCCCATCCGCCAGGCAGGAGAATCCCTCCACCTGCAGCATGTATCCCTTTTCCACGGCGTACATTGCCGCCTTAATAATGACCCCCTCATTATGGATGATGGTCGTTGTCCCCGGCTCAAACTTTATCATGAACTGGGTTTCCCCCTTGGCTTCCGCCCCGATGGCGCAAACCAGCCACATGGCGCAGACCATGGTGGCGATGACAAATGAAACGACTTTTCGCATCGAACAAATCATAGAATCTGCCCTCCCATTCCGAGTTTATCAGTTTTATCATATTCCTTCATGACCTTGGGAATCAAAAGCCGGATCTTCCGCAGCCTGGTTTTGTCCGCCGGATGGGTGGAGAGAAATTCCAATAACGTCTTTTTTTCGTCATATCCATATTCCACCATCCTTTCCCAAAATTCCAGCGCTTCCCTCGGGTCATATCCAGCCCTGGCCATGTAGACCAGCCCCATTTCATCCGCTTCCAGCTCATGGGTCCGCGAAAAGGGAAACGCCAGCGACATGACAAAGTCCACTCCCCAGGCCAGACGCATCTTTGTCTTCTCCGCCAGAGTATGACCCAGACCCATGTTCACCAGTTCCAAGCCCAGGTCACGCACTCTGGCATGGCTGCCCCGCTCCGCCCCGTGACGGGCGATGGCGTGTCCGGCCTCGTGGGCGATCACGGCCGCCAGCCCCGCTTCATTTTGAGCGATAGGCAGGATGCCGGAGTTTATCACCACCTTTCCTCCGGGAAGGCAATAGGCGTTGGGCGCCTCTTTGTCCACCAGGGTAAACTCCCAGCCCATATCCCCTCTCCCCGTGGCGGCGGCCACCCGGCGTCCCACCGTCATAATCAGCCTGTTCAGCCTTGCGTCCTTCACCACAATGGCCTGGCTTATCATGTCCTGGTATACTTCATTCCCCAGCGCCAGTTCCGTTCCCCCATCCATGATCATAAGCTGGGGCCGATGAGTGATTGGCGCGCTCTGGCACGATACCAGCGCGGCCAACGCCAATGCGCCAAAGACACGCCACGCCCGGATGGATTGGCTGGAATCATTCATTCGGGGAAACTTGCTGCAGAAAGGCTTCCTCCAGCCCCCCTCCAAGGACTCTTTCAAAAGTCCGGACACCCATGCCTGTATGGGTGTCTGGAGTGTGCATGAATTTATTTGAAGGGAGTTTGAGGGTAGGCTTTTTGTCGAAAAAGGCTCCCTCAGATAATTCTATCCATAATTCATTCGGGGCCCTGGTAGCAGCAGGATATGTCATAGTCCCTCTTTACGCTTTTGGAAGAAGGTCAAAACAGGTACAATATCTCGGTTTTGACAATAATATCATACGGTTGAATAGGTTCGAGCAATATGAATTCGTTTACGGGCGCCCAGATACGCCGACAATTCCTGGACTACTTCGTTTCCAGGGGGCATACGGAAGTGCGCAGTTCCTCCGTGGCCCCGCAAAACGATCCAACCCTGCTGTTCACAAACGCGGGGATGGTGCAGTTCAAGAACGTCTTCACCGGCGCCGAGCAGCGCCCATACTCCCGCGCCGCCTCCTCCCAAAAGTGCCTGCGCGTCTCAGGAAAGCATAACGACCTGGAAGCCGTGGGCCGCACCGCCCGCCACCAGACATTCTTCGAGATGCTGGGCAACTTCTCCTTCGGCGATTATTTCAAGGAGAACGCCATCGAGTACGGCTGGGAATTTTTAACAGGCGCCATGGGCCTGCCTGCGGACAATCTTCATATCACTGTGTTCAGGGAAGACGACGAGGCCCATAAAATCTGGGAAACGAATATCGGTCTGCCTTCGACGCGCATCAGCCGCCTTGGTGAGAAGGACAACTTTTGGAGCATGGGCGACACCGGCCCTTGCGGCCCATGCTCGGAGATACATATAGACCGAGGTCCCGATACCGGCTGCGGTCGGCCGGAATGCGATGTGGAATGCGAGTGCGACAGGTTCATCGAATTGTGGAACCTGGTCTTCATGCAATACGACCGCGGGGCCGATGGCAAAATGACCCCCCTGCCGAACCCGAGCATAGACACCGGCATGGGGCTGGAACGGCTGGCCTCCGTGATCCAGGGGAAGCCCACCAACTTCGATACAGACCTGATCCTACCCGTCATCACGGCAATGGAGCGGATGACAGACGCTAAATACGGCGCCTCACCGGAGACCGATGTCTCCTTCCGTGTGATCGGCGACCATGTGCGGGCTCTGGCGTTTCTGGTGGCGGATGGGATCAATCCCTCCAACGAGGGAAGAGGCTACGTGCTTCGCCGGATCGTCCGGCGGGCGCTGCGGCATGGCAGGATGCTGGGCGTGAACGAGCCCTTCGCCTGTAAGCTGGCCCCTGTCGTGGTGGACATGATGAAGGAGAGCTATCCGGAGCTGGAGGAGGCCTCGGCGGCCATCACTGGCGTGGCCCTGGCCGAGGAAAAAAGCTTCGCCGCCACCCTGGACCATGGAATGAAGCTTATCGACGAGATGATAAGCGAGGCCCGCGCCACCGGAAAGACCACCGTGGCCGGAGAGGATCTGTTCAAGCTGTATGACACCCACGGCTTCCCCGTGGACCTGGCCCGGGATATCATCGGCGACGCGGGACTGGAAACGGATAAATATGGCTATGACGAACTGATGAGCCTGGCCCAGGAGAAAGCCAGAAAATCATGGAAAGGGGCCGCCGCCGCCAAGACCGCCGAGGTGTACACCAACGGTGAGCCGACGGTGTTCACCGGATATGAGGAAGAGGAGACCCATGGCGCCATGGTCAAAGCCATAATCAAGGAGCAGGCCTCCATTCCCCAGGCCGGCGCCGGAGAGGAAGTGGAGATCATGCTGGACAAGACTCCCTTTTACGCCGAGTCCGGCGGCCAGGCCACGGACATCGGTGTGATGGAAAACGACACATTCCGCGGCCAGGTGCTGGAAGTCACCAAGCCGGACGGGGCCCGATGGGTCCATAAGGTTAAAATCGCCCAGGGGGAACTTCTGGCCGGGGACAAGGTGACCTGCCGGGTGGACCATTCCCGCCGTTCCCATATCCGCCGGAACCATTCGGCGACGC
>JAOUMU010000044.1 GCA_029881335.1 Nitrospinota bacterium | reverse complement strand
CGAATTGGAAGAGAGAGTCCTCAGCAGTTCCGTCAGCGCAGCGGAGGCCAGTTGGCCCGTGACGAAGTTGATCCTGCGCCGTTTCACAAAAAGAGCTCCTTAACCGCGGATTGTAGCTGTTCGAGGTTTCTTGCCAGGCGAACCCCTTCCATGGCGGCCATACGATCTGTGTTTTCCAGGTCAATCTTTCGGGGATAGACCTTCACCCATCCGGTGGGGCTTAGCGTATCCATCTCCGGGGCAGTGTCTGTGGGGTATACCACGATAGGCGCCCTCCCCTTCCCCGCCTGGGCGAAGATGTTGGTAACCAGGTTGTCCGATATCCCCAGCACGCACTTGGCCACGGTGTTCGACGATGTCGGCGCCACCACCAGCCCCCGGTAATGCCCGGTGGCGAACCGGCCGCACACCGGAGCGCAGGCGGAACTGTCGCGATGAACCTTGCCTGGGAAGGTGTTGATGTCTATCTTGTACATCCTCAACACATCCTCCGCCGCCCTGGAGAGGAACACCTCCACATCCGAAAATCCAACCATAAGATCCCATATCGCCTGTATCTCGTGCCCCGCGCCGGTGATGGCCCAGCCTAGCTTTCCCTTGCCCATGGTATACCCTTTCTTCCTTTCAAGGCGCCATAGCCATGCCTCATGAAGTATACGAAGAGCGCCGCAGCGGTCAGGTCCGCGGTGGTCCCAGGATTGAGCAGGTTGGAGCCGATCCGCATCGCCTGGTCGAACTCGTACACCGCTTTGCGTCCCCTGGGGGAGAACATGCCGCCCAGCCTGAGTATCCTGCCTGCTTCTTCGCTGGCGCGCAAGGCCATCTCCGGTTCATTCTTGCGAGAGATCAGTGAGTCAGGATAGTGGCTCATGATCCCCAGGAATGTCTGGACCACAGCTTCCCTGATGGGCAGACCTGCCTCTATATTCTCCTCCATCTCCATGGAGCCCAGACTGAAGGTGATGGTAAAGCCGGTGGTGTATTCGTGGGCGATCCAGTCCCGGTCCGCGGCAAGGCGCATCGCCTCTTTCAAGGTCACATCCGGTTTTTTGCGAACATCCTGCCTGGGCGCCTTACCCAATCCGCCAGGCTTGGCGGATCGTATGGCCTTATAGGTAAGCTCCGCGTCTTTTTTGGTGAGAGCGGCCAGGGTGGTGGAGACAGCCTTGCGGGATAGTGAGCCCAGCTTGCAGAACGAGCTGGCCAAAGGCGCCAGCAGCAGTATCACCCCCAGATGGGCGTTGGTTCCGGTGGCCTTGATGCTTTCCCGGACAGCCTCCTGGATAATGATCCCCACTGGCTTTGCCGCATGGCGGCGGAAGATGTCTCCCAGAATCGAGGAGGAGAGCAGGAAACTGGTGAAGTCCAGATCGTCAAATCCCCTGGTGGGAGTGACGTTGCCAGGTTTTTCCGAAGCGGCTTCCAGCAGGCACGCCATCTGAACCGCCCTGGCGGTTTTTTCAAGCCTTGACGATATGTCCATGCAAAGCCACGCTGACTATTCTTTCCGCGATATCCACGGAGGTTGTTTTCTGAAGCCCCTTCCATCCTGGGATGCCGTTGACTTCGATCAGGTATTCCCGTCCGTCGCCGGTGGTGAGGATGTCCACTCCCCCGTAGTCGAGCCCAAGCTCGGCGCATGCTCGGACTGCCATATCCGCCTGGGTGTCCGATGGCTCATGGGGCGAAACCGCGCCACCTGCGTGGAAGTTGGCTTTCCACCCGGAGCCTCTTCGTTTCATGGCTGCCAACACACGGCCCCCGGCCACAAACACTCGGATATCCTCCCCGCCACACTCCAGATATTCCTGGATGTAGTAAACATACCGGTTCATCTCCATGGTCCGGAATACGCGGTACGCCATGTCGGTCTCGCAAATGCGCATAAGCCCCCGACCGCAGGAACCGATGAGAGGCTTTACCACCACGTCCCCCATCCGCTCGAATGTCATCATGGCGTCTTCGAATCTTTCGCACACCACAGTGCGGGGAGTTGGGAGCCTGGCCGTGTCCAGTATCTGGGAGGTCCACGACTTGTCCACCGTTTTCTCTATGGCTTCCGGGGAATTGATAACTTTGACTCCTAGCGTCCTGGCCATGCGCAGGGCGTTCATGCGGAACAGCAGCCCCTCCATGGAGCCGGGGGGGATGATGCGCACGATCACCGCGTCCACTCCCCGCGCCGCCACTTCTTCCATATCCAGGCCGCGCCCCGCGCCTAGGCTCAGGGTCATTCCGTCGATAGAGCCTTTCATCACATCCGCCCCGGTGGACCGCAACGCCTCCTCCAGCCGGTCGATATGCCAGCCTTCCCTGGAGCGAAGTATTAGGACCCTCATATCCTTAATCCGAACGACTTGGCCAGCATCTGTGGATTGATGGATCCGGCTGAAAAGAACGATCCGGTCCTGTTGTTGGCCACTGTTATCCGGGCGGGAGCAAAAAGGAGAGGATCGATATTGTAGAAATCGCCGTATTCGGCGAACAAATCTTTAAAGGTCTGCCCGTAATCCTTGGAGGAGAAGGATGGGATTTGATCGATCTTGTCCACGATGAACGCGTCATCACAATCGACTGTCATATGCGCCGTGCCGCCATAAAGGACACAATCGTTGGTTCTGCCGATGGCCTCCAGCCCATCGGGGTGAATTGGGGCGATGGGGGCCGCGCCGCATCCTGCAGTAATCTGATCCAGCTTGAAGCCTGATTCATGCATCTTGTGGAGGGCTGTTTCCACCACCCTGGCGGATACCTGTACCGATCCGGTTATCGAGGATGTGGGCGCCATCAAAAGGTAGAGCCCTTCAGGGGGAGCGCCGGTCTTCCTCAGGATATAGTCGACCACCTGCTCCGGCGGCTTTTTGCTGGTCTCCATGCAAAGGATGGCCACCTTGCAGCTCTCCTCATGCTCGATCTCCTCGAAAATCTTTTCGCCCGTTTTCAACGCTCTGGCAGGGCCGGAGCCCATGGCAAAGTAGGTATCCAGGCTGATAGCCCATCCGGCGTACTGGGAGGCGATGCATGACAAAGCGGGGAGCCCCACCGACACATTTACAGTGGGGAGCGCAATAGCGCCGTAATCGACAGATGTTATAGTGACCTCCCCCATACCCGCCAGGCAGACTTTTGAAAATATAATCGCCGCCGGATAGCCTCCCGGCGCATCGATCCCGAAATCGAGAAATTTGGCGCCCTTTGGTCCATTTTCCAAACGGACTCCGTACAGTTCCGGGTTTGCCAGGACTGGCCTTATAACATCCAGCGCTGATTGGTTGAGAGAAACCATTTGCCGCTCCCTTATCAAAAAAGATGTATCCTGTTTCCAAGGAACCATTATGGGAACAAAAACGTCCTCCTTCAAGAACCATATGCGAGATGGGTCACTGCAACGCCAGATGGAGTGGATAGCGCCGGAGCGGCTCTTTCCCGCTTTCGCGGCGAAGCCTGGATTTATCTGGCTTGACAGCGGCAGGGTTATGGGCGGGCAAAGCCGATGGTCTTTCATGATGTGGTCGCCGGAACAGGTCATCGGTGGCAGAGTTGGGGAGTTCTATCATGCGGTGGGTGATTTGCCACAACGCCCGATAATCGATCCTTTTGAAACATTAAGGGATATCCTCTCCTTTGGGGAAGCGCGTCTGCCCCATGACGGTTATTTGGAGGAGACTGGGGTCCCTCCCTTCACTGGCGGGGCGGCGGGATTCTTCGGTTACGGATTGCAGACCCTCACGGAGCCTTCCACGCGGTTGGCGGGTAAAGCGCCTTCGGCGGAAGGGGACATCTGGGTCGGGATATATGGCGCTGTGGCAGCTTTTGACCAGTTAAAAGGGGAGCTTACTCTGGCGACCAGCGTTAAAGATTCTGAAAATCCGGCGGTGGCGTTGGACCGAATGGAGGAAGAAATTCTTCAGGCGGAGGCCGTGACATCGAATCGATCGGAAAGCGTGTCATCCGATAGCGGGAAACGCAATCTCGTCAAAAGTAACTTCACCCGCGAAGGATTTATGACAGCGGTGGAGCGAGTGCGCAGTTACATCGAACAGGGGGACTGCTACCAGGCGAACATCGCCCAGCGCTTCTTCGCCGAGGATACGATGGACGATACACTCTATCTGAAGCTAAGAGAGATTAATCCAGCTCCATTCGGCGCGTATATCAATACAGGCGCGGCCCGGATATTGTCTGTGTCACCGGAGAGGTTCATCCGCCTGCGCGGCGACATGGCGGAGACAATGCCGGTAAAGGGAACCCGCCCTCGGGGACGCCTCCCCATGGAAGATAACCTGCTGAAGCTGGAGCTTTTTGACAGCGAAAAAGACAGGGCGGAGAATGTGATGATTGTCGACCTTTTACGCAACGACTTTTCCAAGGTGTGCCTGCCTCACAGTGTGGCGGCGCCGGATATATGCCGGCTGGAAGAGCACCCTACCGTGTTCCATCTGGTTTCAACGGTGGTTGGTCGGCTTCGGCCTGGGCTGGGCCCTCTGGATCTTCTAAAGAGCGCGTTTCCCGGTGGATCTGTCACCGGGGCGCCGAAGATCAGGGCCATGGAGATCATCGATGAACTGGAGCCTGACCCTCGGGGGGCGTATTGCGGGGCTATCGGCTATATCGGGTACGGTGGCGGCATGGACACATCGGTCACCATCCGGACGATGGTCCGGGCGGATGGCAAAATAAGCTTTCACGCGGGAGGGGGAATCACTTATTCCTCCGATCCCTCCGAGGAATACCAGGAGACCCTGGACAAGGCCAGGGCTCTTATTGAGGCGGTGTCATGGTAAAACAAAAAGTGGTGATAAACGGGATGGTGACTGAGGACCTGCGGGTTCCTCTAGATGATCGGGGTTTCACCGTGGGAGACGGTCTGTTCGAGACGATCTCTTTGTATGGCGGGTCGGCGTTTTTGCTGGGCGGCCATATCGAGCGCATGCGTCAAGGGGCGGAGCTGATCGGGCTCGCCATGCCAGTGGACGAGAAGAAGGTCGCCTATGCCATCTCCGATCTGGCCAGGGCAAACAATGTAACACGCGGTGTCGCGCGGCTGACTGTGACCCGGGGGCCGGGGCCCAGGGGGTACTCCAGCGTCGGCACGGCCCAGGCGTGGTGGTACCTTTCCGTGCGGCCATACGAAACACCGGAAAAGAAAAGAGAGGAAGGGGGATACAAGGTTGTTCTATCTCCATATCGTGTGGATCCGGCCAATCCTTTGCGCGGGATCAAGAGCCTGAGCGCTCTGGACAGGGTGATGGCTGTGGATTTTGCCGTGAAGCATGGTGCGGATGAAGCGCTGTCGCTGACCCAGTCGGAGCATATAGCCTCGTTGCAAGCGGCTAATATCTTCTGGGTAACAGATGGCAGGCTGCATACTCCATCGCTGGAGTGCGGAATCCTGCCGGGAGTCACCCGCTGGAAGGTGATAGCTTTGGCCGAAGCGGTGGGGGTGAGCACTGCGGAGGGAAAGTACCTCTTGAAAGATTTGGCTTTGGCGCAAGAGGCCTTCGCCACCAACTCGCTGATCGAGATAATGCCATTATCGGAGGTGGAGGGCGCCGTTTCCTTTTGCAAGGCTGGACCGGTCACTAGAAAATTGCTGAAAGACTACCGGCAACTTACCTGATAAAAAAGGAATGGGTGGTTACCCTCAAGAGGGTTACCCTCAAGAGGGCTACACTGGTGGTTATTCGAACCGCCTTTATTGTGTCATTTCATATGTAACGTGAATTTGGTATCACGCCGGATTCAATTCGCCGATTCATTTTTTTCCATCGCCCACATAACAGAGATGGCGATCATGGCCAGCAGCCCGATAAAGCTGGTCCCAGCGCCTGCCTGGGCCACAAGTTCGTACGCCTCGTGTCCCGCGTGCTTGCCAGCGTGGCTTGCCTTGAACGCGGATAGTGTGAAATGCAGCGGATACACGAATGAACCGAATCCCACCAGAGTTGAAGCCACCATTTTCAGTTTGTCGCCCGTCCTGGATGCCCCGGCGAACATGCATAGAGCCACTCCCATGGCGCCTAATCCCATAAAGTGGTAATGTGCGCGCTTGAGATATTTCCATGCGCCTTCGGCTGCCTTTGTCACCTCGTCAGGTTTTCCGGCGAAAGCAGCCTGGGCATTGTTCATGAACATTTCCTTGATGGCGTCTTCCTTTGCGCCGAAAGCCATGCCGTGCACCATGCCAGCCAGCAAAGCCGAGAGCGCGAGGATGATTCCGATAGAGACCGGTTTGAAAGAATATTTGATCATTTGGCAAACTCCTTTAGTAGAGCAGCAGATTATATCAAGTTTTCATCTCTTGTCCCGCTGAAAATTGCATGACTTAAATCCTCAACCGGGGCCGTACACGGGACGCCTCTGCTGTTTGCGGGACAGAAATATATAAAGCGGTTGATGCTGTGTGATGGTTGTGCCGGGAGTTTCAACAAAAGGATTTGTTTAGTCGCCACGGTTTATCGAGGGCATGATTTTGTTTTCACCTCCCCGGAGATAAGTCTTTTGTTTATCTGCTCTGTCCGGAAAACCTGCATATCCTGCCAATCCCATACCCTCTTCGGATAATTCAACACGTCGCATGGAATGCGATTCCATAAGTAAGGCTCCCAGGTGACCACTCCCTTGAGATGGACGAAAAATCCCCAAAAAACAAAGCAGAGCGCGATGGATGAAACCGCCCTCCTCAAAGGTCTGGCAAATGTATTAATATACTCCCAGGCCGGGATAAGGAGGATGACCATAAACCCCAGGGCCGCAGCATTGAGCCTTGGGCCATAAGCGTACCCACCCACGCCGCTGATCAGCGCCGTGAAAATAGTATGCAGGAGAAAACACGCTCCAGCCATTCTGTAAATGGGGTGATAACCTTTCTTGAGCCATACCAATACGGTCCCGAATAGACTGAAAATGAAAATGGGATTGAAAATGAATAATCCCCGGTTGGGACTAAACAGCCGCTCCATAATGCGGAGAATAACGCCGTCATAGTTGGTTTGGTTTTGGTAGTAAGGGGGGATTGCGGATCCATAGGCCGATATGTTCCAAAGGATAGTTGGCGCAAAAAATAGAAGGCTTAAAATGATGTAAGGTATGGTCAAGCGCCTTTGGCTCCAAAAAATGTACGCGGCGAAACAGGCGGCAAAAAAGATGTAGTCTGGTCTGGAGGCCACTCCCAGGGCGGTCAGCGGAGCCAGCGCCATAGTCGCTGGGGCGCTTTTGCGCAAAAGAAGAAGGACGCTTAGCAACGAAAGGGCCAATGTAACCGAATGAGACCATACTCCGGGGGCATGATGGGAGAATTGTGTTGTGGCGAAGGCGAAGGTCAGGCTCAACACCAGTGATTGACCATAACTGGCGCCAACCCGAATGGCTGCCAAAAACATTAGCGCCACCGATCCAGCCGCAAGAACCATAGCCGTGAGCTTGATCATTTCGAGCAAGTTCATTCCCATGGGAATTTCAAGCGCTACTACAGGCAGTATCGCAAGGCTCACTCCCAGAGGGTATACGTTATATATGGAGCCGGAGGCGCCCTGGTAAGTGTAGTAGTTTAATCGCCTGCCTGGGCCAGGAGATGCATTAATGTCAATTCCTTCAGCTACCCTTATTTTGTCGAAATAATTGTCCAGATTTGTATTCCCCGAGCAAAGAATGTTCCGCGCGACCTGGATATACCAGGCGTTGTCCCCGCCGCTAAAGTGCACCACCACCGTGGCTTTATAGGCCATAAGGGTTACGATGAACAGCAGTGCCGCCATAAATCCGGGCCCGCCTGGCTCCCATATCCAGAAGGCCCCAAGAGTGGCCCCTATCATAACCGCAAGCAACATGAAATACAGCGCCTGGTAGTAGCGGAAGGTTTCGTAAACTTCGAACGAGCGGATCGAAATGCTATGCCCTGGCCTGAATGATATCCGGAGCGCCGCATTACCATCTACTCCACCGGAATCGGCAACGTAATAGCGGGGATAATCATTCCCGGAACTTAAAATAGTATTGGTCGCGGGGAAACTGAACTTCTCGAAAAGCGGGCTTACAGCTCCCCTAGAGAATCCAAAATTGAAACCCGGACTATTTTCCGCATTCACACGAAAAAGGTAGAGCCCATCCTTTTTCAGCTTGACCTCCCTGAATATCAGAATCGACCTTTTGCCGTCTCCTGCGATCATGCCTTCCTTTACACGCGAATACTCTCCCGTCCACTCGTCCTCCAGGGATGCGATACGATCATATTTCGGGACCAGGTCTGGCAGGCGCGCCAAACCTAGATAAGCCAGAATAGTCAGGGCAAGGCATAAAATAATCTTCAATTGCTTGCGGCGACCTGAAGGGTCCATGACAACCTTTCCACTTTTCTCAAATCCTGAGGATAAGATATATCCAAGTGATGTAATTAGTATCCTCTGCTCCAGCGCAAGTCAAGTTTTTTACTTGCAGAATAAGATCTGGCCATCTTGGGGGAATTGGTGAAGCGTGACAAGGCGGCCAGGTGTATCATTTTTATGATCACTGCTATCATTTCTTTCCGGTACAAAACCAGGTTTGATGACCCGCCCTGTTCTTCTGTGCGATAATGGAATCGCCAAAAATCCATATCAACCAAGCCTGAAAAACTCCTGGGCGCAGAGAGCGACCCCCTTCATACTACGCTTTATTAAACACGACAGCGATGAGGCGCCATATTACCTCTAAATTTCGATTCCGAGTTTTAACCATGCAAATGTCCTGATCCTTGTTTCACCCTGCGCTCTTTTATTCATGTTGGCCAAAACTTGTGCGTATAATTGCCATATATGGCGCAAGAACGCGCCTTTATGAACATGAACGCTGGAGTGAGCCATGCCGTATATGAAAAGGAGCCCGTACCTAATTTGCTTCTTTATTTCGCTTTTTGCCGCATTGACCACCAGCCCAGTCCATGCCTACGTGGGCCCTGGAGCTGGTATGGGGCTGGTCAGCTCCTTCTTCGCTCTCGCGGTTGTCATCGCCATGTCCCTGTTTATGATCCTTCTATACCCCATAAGAGCTCTGCTGAAACAATATCGGGGCGCTAAACCAGATGAAGAATCTGGCCCTCCCCCCGAAGAGTCAACGGATGTCAAGGAAGAAGGGCAGGGGCCCCAGCCTTGATCATGGATTTGTTCTTTCCCATCCAGGCCGCCGACAACTTCCTCGGCGCAATACTCCCCCCCTTTGGCAGAGTGATCTTATGGCCGGGTCTGGCCGCCGCCATATCCATGGGAATTTACGCCGTCACCTCTCCCCAGGAAAAGCTGAAGGAAGTCGTTAATAAATCCCATGAGATGATGACCAGGCTTTCCGCCCATGAGGGTGATTTCAATGAACTTTTGGCGCTGACGAAAGACAACCTGCGGCTGGCAGGCTCAAGGATCATTCACACCATCCCGGCTACAATCATATCCGTGATCCCGGTGCTTTACATTCTTGTCTGGATGGAGACCGCGTTTGAAACAACAGCCTTTTTCCATTCCGGCCCATCCTGGGCAAGGGGGTGGATCATACCTGCTCTGGCATCCCTCATTACCGTGTCGCTGATCATTAAGAAGGCTTTCAGGATAGAATAGATTTCATGGAAACCGAACTCGTCCCCTGGCCAATCCATATGCTGGGCAGGATGGTAAACTCCGCGCCGGGACTTTTCATCGAAATCGGAGATATAGAAAACTCGCTGATGGCAACGCGCATTAAGGATGTCCTCATAGACCGGCCCGTTTTTATCGCAGGGCTGGCCCGCTCCGGCTCCACCCTGCTGCTTGAAATCGCCGCTTCCCATCCTTCTGCCGCCACCCATAAGAACCGCGACTTTCCGCTGGTCCACGCGCCTATGCTTTGGAACCGTATCGTGGACATGATGCAGAGCCCGGACAATGCGCCCAAGGAGCGACCCCATGGTGACGGAATGATGATCAATGGTGAAAGTCCAGAGGCTATGGAAGAGCCATTGTGGATGGCATTTTTCCCACACCTTCATAACCCTGCCGTGAAAAACACCCTTGGCCGCGAGACATCCAACAGAAAATTCGAGGAATTCTACAAGAACCATATCCGCAAGGTAATTCATATCAGAGGCGGAGCCCGATATATATCCAAAGGAAACTACAACGTTTCCCGTATCGGATACCTGGCCCGGCTCTTCCCCGACGCCAGGTTTGTCATCCCTGTCCGGGCGCCTGTGCCCCATATAGGTTCTCTGCTGCGCCAGCACCGAAGGTTCACAAAAATCCATCAGGCCCACCCGCGCTCCCTGGCCAGCATGAGGCAGGGGGGGCATTTTGAATTCGGCGCGGATCTTCGCCCAATAAACTTCGGTGGTCCCAACCTGTGCCAGGCGATGCTCTCGGAAGACCGCAAGGTATGCGTCGAGGGATGGGCCACCTATTGGAGCCAGGTTCATGACCACATCCGCGCCCTGCTCGACTCGGACGAGGATATCAAGTCTCGCACCATGGTGGTCCGTTTTGAAGACAAGTGCCAGTCACCGGAAAAAACCATCAAAGACTACCTGTCGTTCCTCGACCTGGAAGACAATTCTATAACAGCCACCTTTGCTCCCCGTATTATAGCTCCCAACTACTACGATCCAGGTTTCACGGAAGAAGACGTGGCGCTTATTATGGAAAGGACCGCCTACGCGCGGGAGAACTTCGGATACTGACGGCTCTTCTCCAAGGCGCCAGCATACCCAAAACGAAGCATTATTTGGTATCATAAGAGGAGGGATTTGGAATTCCATACTATGGGGGCTTTCGAGCTATGATCAATCTTGGTTCGGTGCTGGGCGCTGTGGCGTCCGGCATGCTGTCGGGAGGGCGTTCCGCCAGGCACGGACGCGGCGGGTTCGGATACTCCACCGCTCGCTCCGCTGTGGGGCTTTCAAACCTGCTTGGTGTCTGCTACGGAGACGATAGCAATCGATTCAAGAAATGGTCCCGCCAACAGGATTCGATGAGCGCCATAAACCAGGATGTGGTGCACGAGACTATTAACAAGGGCTCCTGGTATGACCTGAAGCCGGAAGAGACAGCCGCCACCACATCTTCCCTGGGGCCAGGAATCATAGAGATCAACATGGACGCGGTGGCCCCGCCCCCCATCCCGAATGAAGGCTCCGTACCTTTTCATGAAGAAGCTCCCCCTCCCCCTTTGCCTCCCGGCGATGGACCGGAGCCAATCCCGCGGCAAAACAGCACTCGCCAGGTAGACAGCTCCGCCAATCCTCTGGAGTTTCTGGAAGTTCCGGAAGAGGAAATGGAGGAGAGCCTGGGATTAAAAGCGTTGCGTATCATCATCTCCGCAGCCCACGCTGATGGCGTACTACACGACAAGGAACGCGCAATGTTGGAGACTCATCTAAAAGGTCTGGGACCGGAAGAAAGAGAGCTGGCAAAAAGCGAAATTTCCAATCCTCGGCCGATGAATGAAATCGTCGTCGGAATAGACGCGCTGGAGGACCGAAAGTTTATCTTCGGCCTGGCGGCCATGGCGTTGCGCGCGGACGACAAGATCACACCGGAGGAGAACCGGTTCATCCGCGACCTGGGGAAGGAACTGCGTCTGGACAAGACCACGGCCATGGAGATAATCAAGGCGAGCAAGCAATAAATCCCTCCTTCACCCGGCGCTAACGGGCACCCCACTAGTGGGTACCCCACCAGTGGGTACCCCACCAGTGGGCCCTGTATGCGATGCCGCGTCGACAGTAATCCCCTTCAATTATTTCCCCTCCCATACCTACGGAACTACTCCAAAGCGCCACCAACCGCTGTAGCCCTGTCCTGTATGGCGATCATTGTCCTGGCTTGCGGCGCTCTCCTGCTTTTAAATCTCATGGCGGATACTCGCACATCAATGGTGGGGGCGCCGAAGGAGCCATATGGGTCTGGTGAGGGGCCGCCACGCCAGTAGTGCAGGCCATCCAAAAGCAGATCTGATTTCCACTCACTTCTTGCATTGCCAATTGAGCTGGAATAGAATTCCTTTACCTTGTCCGGTCCGTCTTCCGTGACCAGGGCCAGATAAATTACTTTACCTTTTACCACCGCCAATTCGAACAGCGAGGCTCCGGGATAGATGGGGACACCGAAAGCCCAATCCCCCTTGGCAGGCGCCCAATGGGCAGGATGTGTCGCCGCGCCATAACCTAAGGCGCTGCATCCGCTGAGAGAGAAATAAAGGCACATCACAGCTGCCAAATGCCATTTTATGGCTGGCCATTTATTCGCGGTCGATTCATCATCTTTTCCTCGCATACGGATATGGTACGGACATGGATATGGAAGCTGCTTGACCAACTCCTGGTTGATACTCCCCCTGAAAACCGGAGAGTTTATACGAGAGTAATTCCCACCGGTTAAAACATTCCTCCCGGAACTTGTCGCTGAAGCTCGCGACGAAGGCGTTGTCTGTCAAATTGCAGGATAGGGAGAAGTCCAACTCGATCCCGCGCTCCATGGCCCACGCTATGAAGGCCTTCAATGTAAATTCCGACCTCTGATCCACCCGGCTGATCATGGGCAATGCCGGCAGCCCTTCCAAAAGCCGGCTCAGCGTAAAACCGCAGCCACCAGTCTTTTAAGCTTTCTGTTTCCTATCCGCAGCTTTCAGCTTTTTGGTGTCGCCTAAATCCACTCCACCGAACTGGCGCTTCCGACGGAAACGGGCCTGCTCGGTGAGACGCTCCCAACGGCACGCTTCCTTGACAATTTCTCCGGAATATGCCTCTTTTAAGCGCCTGTTGATCGGTTCTTCCGTGAAACGCTTTTTAGTTTGAGCTCCCTTTTGCTTATATTTATTGGAAAATTCGCACAACAAGAGATCCAGCCAATAGAGGAAGGTCGTGGCGTATAACCACAAATTCCGGGTGACATCGCACACCATGAACGGGGAGACGATCCAGGGCGCGGTGACGGCTCACGAGTACTTATATGAACGGCGGGGCGGCTGGCCGAGGTGAAGGAAGAGGGAGTGACGGTCTCCTATCCCCTACCCTGCCTTTTTTTTCATGGCGGCCGCAGGTGCGCCGGGTGCTCTGATACCCAGCGACAACCCTCGGCTTTCATGTTATTCTGTAACCAGAGAATAAGTAGAGTATCTTTAGCGCCTTCGGCTCTGAAAGTCTAAGTCATTATGTCAAATTATTTTTCCGTTTCGCCTGTCCACGCCTACGAGGACCATAGGGGGGCCGTTGTTTATCCGTTCCGGGACCTGGGTGTTGACCCGGCGAACATGAAGAACATGCATGTGGCCTCCCTCATGCCGGGCGAAATCCGTGGCAACCATATGCATCCTATCCAGGAGGAGTATGTTTTGGTGACAGGGAGGGAGGTGTCGGCGGTCGTTATCTCCGGGAAAGGGGAGATGGAGACTCTCACCATCGGTCCGGAGCCGACACTGGTGACCATCCAGCCAGGCGTGGCCCATGCCTTCAAGAACGAGGGGGACTTCCCCTGTTTCCTGACCTGCTGGTACTCTGGCGGTGGAGGTGAATTACTCTCCGAACCACGCCGCGTCATGGATTGAGTTTCCAGAGGAGACGACATCCGTGCCACAAATGATTCGCCCCGAATTTATCATAGAGAACCTGCGTTCATACTACCCGGAAGCGGATGTGGATATGGTGTGGAGGGCATACGCCTTCGCCGCCCGCTGCCACAAGGGCCAGAAAAGGGTCTCCGGCGAACCATACCTGAATCACCCACTAGAGGTGGCCAACATCCTGACCCAAATGAAGCTGGGGCATATCACTGTGGCCGTGGGCCTGCTCCACGATACGGTAGAGGATGGCGACACCTCCCTGGAGGAGATCACCGAGCTGTTCGGTGAAGAGGTTATGCATCTGGTGGACGGTGTCACCAAGATATCCCTGTTGAAATTCTCCAGCAAGGAGGAGCAACAGGCGGAGAACGTCCGCAAAATGATCCTGGCCATGTGCAAGGATATTCGCGTGATCCTGGTAAAATTCGCCGACCGCCTGCACAACATGCGCACGCTGCATTTCCTCAACCCCAAACGCCAGCAGGCCATCGCCAAAGAGACTATAGACATATACGCCCCACTTGCCAACCGCCTGGGGATCGGCTGGGTGAAGACCGAGCTGGAAAACAACTGCCTCAAGTACCTGCACCCCGCCGAGTATCTGCATATAAAAGAGATGGTGACCAAGGTGGAATTGGAGCGGGAGGAGTATATCGGCAAGATCATCCCTGAGGTTTCCACCGCGCTAAAAGAGGCGGAAATCGAGGCGGAGGTTATGGGGAGGCCAAAGCATTTCTACTCCATCTTCTCAAAGATGCAGCGTCAGAAGATCAGCTTCGAAGAAGTGTTCGACCTGATGGGGATCAGGATAATCACCATGACCAAGAAGGATTGCTACGCCGCCCTGGGCGCTCTCCACGGCATGTACAAGCCGATACCGGGCAAGCTTGACGACTATATCGCCCTGCCAAAGCAGAACCTGTACCAAAGCCTGCACACCACCATCGTGGGCCCCGGCGGAAAGCCGGTGGAATTCCAGATTCGCACCCAGGCCATGCATCTGATCTCCGAGGAGGGAATCGCCGCCCACTGGCGATATAAGGAAGGGCAAACCAAGGAAGGGAAACATAACGAGCAGATCATGTGGTTGCGTCGGCTGCTGGAATGGCAGAAGGATGTGAAAGACCCCCGCGATTTCCTGGAGTACGTCAAGATCGACCTCTTCCCGGACGAGGTGTACGTCTTCACCCCCAATCAGGAGGTCAAATCCCTACCCCAGGGAGGGACTCCCCTGGATTTCGCCTTCTCCGTTCATACTGATATCGGCCTGCATTGCGTGGGGGCAAAAGTTAATGGGAAACTGGTGGCCCTGCGCCATCCACTGAAAAACGGAGATATAGTGGAGATCCTCACCAGCGCCCAGCAAAAGCCCCATCGCGACTGGCTGAAGCTGGTCAAGACCTCCAAAGCCAGGTCCAAAATATCCTCATACCTTCGTCAGGCGGAAAAAAGCCGCGCCGTGGAGCTGGGCCGTGAGTTTCTGCACAAGGAGATCGCCAAGCTGGGGCTGGATCCTGCGGCCATGATGACCAAGGATATGCTGTTGCCTCCCGCCCAGGCCAGCGGCTATATGTCGTTAGACAGCCTCTTCACCGCCCTGGGGCTGGGAAGGCTGAAGATGAATGCCTTCCTGCCCAAACTGGCGCCCAAGGAAACCGCCGAGACAAACAAACAAAGTATCCTGACTACCGCATTCAAAAGCCTCATAGGCCGCAAAGAGGATCAGGGAAAAAAAGCGGGCGTCTCCATACAGGGGATGGACGACCTGCTCATACGCTTCGCCCAATGCTGCAACCCTGTGCCTGGGGACGAGATCCAGGGATTCATCTCCCGGGGGCGCGGGCTCATCGTACACACCCTGGATTGCCCAAACTCCTTGTCCATCGGGCGGGACTCGGACCGGCGGGTGGACGTGACGTGGGACATAAAGAGCCCCACCAAACGGGTGGTGATGATCTCTGTGGAGACGGAGGACCGGCCCGGTATCCTGGCCAAGGTGACCGGGGCCATATCGGACCTGAGCTCCAACATCACAGACGCCCATGTGGATAGCGGCCAGAAAAAAGGGTATATAAACATCTCCGTGGAGGTCTCCGACCTGGACCACTTAAGCCGTCTGATGAAAGCAGTGGGGAAAATTAAGGGGGTCATCCATGTGGAGAGGATCAAGGACCGCAGCGCTTTTACCGGAGGGAAGAAGCCGAGTACGAGTTAAGGATTCCGGGGAGGAGAACACCCCGGCTGGTGATTGTAGTAACAAATCCCATAGGCAAACATGGACTTACCATCGATATCCTTGACCCTTCACTCTTCTGAAGAGGTTGTCATGATCCGGCGAAGCTCGGCGGCGATTTGGAGACCCACTTCCTTTTCTTCATCAATGACCACATCGGCGCCCGCGTTAGCTATATCCGCGTGAAACCGGCTGTAACGCGCCCTGGCGATGATATGTGTGACGGGGGCGATAGAGCGCACCTGCGCCACTACCTGCATCGTCAACATTGGATCGGGAACTGTGATTATAACAAGTTTGCAAGAAGCGATTTTTGCTTGATGCAATACTTCAGCCTGAGTTGCGTTACCGACAATAGACGTAAATCCCATTTGATTGGCTTTGCTGGCCAATCCTTTGCTAAGATCTATGACCATGGCAGGTATGCTTTCCGCCAGCAATTCTTCGGCCACCGCCTGTCCCGCCGGGCCAAATCCGACAATAACCACATTGGTGGCAATGATGTTTTCTGTATATGATTTTTCCGCCCCTGGAGCGCTCGATTTCCTATCCAAGATCCTCCCCAACCAGGGAGCATATCCTACCATGTATGGCGTGAAAAATAACGTGCCTACTATTACGGCTATTATGATCTCGAAACGCTCTCCTGTGATCACGCCGCCACTGTGGGCCACGTCCATAATGACGAAGGAAAATTCTCCGACCTGAGACAAACATATGCCGGTGGCGGCGGCCAGGTGAAGTGGAGTCTTGAAAAGCCACAGCACTCCCGTAACAATGAGAAGTTTTGTAGTGATGACGGCAATGACAAGGGCCAATATGATAAAAAGGTTCTCTAAAACATATCCTGGGTTGGTGAGCATCCCGATGGAGGCGAAAAAAAGCGTCACGAATAATGTTTTTAGGGGCGCCACATCAGAGCGTACTTGAATTGAAAATGGTGACTCAGCCAGAATGACACCGCCAACAAAGGCGCCTAGAATGGGTGACAATCCTACGGCGTGGGAGCCCCAGGCGCACCCCACCGCCACGACCATGGCAAGAAGGACCGGCAGGTCACGGTTGGCAGTGACTTCCTTTCGCCCCAACGCCCAGGGTATCACTTGTCCAAGCGCAATATACAGAGCGATGCCGATAACAATGGCCATGGTCAGCGCCCTGCCCATGGACCAGACCAGTTGCTCCATCGTTCCTTTTTCAACAAGCAGAGTTATGACGAGGACCAGTGGCACAACGGCAATATCCTGAAACAGAAGAATACCGAGGGCGCTACGGCCATGGAGGCTATCTATTTCTGTACGCTCGGCCAGAATCCGCATGACTATTGCCGTGCTGCTGAGAGCTACAATGGCGCCAATGATGACAGATTCCACAGGGGGGAGGCCGAATGTCATACATAATCCCGCTGTGATGGTTATTGTCACCGCAACTTGTGCTGCGCCACCCCCGATCGCTATAACGCCAAAGTTTTTCAACCGGCGCCATGAAAACTCCAGCCCTATCATGAAAAGAAGGAGCGCCACGCCTAGTTCGGCTATAGACATGATGGCGGCTTGGTCTGGCATCAGGTCAAATGCGTGGGGCCCAACCAGGGCGCCTGCCAGCAGGTATCCAATAATTGCATTCTGCCGGAAACGCTCGAACAGGGCGCCTAATAACGCTGCGGCTAGCAGCAATATCATCACATCCAGCAATGCCGTCCAAATGTCCATAACCTTTGCCCTTATTCCAGATTCTAACAGAATACGTCAACTCCCTTATAGTTGGACAGGGATATGATCTTCTCCCTCTTGGATATTTCCTCCAATTCAATTCCATTTCCCGATAAAATCTTGGCAACGCGAAAACGATCACAATCCGTGGAGCCAGAATGACTGAACAGACCGGGACAAAAAAGAAAAACCACCTCACATACTGGATCATCGGGTCGATCGCCCTGGCCATCCCTGTGGCCCTTCTCTTCCCGGCGTTCGCCATATCATTCCATGTGTTGGGGGAGATTTTCCTGCGCCTGCTTAAGATGATGGTGGCGCCGCTGGTGGTCACCAGCGTGATGAGCGGCATCCTGGGCCTGGGGGATGTGCGGAAGTTAGGCCGTCCCGGTGGATATGCCGTTCTCTATTACCTGACCACCACTGTGATGGCGGTCTTTGTGGGGCTGATAATGGTGAACCTGATCCAGCCGGGCGCGGGCGCCGTGGATCAGGCGGCGCTGGATAAAGTGGCCGCCGGCGCAGGGCCGCTGGCCAAGGACGCCCAGGAAGCGGGCATAGGGATGATATTCAACAACCTGCTCCTTATGATGTTCACGGACAACCTGATCACCTCCGCCGCCAATACCCAGCTTCTGCCGCTCATCGTCTTCTCCATTATCTTCGCAGGGATGCTGACCACCATGGGGGAGCGGGTGCATGCTCTGGTCTCCATGATCGACCAGGTGAACGAAGCGTTTATAAACTTCATACTGCTACTGATGAAGGTGGCGCCGCTGGGCATATTCTCTTTGGTGGCCGCGAGGTTCGGACAGGCCCAGCTGGATGGCAAGTTCATGGAGACTATCGCCCCATCTGGCTATTACATGGTGACGGTGATCGCCGGTCTATCGGTCCATGCGTTCATCACCCTGCCGCTGATCCTATGGTTTTTCACCCGCCGCAACCCACTGCAACTGATCTCTCAGATGTCCCAGGCGCTCCTCACCGCCTTCTCCACCGCCAGTTCCTCGGCCACATTGCCGGTGACCATGGAGTGCGCCATCACAAAGGCGGGCATCTCCAAACGCTCCACAGACTTCGTGCTGCCGTTGGGCGCCACCATAAACATGGACGGCACTGCGCTGTATGAGGCGGCGGCGGCCATATTCATCGCCCAGGCCATCGGCATGGACCTGACGTTCGTCCAGCAACTGACCGTAGCCATAACCGCCACCCTGGCGGCCATCGGCGCGGCGGGGATACCGGAGGCGGGCCTGGTGACCATGGTTATCGTGCTCAATGCGGTGGGGATCCCCACGGAGTATATCGGGCTGATCCTGGCGGTGGACTGGCTGCTGGACAGGTTCCGCACTACGGTGAACGTGTTTGGCGACTCGGTGGGAGCGGCGGTGATCGACACTGTGTTCGAGGGGATGGATAAAAACGGGAACAACTCCAATTAGAAGCTGCGCTGTTGTTTCGGGCTCGGCGCCGTGTCATTCCGGGCTTGAACTATTTCATTCCGGGCTCGACCCGGAATCTCCCAAAATACGATGTAAAGGAAAGATGCCGGATCAAGAACGACATGACAACCACGATGCCAGGCAAGCGCCCTCCAATGTGCAGGCGCCCGGAGGCCTGCCTCTGGATAACCTTTATCAGAATCCGTCCATATCGTCTTCCAGCGGGATGGCTTCCTCCGCCGTTTTCTTCTTAACCGCCACTGCCCCGGGCTCATGATGCGCCAGGATTGGCGCATGGTGGGCAGCCGCCTTGTGAACGGGAGCTATTTTCCTCGGCAGTAATTTTCGGGGTGTGGCCCTGTGGGTGGTACGATTCTGCGTAAAGCGTCTTGAGCCATCGCCGGTTCCATAGATCATTCCATTTAGGCATTCCACAGCAGCGTTCAGGTTCTCCGCCTGGCCGTTAAGCTCCTCGGAAGAAGCCGCTGTCTCCTCGGCGTTGGACGCGTTGGTTTGCGTGACCTTATCCATCTGGGATACGGCGGTGTTCACCTGATCCACACCGTTGGCCTGTTCACTGGTGGCGGATGTGATCTCGGCGACCAGATTTGTCATCTTGTTGATGCTGTCCACTATCCTGTGCAGCACCTCGCCCGATTTCTTGGCGCTGTCGTTGCCTTCTGCGGCTCTGCGGACCGCTTCTTCAATCAGGGCGCCAGTGTCCTTGGCGGCGGCGGCGGAGCGCTGGGCCAGGTTCCGCACTTCCTCGGCCACCACGGCGAATCCCTTGCCATGCTCGCCAGCTCTGGCAGCTTCGACAGCCGCGTTCAACGCCAGCAGGTTGGTCTGGAATGCGATCTCCTCGATCACCTTGATGATTTTCCCGATCTCCTGCGATGATTTGTTGATAGCCTCCATGGAGCCGATCATCTCCGTCATGGTCTTGCTGCCATCTTCCGCTTCCTTGCGGGCGGATAGAGTCAGCACATTGGCTTTGTCCGCGCTTTCGGCGTTCTGCCGGGTCATGGACGCCATCTCTTCCAAAGTGGCGGAGGTCTCCTCCAGCGATGCGGCCTGTTCCGTGGCGCCTTCCGCCAGGCCCTGGCTGGCTTGGGAGATTTGTTCAGAAGCGCTGGCCAGTTGGTTGGCCCCCTCGGAGATATCGCCGATGATCCCAATTATGGGTGATGTGATGGAGTTTGCAAGGTACAGCCCAATGATAACGCCCAGTAACACCGCCAGAACCACGATTATTCCCGTAGACCATTGCACGCTGCTCCATTGTCTCCTCCCCTCGTCCCTGGCATTTTTCATATCATCAGAGGCCAATCCCTCGGCGTCTTCCAGCAGCTTCTCCATCACCGTGGCCGCTGCCTCGAAGTCCACCGTGGCTCTGTCCATCTCCTCCACGCTCATCACCATGGAGCGTTGCGCCTCGATAAGCTTCATCGCCGCGCCGGTGAACTCCTTGTCGTGGGCTTCGTCCATACGCCTGCCAGCCCCGCCAGTCTGTCGTCGATGATGCGTCCCACCCTGCCCATCTCGGTCATGCCTCCTTCGAGCAGGGCCTTTATCCATTGGTCATATTCCACCACGGTCTTGTCAAATTCCCGCACCGCATCGTCCAGAGCCTGTTTATTATCGCTCTGGGCCACTTCCTCTAGGGCCAGACGACCCAAAGCGATGGTGGCCCTTATCTCCATGGCCAGGTCCGCCCATTGCACTTCGTTGGTGAATATCCCGGCCAGATCATTACGCTCCTGTTTGCGCAATATGATCTCCTTGGCGGCCTCCTCCAGTTGCATGGAAATGTCGAATACCTTCTGGGTGGCGCTTTCCATATCCCCCATCATCCTGTCACGGAGGATCCTGTTTTCCACCATTTTGGCCCCAATGGAGTGGACATTGGCCACCGCTGGCTGGAACTTGCTGTCGTGGCTGTTTTGTGCCTCCGTCACCTTGTTTCGCAAGCTGGCGTTTGCGGTCCCGGCGATATTTAATCCAAAATAATCGCCGCCGTTGAGCACCTTGCTCCCTTGCTCATCAAAATCCCTGGTCTTGTCTGAAAATTCCTTCTTGAGGTTCTCAAGCCCGGACTGATCATACCTGGCCACCACATTAGTGGCCAATCTGTATTTGTCA
>JAOUMU010000168.1 GCA_029881335.1 Nitrospinota bacterium | reverse complement strand
AGACACCATCACTCTCCTCACTCCGCCACTTTTCGTGTCATCTCCACCAGATGCAGGTCCGAGTGAAAAAGAGTCCTTCGGCCAGGATCACTTTTCGTCGCCCGTAGCGCGTCACAAGCCTTTATCAAAAGCTCCTCGGAGCTTTTGCCATCTTCCGGGCAGGCGGCCATCCCAGCCACTGGGGTTATGTGCACATCCACGCCGTTATAATGAAAGGGATTGGATTCCATCTCGTCCAACGTGGCGATCACCATCTTCTGGGCCCGCCCCATGTCCACCCCGGGCAATATCACCATGAAAGTATCGGCGCTGTAGCGGCATATCCTTGCTGTTTCCCCCATCGATTTCTTCAGCCTGTCCGCCATCTGGGCCAGTATATTGTCCCCCCCCTTCGGCTCCAGCTCCTTGTTCACATGGCGGAATCCCTTCAGGTCCACCAGGGCCACCACCCCGCTGGGGTACAGGTCCTTGTGCCGATCCAGCAGGGTTCGGTAAAAAAGGGTCTTGGTTACAGGATCCGTGAGTGAGGCGATGCGGACACGTTCTTTAAGCGCGGGAACGGCAATGGCGGAAACCAGCGCCGAAGCTAAAAGCGACAGGACATCGGCGTCTGCCCGTTTGAAGGCCTGTGGTTTTCTGGACATCAGCCCCATGGCGCCGTACACCTCCCCATCCGCCAAAATGGGTGCGCCGATGAAGGAGCGCCACTCTCCTTTGTCGCCGGGAATCACCGGGGCGTTCAGGTCCGCCAGGTATATGGCGCGCGCCTGGTGGATCACCCAGCCAAAGCGATAATGGGTGATGGAAAAAGGCTCGTCGTTTCCCCTTTCCATTTTCCCCTGGCCTGACCCCAGCAGATCATAGGCGCCGGTCCTCAAGTTCCGCACCGCCAGCGCCAGCTGCTCGTGGGGGATGATCGCAGGAAGACGGGTGCGCAAAAACAGCAAAAGATCCGCTGGCGCCATCCCCGCGCCCACAGATTCCGCCAGCTCGGAAATAGCTTTGATATCGGAAGAGTCAGCGCTCAGCTTTGTGTTTTTTTTCCCCCGGACTATAAGGTCCCCCACGGTGGAGGCAAACCTGCCCAGCAGCCGTATCCTGCTCTCAATGAAGATATCCTGGCTTTTGCTATCCACCGCCAGCACGCCGATGAGCCTGTCACCATCGAAAATGGGAGCGGCGGCGAATGAATTCACCTCCTCGGCGCCTGTGTAGAATAAAAGGTTGGAAGCCTCCCCTTTCAACGCGGCGCTGGCCGGGCGGCCATGCTTTGCCACCCAACCCACCAGGCCGTGGCCGATGGTGATGGCGGCGGATTTGTTCAGCTTCAGGGAGGGGGAGTGGCACGCCGCCATGATCAACCGTTCCCGTTTCGGTTCCTCCACCAGAAACAGGACCGTGGTGAAAGCGTCCATCACCTCGCCGGCCAGGCCGGTCACTTCCCGAATTTCCTTAGCGTATGATTGCGGCATAATATCTTTCGTAAAATGAACCGCGTCGCGGCGCCGGTTTTTCGAAAGTATATCCATAATAGGACTGAGGGCAAAGCGCAAAATCAACCATGGTGATTGCCATTGACCCCAAGCCCCCTCCTTAATAGAATGTAGGTAGGCGCCGGGGACCTGGAAAAGCAGGATGCGAGGGCGTCTGTCCATTCGCCACTTAAGGAGAAAGCGATGTATGTGGGGCAGGTAATGACAAGAAGAGTGGTCACCACCACTCCTACAGACACCCTCGACAAAGCCTTGAGCCTTATGGTCGGCAAACGAATAGCCCACCTGCCTGTGCTGCAAAAAGGCGACCTGGTTGGCATCATCTCCGACAGGGACCTGCGCAAGGCCCAGCGGAGTAAAGAGCCAAAAGTCACCACCCGCCCCAAAAACGGCGGCGGCAGCGGCGGCGCCCTGCAGGTTAAGGATGTGATGACCACCATCGTCCACACTTCCAGCCCCGACACCACCATCACCGACGCGGTGAACCTGATGCTGCGGCTGGGTATCGGCGCCCTGCCGGTCCTGGAGACCAAAAAGCTGAAAGGAATCGTCACCAAGGACGACCTGCTGGCCGTGTTCCTGGAGATGATGCGCGTCATAGAATCCTCCTCCACCCTGGACGTGGAGCTTATGGATGAGATCGACGATATCGACTCTGTGCTTTCCGTGTTAAAAAAACATAAAGCGCGGGTGCTGAACTATTCCGCCGCGCCCAGGGGAAAGGATCGCAGGCAGATATGCCATTTCCGTCTCCGGCTTTGCCCCGTCGGGCCCATAGTAAAAGATCTGAAAAAAAGGGGAGTGCGGGTGCTGGAGGCTTACGGGGACGACCAATAACCCCCCGGAACCGTCGCCGCTCTCAATCCCCCAGGCCTTCCCGGAGGATCGTGACATGACCATTCCCGCTATCGGCCATTATCCGGCCGCCCACTGGAAAATAACCAAAAGCGGCAAGGCCCAATGCCTCTTATGTCCCTTCAACTGCATCCTGGCGGAGGGAAGGAGTGGCGTCTGCAAGGGGAAAACAAACCTCGGCGGAGAGCTTATCGCCGTGAATTACGGGCAAACCACATCCCTGAGCATGGACCCAATGGAGAAAAAGCCGCTCTACCATTTCTTACCGGGCACATCCATCCTCTCCGTGGGCCCCAACGGCTGCAACCTGGCTTGCGATTTCTGCCAGAACTATCACGTCTCCCAGGGCCGCGCCCCCACCGAATACATTTCACCGGAGGATCTGGCGGACATAGCCCTGGCCCAAGGCGCCGCCGGTGTGGCATACACATATTCAGAGCCGCTGATCTGGTTCGAATATGTGATGGACGCCGCGAAAGCCGTCCGGGCCAGAGGACTGGCAAATGTGCTGGTCTCCAACGGGTATATAAACCAGAAACCCTTCGCCGAACTACTCCCCTGGATCGACGCCCTGAACCTGGATATCAAGTCAATGGACCCGCTCTTCTATAAGAAGGTATGCAAAAGCACTTTGCCCCCAGTGCTGGAGACCGCAGAGGCCGCAGCGGAACGGATACACCTGGAGATCACCAACCTGATAATCCCCGGGCTCAACGATAGAGAGGCTGATATAGAGGAACTGACCGACTTCGTGACGGGACTGGGCGATATGATTCCGCTCCACTTCTCCCGATACTTCCCCACATACAAAAGAACCACCCCCCCCACGCCGCCTGAGACACTTGAAAAGGCTGCCAATATCGCATCCCGCAGGCTCAAACACGTTTTTGTTGGAAACCTGGACCTGGGCCGCTGGAAAGATACCCTATGCCCAGGATGCAGAAAGGCGATTATAAATAGAAGCGGCTACCATGTGGCCAGAGTGGAGTTGAATGGGGACAGATGCCGGTCTTGCGGCAGCCCCACCGGCGTGGTGACCGAGCTTAAAAGGGCTCCATGAGGATTATAGCTCCATAATCCAGCCAAATATTCAATGCGATGTTGAAGCCGTTTCCTCGTCACAAAAAGGATACTGCTCACATCTGTTAGAAATATAATGCGTTTGACCGCATTCACTTCTTCATATTTTTTTTGTTTTTCCTATGGACATGCATGGGGCAATACAGTACACTATTCGAGCCGTGCGAAAAATCGAGGAGATGCTCGGCGCTTCTATGAAGAATTCCTTTTGGGGGAATTCTGCGTAGGTTAGCTTGCAAACAATGAGGAGGATTTAAATGAAAAGAACTTTTGCGTTTCTGTCTATCTTTGCCTTGGCGCTCACCGGCGTCATGGTGACCCCGAGCACCAGCTCGGCGGTTCCGTCTTTTGCCCGGCAGACTGGTTACGAGTGTAACGCCTGCCACTTCCAGTTTTTCCCGAAGCTCAGCGCCATGGGGCGCGCCTTCAAACTGGGCGGCCTGACCGACACCAGCATCGACCTGATCGAGGGTGACAACATTTCCATGACGGCCACCATGCCGGTCAGCTTCATCGCGAAGCTTCGCTATCTCATGGCCACCAACAAAGAGTCTCACAGCCCGAAAGCCGGCGCCGAGCGCGGTGAGTGGGAAATTCCTGACGAGGCCACCTTCTTCATCGGCGGCCGCGTCGCCAAGAACATCGGCTACGCCATCGAAGTGGCCGACCACGGCTGGGGCAAAGCCGCCGTTCT
>JAOUMU010000055.1 GCA_029881335.1 Nitrospinota bacterium | reverse complement strand
CCCCACTGGTGGCGACATGAAGTTGGGCGTGTATGTCCAGGCCACTGACGGCCATGGCCCCGCCAACGGCATGGAGCTGAACAACACAGGCTTCCTGCGCGGACAGCGCGGCTGGGAAGACCGCAAGAACACCTTCGCCGCTCAGTGGAGGGGTCTTGGCACCGCCGCCACCGGTCTCGGACTGTACGGTGGTAACGAGATGTTCTGGTTCAACGTCGGCCTCTGGGGCCCGATCTCTTTCTTCCCTGACAAGCCGATCATGGACGCCGGCTTTGACATGGCCATGTACTATCGTGCGGCTTTCACCCCGAGCGCGGGCGGTTTCGACCTCTCCATCGGCGTGATCGGTTCCTCCGGTTCCGTGAAGTGCGTGGAGTGCATGGAAGACCACAGCGTGGTTCACGAGATCAAGACCGACTTCACCGGCGCCGACTTCCAGGCCCAGGGCGAAGTGTCCGGCATGAGCCTCGAGGTTAACGGCTCCTACGTCACAGGTGGCGGCGACGATGTCGCTTTCCCCAGCGGTGGCAAAAGGACCGCTATGAACGTGGGCGCCTATCTTGGTCTCACCCCGGCTTTCGGCGTGAAAGCTAACATGCTGAACACCGAAATTGACGGCGGCGACAAGACCAGCGCCACCGGGCTTGGTGTGTGGTACCAGTTCGCTCAGAACGTGTACCTCTCCCCCGAGTACGTGATTTTCGGCGGAGACTCCAAGACCGACTCCAAGCTGACCCTGTTGCTGTTCCTCGGCTTCTAAGTCAGTACGAATCGAAAGATTCCACGCCCCCGCCTCTTACGAGGCGGGGGTTTTTTTTTGCCAATGCACCCCGGTTCTTATTATAAGTGAATATTTTTACCCTCGGCGCCTGTTAACTTATGGACATTAATGCTCCAGAGCGTTATAATCGTTGTGTTCTGCTATAAGGCTTTTTAGGATAGGATAAATGGGAGTTATAT
The DNA here is from genome assembly GCA_029881335.1 of Nitrospinota bacterium. Classification (GTDB taxonomy): domain Bacteria; phylum Nitrospinota_A; class UBA7883; order UBA7883; family UBA7883; genus JAOUMU01. Next base: position 16,038 of record JAOUMU010000055.1, on the reverse strand, counting down.
TGCGGGCGGCGTTGCTTGCCGCTGGCCTGGTTTTTGCGTTCTCCGCAAACGACGCCGGGGCTTTGCCCAGTTTCGCGCGTGACTCCAAGGTCTCCTGTTTCTCCTGCCACTACAAAACCGCGGCGCAATACATCTCCGCCACCCAGATAGCCGGAAAAGACCAGGCGCTCGTCACCTTTTCCCCTAAGGAAAAAATGCGCGCTGGCATTCTTGTCCACGGGAGCCCGGTAAAATCGCCGGGCCAGGCCAAGTTGGCCCAGATGTTTTATCCCGGCGCCGATAGGCCGGAAGCCCAGTCCCGGATCACCGGCCTCTCCGGTTATCTTGCCAGCGAATATTTCCAGGCCAGCTTCGGGTGGCTAAATCCAAAAGCTAGTGTCATGTTTCTGGATAATGGCTCAATAGACGGCGCCGAGATGTGGTACCGCCTGGCTTTGACTCCCAACACGGGAGGTGTGAACTTTACCTTCGGCCTCTTCGGGGCCGGCGGGAGGATGAGCGATCAGCATGATGGCGGCGCCCCCGGAATTGATGGGGTGGACTATTTTTCCATTCCGCTGAAGACCAGCGCCATGGGCATAGACGCAGGGGTGAGTGGCGCCGTGGCTGGAGTTTTCCTTAAACTGAAAACCATCTACATGAGCGGCCAGGGATTTGACCTGAATGGACATGGCCCGGCCAACTCGGCCCCCCAGGGCGGTGTTCCCTCCCAGTTCAGCGCCAAGGCCCAGGTGGGGATAGGCAACGACTTCGGGTTGAGCGCGTCTTACTCCACATATATGCCGGGCGATAGCGGTCGGATACCAGACAACCGCGGTGTTAACGCCCAGGAAAAGTCCGCCACCATCGGTGCCTGGCTGAAGATCAATGACAAGATCAATATTATGCCGGAGTACACAATATATGGACCCGACAAACAATGGCTGGATAAAGGGACCGGCGAATTCTACCTGCGGTTCTTCACCGGCTTTTAAGCCAATTTTCTATCGATTTCCCACAAGCAGGTCTGTCTTGTTTATTCCCATCCATTGCTTCTGAGGGAATATCTCCCCGCTGGAGGAATGTACAAGGACCTGCAGGGTCAAGCCAGGCTTGATCATCTACAAATGGAAAGTGAACCCGCCAGGTCATATCTTCCTCTTATTCTCCACGGCTAGGATCAATGATCTTCATGCGTAGCTTCACCCAGTAATATGAGTTACCGCCAGCTCCTCCCACGGTGAACCTGCTGGCGGTTTGATTGGCGCTTTGCACAATGCCGCTGGCTGGGGTGGAGGCGGCGCGTTTATCAAAGGCAGGTTTTCGTTGAACCATGTGGGTCCCGGCCCGAAATCTTTTATCAGCTTTTCCAGTTTGTCCATCCAATCCCTCCACATTTGTCATTTTTAGCTAGAAATCCTGCATCGGTGGCAGATTTTACACGTTTGGACAATGGAGGGCAACTTCCTCTGGAGCAAGTTGACTCTCCAGGAGATGTTTTAATATATGGATAGATTATCTTAGAGTGAAAAGGTCAGCCATGCTGATTCCCGCCCATTGCTCCCTGGGGAATATCTGGCCATCCGGTCCAGGCTCCACCTTCACGCCGATGCTGGAGCCTTTTTGTATCTGGGGAGTGAACAGAAAGTCTATCCACCAGAGGGTGTCCAGCTCGTAATCCCCGTTAAACCTGTCATCCACCTTCAGGCGCAGACGAACCTTGATATAGGACTTGCCACGGATTCTGGCTTGGCCCACCGCCTGTTCGATGCCAAGGACCGTCGCCACCGCATCCGTGGCCCTGGCCCGCCTTTGAATCAGGTTCTTTCTACCGGCATAGAAAATCTTGTAGATCACCAGACCAGTTATAGCAAAGGGAAGAAGAAAGATCGCGGCCATGACCAGCGGCAGGTTGTCCATCAGCCATGGGGAGAACTCCACAGACGAATCCCCGCCAGCTGACGCCATGAAGATCACGATCAATATTTTATTCATCTATTCCTTCAAGTGGAGCCGAATAACCGGGGATTACCCTTCCCCCTCCATGTAATCCAGCCGGTAGGCCACGTAGCTGGCGGCGGACCGGTCGATCCTCGTCATTTCCTTATCCAACAGTGGCCGCTTCACCTTGGCCGGCATCCCCATCACCAGCGAGCCGGAGGGAACCCGCATCCCCTCCGGAACCAGCGCCCCCGCGGCGACGAATACATAAGGCTCCAGCGCCGCGCCGTCCAGTATGATGGCGCCCATGCCGATCAGCGCAGGACCTTCGATAACGCATCCGTGCAGCGTCACTGAATGCCCTACGGTGACATCATCCCCGATTATCAAGGGGTGGGTCTCCCGGGTGACGTGGAGCACGGAGCCATCCTGAATGTTTGTGCGGGCGCCTATCCTTATATAGTTCACGTCGCCGCGAATTGTGGTGTTGAACCAGGTGGAGGATTCAGCCCCCATGGTCACATCGCCGATCACCTGGGCGCTCTGTTCGACAAAAGCTGTTGGATCTATCCGTGGGTGTATCCCCTTCCAGGGGCGGATCATGGCCGCCAGGCGCAAGCTTCGCTGTGGGCCAACCAGCCTGTGAAACGTGATGCGTGAAACATGGGCCACGCCTCCGGCCTTTCAGTCGTCTTGATCGCCGTCGAATTCATACCTGTCCGTTTCGAACCATACTCCAGGATCATTCGGCAGTTTGTTGGCATTTCTCAGGTTTGCCGTCAGAAGCTCCAGCGGCACCCTGGCCATTTGCAAGAAAAGATCCACTGTTTCGCGCCTGCTTTCCAGGTACGACTCCACCTGGGCGCCCGCTTCGGAGCGGTATGCGGCGTTGAGATAATATGTGGAGTAAAATCCTCCGGAGCGGGGTCCTCCCTGCGAGCCGTTTTGCCGATAGCCCCGAACCTCCACCCGCCAGCAGGTGACTTCCATCGGGTCGCCATCTTCGTCGATATCGCCTTCTTCCTCCTCTTCTAGCATCAGGTCATAGCTGTCCGCCAGATCCTCGAAGGCTGAAAGGAAATCGTCCCCCTCGTCGTCGGAGAGCGGTAGAGGTTCATGGTAGTGGGGCTCGTCCCAGAAGAAGCGCAGCCCCATGCGGAAAGGCACTCCCAGCCCCTCCAGGGTGGATTCCATCACCTCCGGGTCGTGGTGGTACATGTGGATGGTCTTATGTTCGTCCAGAAACACTTCGGCCGCGGGATCCTCGCAGAACGCCCCGATGCCGAAGAAGCCATCGTCGGCGGCAACCGCTCGCCAGGAGACAACCCATTCGATAAGATCGGCCACGGGTACGGCGTTTTCGGAGACGTAGGAGTCACACTCCCGGTAATAGTCGTCGGTGTGGACCTGGGCCACCACATGCGCCTCATTGGGCAGAAGCCCCAGAAGGGAAATGAAGTCATCTAGACCCCTCGCGTGGCTCACCGAGATTTCGTAGTTATAGAGCCCACTCTCCTCGATGTACCGCGAGTCGTACCCGATCCTCTGATCGAAAGGCTCTTCCGGATAGGCGCCGAACGGGAAAACAAAACCGCGATGGACCATGCGCTGGTCAATATTGCGCCGACCAGGAGCGATCCTCTTTATGTACTCTCTCTCGTCCATGCCTATATTATCTTAAACCGTGGAGGGTATTTACAAGGGGAAACATGAAAAACCGTGGCAGGGAGCCACAGGCCAAATGGGAAGATACTGGAAATGTCAACCCCGTCCCGACGCCACCCAATGAAAAGCTATAGCCGCAGCGGCCGATACGTTCAGCGAGCCTACCCGCCCGGTCATGGGGATTCGGACTGAGCGGCCGCAACGCTTGGTAACCAGAGGGCGCAGGCCGGTCCCCTCACCGCCCAATACCACCACCACAGACCCGGTGGGGGGCGAACCCATTTCTTCTTCTGATGTTCCCTCCAGCGCAACGCACGAAAAACCTTCCTTGCGCAGCAGGCGCAAAGCCTCCCCCACGTTCACCACCGGGCAGAGCCGCATATGCTCCCCCGCTCCGGCTGAGGCCTTGGCCGCCACTGCCGTGTATCCCGCGGCCCGGCGTTCTGGAAATATCACCGCCGCCAAACCGAAGGCCTCGGCGCTCCTTATTATGGCGCCCAGATTGCGTGGATCCATCACTCCGTCCAACGCCGTCACTTTTGGGTTATCCATAGCTGCCAGTTGGTCCAGCAGTTTATCGAAAGAGGAATATACAGGTGGCGACACCATCGCCACAATCCCCTGGCTCCCATCGGCCCCGGCCAGGGCCACAATCTTCTCCATGGGCGCAATAGTCACCTGGATTCCCTTGGTCCGAGCCAGGGAGATCAGGCTTGCGGCAGGCGCCCCTTGAAGCCCCTCCTTATGGATTATCTGGAATATCTTTCGCCGTCCTGCTCTAATCGCTTCCGTGATCGGGTTTATCCCAAAGAGGATTTCCTGGGTTCTCTCGCGGGGGCGGCTGGTTTTTGAGGATCTGTTGGAGCGATTGTTCATGGCTAATCCAGGGACGCGGACCAGGTGGTCCCTTCCGGTTTGTCGTGCAGCAGAATTCCCCGGGTGGTAAGTTCGCCGCGGATATGATCCGCTTCGGCGAATTTTTTCTCCGCTCGCGATATGGCTCTTTGTTTGATCATCGCCTCCACCTCCTCGCAGGTCATACCAGCCTCGACCAGCCGCGTCTGTCGGAATATCTGAATAAACTCGGCGGGTCTGGAAGGGAACATCCCCAGCTGGGCGCCCAGCTTTTCCAGCGTGACGATACCCGATGCCAGGCTCCTCAACGCCTCGGTATACTGGGGCGATTTCTTTTTCATTTTCTCCATCCCCGCCCGCAGATGGTTCAGCCTCTTCAGCTCTGTGTTCATGTGGGCCAGGGCCACGGCGGTGTTAAAGTCATCGTCCATAGCTTCCCGGAACACCGCCACAGAATCCTCCAGCCCCGCCGCAGTTTCCACCACCTCCGGCTCTATAGAGTCCTTGACTGCCAGCAAGTCATAGAACCGGGCCAGGTTTTTGCCTGCGGCGGTCAATCCCTCCGGGGAGAAATCGATGGGGCTGCGGTAGTGGCTCGACATCAGGAACAGCCGCACGGTTTCCGGGTGCGCCTTTGCCAGGATGTCTTTTATGGTAAAAAAGTTGCCCAGCGACTTGGACATCTTCTCCTGGTTCACGTTGACGAACCCGTTGTGGACCCATAGCTTCACCGGCGCCTTGCCGCTGCATCCCTGGGACTGGGCGATCTCGTTTTCATGGTGAGGGAACGCCAGATCCTTACCGCCGCCATGGATGTCGAACACTTCACCCAGGTATTTTCGCCCCATGGCGGAGCATTCTATATGCCAGCCAGGGCGGCCCTTGCCCCAAGGCGAATCCCACCACGGTTCGCCCGGTTTGAAAGCCTTCCACAGGGCGAAGTCCAGCGGATTCTTTTTTCGCTCATCCACGTCCACCCTGGCGCCGGACAACAGGTCGTCTATATTCTTGCCAGAAAGTCGGCCATACTCCGGAAACTTTTTCACGGAATAATAGACCGATCCCTCGCTCTCATAGGCGATTCCCTTTTCCACTAGGGCGCCTATCATCTCCAGCATTTCCGGGATATGGTCGGTGGCCTTTGGTTCCACGTCCGGAGCCAAAAGTCCCAATGGCCCCATATCGTTGTAGAATTCGGCGATATACTTCCCAGCCACCTGGTCCCAGGCCATGCCAGTTTCACCGGCGCGGTTGATTATCTTGTCGTCCACATCAGTAAAGTTGCGGGCGTAGGTCACATCGTAACCGCAGAATTTCAGATGGCGGTATATCACATCGAACACAATGGCGGATCGGGCGTGGCCTATGTGGCAGAGGTCATACACCGTTACGCCACAGACGTACATCCGCACTCTGGGGGGGTCGAGGGGGACGAACTCCTCCTTGCGGCCGGTGAGGCTGTTAAATATCCTAAGGCTCATTTCATTCCGTAATCATTAGCCGTCTTTTCCAGACGGGCGGCAATCGCCTGGGGGCCAAGTATGCAATACAAGTCCGCAAGCTTCGGGCCGCTGGTTCTGCCGGTGGCCGCCGCGCGGGCGGCCATATATAGCTTTTTTCCCTTCACACCTGTTTTCAAGGAGATTGATTCTATCATGGTCTTAAAGGAATCCTTATCCAGCTTCTCCAATCCGCTCAGTTCCATTATCAGCGCTAGAGTCACCCGCGCCGATTCCGGCTCGCGCAAGGTCGCGTCCGCCATCTCGTCCGGCGCCAGCATGGTGATGAATTGGGTTAGCTGCGCCACTGCGTCGGCTGGTCCGCTCATCCCGCCCCGCACCGCCTCCGCCATAGCATCCATATCCTGCCCATGGCCCCTCTCCAAATCCAATCCCGCATTCCGGGCCAGGGGGCCTATGGTCTCCAAAAAAGCCATGGTGGACATTTTTCGCAGCGCCCTGGCGCCCAGGCTCTCCAGCCGCGCCAGGTCGTATCTGGCCGGTGAGCGGGACACAGCGCCAATGTCGAACCGTTTGGCCATGGACTCCAGGGTTTCCGGTTCACTGCCATCCACTCCGGCCCACCCCAGCATGGCCATGGCAGTGTTGATCGCCTCCGGCGCGTGGCCCGATCCCAGCAGCTCCAAAATATCCGTGGCCCCGGCGCGCTTGGACAGTTTCTTCCCCTCCTCATCCAGCACCATTGGCAGATGCGCGTAGTGGGGTGGCGTATTCCCCATGGCGCGAATTATCATAATCTGCCGGGGAGTGTTGGAAAGATGATCCTCGCCCCTGATGACGTGGGTGATTCCCATCAGGACATCGTCCACCGCCGAAGCTAGCAGAAAAGAGGCCGAGCCATCTGACCGGACGATGATAAAGTCCCCCAGGTCGGAGGTCTCGAAAGCAACGTCACCCCGGACTTCGTCGTTTACATGTATGGTCTGCCCCTCCGGCATGATGAACCGGGTGGAAGGCCGTATTCCCTCCGCGTCTTTTCGCTCTCTTTCCTCTTCCGATAGGGCGCGGCACTTGCCGGAATAACGAGGCGCCTGGCGCCGGGACATCATCCGCTTTCTCTCTATTTCCAGTTCCTCCCCGGAGCAGTAACACGGGTATGTAATCCCCTTGGCGGCCAGCCCTCCCGCAGCTTTCTTGTATTCGGCATGCCTTTCGACCTGGCGGTACGGTCCGCATGGCCCGCCTATGTCCGGGCCTTCGTCCCATTCCAGGCCCAGGCGGCGCAGTGACTCCATGATTTTGGCTTCATACTCCAGGGTGGAGCGCGCCGCGTCTGTGTCCTCTATCCTGAGAATGAACTTGCCGCCAACCCTCCTGGCGAAGAGCCAGTTGAATAGCGCCACCCTGGCGCCGCCCAGATGGAGCGGACCGGTGGGACTGGGGGCGAACCGGACCCTGCAGCCAACAGCCAGGTTCATCGCTTGTTGATGAGCGCCACTGCCCAGGCGGCTATCCCTTCCCCTCTGCCGGTGTAGCCGAGCCCTTCGGTGGTGGTGGCTTTCACGGAGACAATGGCCATCTCCACTTCCATCGCGTCGGCCATGCTCTGACGCATCTCCTCATAATAAGGAGAGAGCTTGGGCGTCTCGGCGGCCACGGTTGTGTCGACGTTCAAGATCGTATAACCCTCCTCGCGCAGCATGCGGGCTGTCTCCGACAGGAACATAAGGCTGGATATGCCCCTGTAGCGCTCGTCACTGTCCGGGAAGTGGCGTCCGATATCACCAATGGCGGCAGCGCCCAGCAGCGCGTCGCACACGGCATGAACCAGCACATCCGCATCCGAATGGCCTGTAAGCCCCTTCGGGTGGGCGATTTCCACACCGCCTAGCACCAGGCGCCGACCCGAGACCAACCGATGCGCGTCAAATCCCATACCCACTCTTTGTGTCATTGTCCTCTCTCCGCGATTTTTTTTACCAGGGCGAATATCCTTTTTTGTGTCATGGCGTCCGGGACGGCGCCCCCCGTTTCCCATGCCTTCACCAAATCCGGCTCCACCTTCAGATCCCGCGCGAAATCCTCGACGCTCATTTGAGCGGTCTCCCGCAGCAGCTTGTAATCTATTCCCATTTTTTTCTTCTGTTCCATTAAAATCCGTTCTTTCCATCCATGGCTTGCGGCTGGCAGAACTCACCGGGCTCCATTCCGGCCACGAATACTTCCGTCACCGAGTCGCTGCACCATTTATTGGCCAGCAGGCCTGTTTCCCTGTCTATAAGATGAGCCACCACTGCCTTGGGGGGGGGGAAGTCGTGGCTGGGCATCCCCTTTAAAGCCTCCTTCATGAACGCCGCCCAGATCGGCCCGGCGGCCCTTCCTCCGGTTTGACGGCTGCTCAGAGCCCTGTTGTCGTCAAATCCCACCCAAACTCCGGCTGCGATATCGGCGGTATAACCGATGAACCATGCATCGCGGTTTTCGCTGGTAGTGCCTGTCTTCCCGGCGATATGCCGCCCGGGAATCTTTGCCTTTTGTCCGGTGCCGTTTTCCACCACTCCTTTTAGCATATTGGTGAGTACGTACGCCACTTCCGGAGTCACAGCTTCGCGGACTTCCGGAGCCATGATCTCCATCACCGTTCCCTGGGAGTCCACCACCGACTTAATGTATGAAGGCGGGGTGTAGAGCCCTTTGTTGGCCAAGGTGGCGTAGGCCGCGGTCATTTCCAGAAGAGTCACCTCGGAGGCGCCCAGGGCCAGCGAGAGATTGGCCGGTAGCGCCGATGTGATCCCCAGCCTCTGGGCCACGTTGATCACCGGACCTTCGCCTATCTCGTGCAGAAGCTTGATGGTGGAGACGTTGAGGGAGTTTTCCAGGGCTTTTCGCAGGGTGACGGGGCCATAGAACTTGTTGGAGTAATTGCGCGGCTTCCAGAATCCGGGGCCATCTGACCGGGGAAAGGAGACCGGGGAGTCCACCACCACGCTGGCCGGGGTGTAGCCTCTCTCCAGGGCAGCCAAGTATACGAAGGGCTTGAAAGCGGAGCCTGGCTGACGGAGGGCCATGGTGACGTGGTTAAACTGGGAGAGGGAGAAGTCCGAACTGCCGACCATTGCCAGCACCTCTCCTGTTCTGACGTCCATGACCACCAAACCCGCCTGCGCCTCTACGCCATCGTGGCGCACGCCAGCCTTTTCCTCCTGCTCGTTAATAATGGCCAGCCCAATGGCCACGGCCTTTTCCGCCGCATCCTGCATGCCGATATCCAGGGTGGTGGTGACCTTGAGCCCATGCTTATAAAGGCCAGACTCGCCAAAAGTCTCCAACAGCCCGGCACGGATCAGCTCCAGGAAATGCATGGCCGAGGGCCCCTGACCACTGATGTCCGCCAGGCGCAATGGCTCTTCAACGGCGGCCAGTTCCGTTTCCTTGTCGATATAGCCCACTTCCCGCATCCTGCTTAGCACTGTGGCCCTTCGCGTCATGGCCGCGGTTGGGTTTTTCAAGGGTGAGTACCTTGAAGGCGCCTGAGGCAGGCCAGCCAGAAGCGCGGCCTCGGCCAGGCCCAGCTCCCCCACGGATTTGCCGAAGTATATCCTGGAGGCCGCTTCCACACCATATGCGCCAGATCCCAGGAATATCTGGTTGCAATAAAATTCGAGGATCTCCTTTTTTGTGTAGCGCTTTTCCAGTTCGACAGCCAAAAGCGCCTCCTTTATCTTCCGGGACAGGCTCTTTTCCGGGGTGAGAAACAGAACCTTTGTCAGCTGCTGCGTGATGGTGGAGCCTCCCTGCGCCAGGCTCAAATGCCTTATGTCTGCGATCAGCGCCCGCAGAATGCTGGCAAGCCGCACTCCCTTATGGCCGAAAAACTGGTCATCCTCCACCGCCACTATCGCATTGCGCAGCACCTCGGGGATATCCTGGTAGCGCACCCAAAAGCGTTTTTCCCTGTAAAGCTCGTGAAACACTTGGCCATTTCGATCCGCGATCCGGGTCACCACGTTGGGCCTGTATTCTTCCAGTTTATCCAGGGCGGGCAGGCTCCGGTACATGGCGAACAGCAGGCCCAGCAACACTCCGGTGGCCATGGCAAAGACACCGACGCTCCAGAACATGATCGGCCGGCGTTGGCGCAGTGATCTCCTTTTATTTCCCATCATGACTTTATATATTGATAGAGCGGCCTCCGTCCACAGTAATCACCTGGCCGGTGATATATCGGGAGCCTGCCAAAAAGGTCACCGCCTGGGCAATGTCCACGGCCTGACCAAACCTGCCCAGTGGTATCCTGTCCACTATCCGGGCCATCGCCTCCTCCTCCAGCCCCCCCTCCGGCGGAAGGATGGCCCCAGGCGCCACACCGTTGACCAGTATATCCGGGGCCAGCTCCAGGGCCAGCTGTTTTGTGATCGCCTTTAATCCCGCCTTGCTGGCGGAGTATGGCAAAAAGCCTTTGCGGGGGAAGTCTGCGAATATGTCCAGGATGTTAATGATCCTTCCGGGGCCACCCTGGGCCAGCAGTTTGCGCGTGAGCAACGCCAGATGAGTTGGGGCTTCCACATGGATTTTATGATACTTCATCAGATCATCCATCGTCATCTCTTCCGGAGGGGTTTTAGAATATTTCGACGCGTTGTTCACCAGCAGATCCAGACGGCCGAACCGGCCGGCCACCTGCTCCACCAGCGCCGCTCTGGAATCCATATCGGTGATATCCGCCTGAAACGCCACCGCCCGGCCGGGTCCCGATTCATTTTCGATCCCTTCCACCAGGGCCAGGGCTTCCAGCTGTGAGGAGTTGTGGTGAACCGCCACCCGGTAGCCTTCGCGGGCCAGGGCCATGCATATCTGGGCGCCCAGCCGCCGGGCGCCTCCCGTGACAATGGCGACAGGCCCCTGGCCACTCATTTTTCCTCCTTGCGGATGGAAGCGCGCTCAATGCCCCACCGCTTTCTTTTTTCCCACAGCGACTTTCGGCTGATTCCCAGCATCTCCGCGATATCCTTTTCCTTGTATTCGTTTTCATACCGTTGAATGAAGCTTTGGATATACTCGTCGATGGAGAGGCGGCCATCCACTGCTCCGGGTCTGGGATCGGAGGAGGGGACGACCATCTTCCGGGGGAGGGTGTCCGCTGTCAATGTATCGGACTCCTCCAGTATCAGAGCCCGTTCGATTACATTCTCCAGTTCGCGCACATTCCCCGGCCAGTTGTATGCGTGAAGCAGCCGCATCATCTCCGGGGCGATATTTTTCACCGCTTTGTTTATCCTGGGGCCATAGACAGCCAGGAAATGGTTGGCCAGCTTGCCGATATCCTCCCCCCGTTCCCGCAGGGGGGGCATCTCTATGGTCAGCACGTTTATGCGGAAGTATAGATCCTCCCGAAACTTTTTCTCCTCCACCTCCTGCTCCAGCTTTTTGTTGGTGGCGGTAATTATGCGGGCGTCTGTTCTGATGCTTTTGTTGGAACCAACGGGGCGGATCTCTTTTTCCTGCAATGCCCGCAAAAGCTTCACCTGCAGATCCATGGGAAGCTCTCCTATCTCGTCAAAGAGCAACGTCCCGCCCCGGGCTTCCTGAAACAATCCCGGCCGGCTGGCCACCGCTCCGGTGAAGGCGCCCTTCACATGGCCGAAAAGCTCCGACTCCAGAAGCTCCGACGGCAGCGCCCCGCAGTTTATAGCCACGAACGGCTCCACGGCCCTGGAGGAGCGTTGATGGATAGCCCGCGCCACCAGCTCCTTGCCGGATCCGCTTTCCCCCACGATCAGAACACTGGAATCTGTGAGGGCCACCTTGTCCACCAGGCGATATACTTCCTTTATCTGTGGGCAGTCCCCCACAAACTCCCCCTGGTTGACTGTTCTGCCCAGCTCCCGCTTAAGCAGCTTGTTTTCGCTGACCAGCCTCCCTTCCGCCAGAGCGCCCTGGATGGACATCTTGATGTCGTCATGAAGAAACGGTTTGATGATATAGTCCTTGGCGCCCATGCGCATCGCCTCCACCGCCGTCTCTACCGTGGAGTAGTTTGTCATGATGAACACCGCCGTCTCTGGCGAATCCTCCCTGGTCCTCTTCAAGACCTCCAGCCCCCCGGCGCCCGGCATCTTCAGGTCGGTGAGCACCACATCGTAAAACTTCGCCGAGACAGCCTCCATGGCCGACTTCCCGTCGTAACAGATATCGACATCATACCCTTCCTTTTCCAGCACTCTTTGCAGTGACTTGCAGATGGTGGTCTCGTCGTCCACCACCAGCAGGCTCGGTTTATACATTCGATTCTCCCTGGGCCTTCTTCAGTGTAAAGCTCACTGTGGCTCCGGCTCCTGGCGCGCTTTCCACTTTCAGCTCGCCGCCATGATTTTCGATAATGTTGTAACAGACATAAAGCCCCAGCCCTGTCCCCGCGCCCACCGGTTTGGTAGTGAAAAATGGAGTAAACAGGCGGCGCATAGTCTCCTCGCTCATCCCCGCCCCCTGGTCCTCCACCGCCATGGTGACGAACCCGGGCGGCTCCTCCTCCACTCGCACAGTTATCGTAGAGCCCGCTTCAGAAGCGTCGGAAGCGTTGAACAAAAGGTTGATAAGCACCTGCTCGATCTGGTCCGCGTCGCAGATGACTTCCAGCATTTCATCCGGGATCTGCACCCTGATTTTGACGCCGCTATCCTTTCGCCCCAGCCGCGCCAGGGGTACGGCGCCCTCCATGATCCGGGCCACCTGCGTCGGCGCCATGGAAATCTCCTTGTGACGGGAATAGTCCACCAGGCTCTTGAGGATGTTGTTTATCCGGCCCACATGGTGGCGGATTATGGATAAAGACTCCTGGCGGAACTCCTTGTCTTCCCCTTCCGGGCCGGAGAGCTCCTGGGCCAACGCCCATATCGACGTGAGCGGGTTGCCCACCTCATGGGCCACCCCAGCCGCCAACCTTCCCACGGAGCTGAGCTTCTCCACCTGCTGGGCGCTCTCCTCCAGCAGGGCATGGGCTGTCACGTCCTCCGCCAAAATCAACATCCCCCTGGTGACACCGTACCGATCCATCAATGGGCTCACCACCACACTCTCTGTTCTGCGCTCCCCGCCGGGGAGGATGTGGACGAAGCGCTTCTTTATCACCTGCTCTTTTTTCGCCAGCGCCTTTTTGAACAGGGGCGCGTAATCGGGCAGCAGCCCAGCGGCGTCCCCTCCGGCGGCCTCCTCCGCGGCGATCCCCGACAGCTTTTCCATCCCCCGGTTCCATGTGGTCACTTTCATATTCATGTCCAGCGAGCATAGGCCCATGGGGACGGACCATCCCACGGATTCGTGCAGTTCTTTTAGCCGGGTGAGGCTTTCGTTGAGCCTTTCGGCTTTTTTTTGCCGCTCCAGCAGGCTGCGGCGCATTCTGAGGAACGATTCGTAGAACCGTCCCATATCTCCTGGTTGTATCTCCAGCTTGTCGGCTATCACCACTCTGGCCATAGCCTCCCCCACATCACGGCCCAGGGAGCTCTCCACCAGGGCCACCACCTGCTCGAACTGCTCCTGGCCCAGCATCGCGTCCTTTTTCAGCCCCAGGGTTTCGTATACTTTTTCCAGTTCCCTGTCAGCTTCCTCCACGCCTATGTACTTGGCCAGGGTCTCCAGCAGGCCACCCCTGGTGAGCCTAGTCTGCGCGTTCATTCTCCTTGCCGCCCTTTGATTTCGCTCCGCAGTTTCTCCATTAAGGCCACCGCCACCCGCAGGGCGTTGTGAGCGTCCGGGGCGGCTCCATCGCCCCCCAGCTTGTAGACCGTCTCCTCATCCATGGAGCACCCACCCACCATGATGGGGGCCCAAGGCGCCGCCTTGCGAAGCTCGATCACCAGATCTTTTACCCTGGGGACACAGGTGGTCATCATCACGGATACCAGGATGAGATCCGGTTTCGACTCGGTGGCCTCCTGTACGAATTTCCTGATCCCCACATCGGAGCCGAGGTCATTTATTTTGTATCCGGCGATTTCGAACACCATCTTCACCATGTTCTTTCCAATGTCGTGGATGTCTCCCTCTATAACTCCGATAAGGGCCGTGCCGCTGGGCCTTGCCTGGGGCCTGGGCCGCACATGGGGGCGAAGCATGTTCAGCCCGGCGTACACCGTGTCCGCACACATCAAAAGCTCCGGTACGAAATACTCCTGCCTGTCGAAAAGCCCCCCCACCTCCTCCATTCCCGCCACCAGCCCGTCGAAAATGGCCATGTACGCGTCCATCCCCCGGTCTACCACAGTGGAGCAGGCGGAGAGGACCATCGCCTCGTCGTATTCCACCACGGCTTTGCGGATGCTCTCCAGCAGGGCCCGGTCCACCGGTGACGGTTCAGGCCAGGGTTTGGGCGAGTTCATGACATTCCTTGTACCCGGCGCTTGATCCGCTCTCCAGCATCGCCCGGAACAGGCCCGCCTCCACCTTGTATTTGACAACACCGATGGCCAGGGCGCCGATTCCCATCACGCCGGGGAGGACCTCTTTCATGTCGTCGTGGGGCGCCAACCCCTCTATTCCAGCTGGGGGGACGGCGTTTACATCCGCCACAATGATATTCCTGCCAAGGCTGGCCAGACCCTTAAGGCTCACTACCTGCACACCGGCTTTTACAGTGGCGATGGCTATATCGGCGGTTTTCATAAGGGCAAGCCTTTCTTCTTCTGTGGCGGCCGATTCCCCCTCGACCTTGGCGTCGGATCTCCCGGCGATGGCGCTGGCCACTTTCTGCGCGGCTTCCCTGCCACGGGAGGTGACAATTATCGCCACTCCACCAGCTGAGGCGATCAGCTCCGCGGCCACTTGCCCAACCGGACCGGTGCCGCCGAATATCAGCGCCCGCTTGCCAGCCAGCCCTCCTGCGGCCTTTTGCGCTTTCGCCACCAGCGCCGCCCCGGTGGTATAGGCGCCTTTCGGGTCTGCAAACACTGGCACGATGAATGGGGGCGACATGGATGCGGCGGCTTTAACGGCGATCCTGCCGGCTAACTCCATATCGGACCCACCAACAAAGATGGCCGACTTTTTGGCGCCTTTCGGCCCACGGGAATAAATGATGTCGTGGGTGAGGCTTTCGGTCTCCTCCTCTGTTACGGAGGAATATGGGATCACAATGTCGAACCCGGAGTCGAGTGCGATGTTTATATCGAAGGGGCTGGGATGCGGATCTGTGGAAAAAAAGAAAAGATGATTTCTCATTTTCTGGTATTCCAATAAAATTATTCATCTGATCACGGTGTTACCAATCGTAACGGCTCGATCCTTCCTTGTAAAGGTTAAATGTAAATAATCTTGTGTCGTGGTGTCCATTTACGAGGGTATTATCCTGTGATAACGTGGGGCGATGAATACCTGGATCGCGTTCTTTCGAGGCATAAATGTCGGCGGCGCCTCCATTCTGCCGATGAAGGATCTGGTCGCCATATTCCATAAACTTCGGTTCTCCAATGTCAGAACATACATTCAGAGTGGGAATGTGGTATTTCAGAGCCTGGAGGGATCGGGGCCACAGCTGAAGAAACGCATCAGCGCAGCCGTGATGAAGAGTCACGGTTTCAAATCCCACGTGATACTCATGAATCTTGAGGAGCTGGAAAAAGCCGCGGCCTCCAACCCTTTCCATGACGCCGTGACAGATCCGAAAAGCCTGCATCTTTTCTTCCTTGCCGAGTTTCCCGCAAATCCGGATATGCAGCGCCTGGAGCAAGTCAAATCCGAAAGCGAATCATTCGCCCTCCTGGGGAGGGTTTTCTATCTTCACGCTCCAGATGGGATAGGACACTCCAGGCTTGCGGCAAAGGCGGAGCAGCTCATCGGTGTAGACGCCACCGCTCGAAACTGGCGCACTGTCTGCAGAGTCCGGGAGATCGCGAAGCGCTCTTAACCGGCTGGAGTAAACCGCCAGGCGCCTTTGTATGCTCTTGCCGCTCCATTTCCAGGGGATGTAGATTCTTTTCATTTGGCCCGAATTCTAGTAACCTGTTATGCTTCACTAAACTATAACAAGGAGTGACAATGAGGATAGGCGTGCTCACCGGCGGGGGGGATTGCCCCGGACTCAACGCCGTCATTCGAGCGGTGGTGAAGACGGCCATTCATCAATTTCAAGACGGAGTTGTGG
>JAOUMU010000043.1 GCA_029881335.1 Nitrospinota bacterium | reverse complement strand
CACTCAGCAGCAGGTGGAGGAGATCATGGCGATGGCCGCCCAGCCCGGCGCGGCCTTCACCCTGAACTGGAACGGCGAAACGCACACCGTTCGCTTCGCCCATCACGTCCCTCCGGTGGCGGAATTCACCCCCATCATGCCGATGGCCGATCAATACACCGGAACCATAAAGTTAATCACCGTTTAAGGAGACGATAAATGCCCATTCAATCGAGCGAGATCATCTGGAAAAAACCGGATGAAGACTCCGACACCACCACCAATGGGGGCAGAATCACCGCCGTGGCCAGCCCCAGCGACACCGCCAACAACGACTTTCCAGACGTGAGCCAGGCGGAGCTTACCTCCGGACTGACGCGGTACCGCAAGCGGTTCGTGAAGGTGGCCAACGACGCGGACCTGACCGCCCAGCAGCTCAGGGCCTATATCCGCACCCACACCGCCGCCGAGGAAGCGGTGACCTTCTTCCCCGGCTCTCAACGGGACACCCAGAACAATATCACCGGGACGGAGCGGCAGTACGGCGCGGGGCAGCTGGCCGCGGACGCGGCCGCCGCCACCACCGTCATCACCGTGAACACCGAGGGGGCGGCGCTGGATTACTTCAAGGACGGGGACACCATCCTGATCAGCGACAAGACCTCCGTCTTCGACACCGGCGGGAATCGGGAGGAGGCGGTGATCTCCGGCGCGCCGTCATACAGCGGCGACCAGGCCACCATCACCCTGGTGGCCGGGTTGCAGAACGGATACCTGGCGGCGGACACCATCGTCTCCAGCATATACAACGCCGGCGACGTGAAGGCCCTGGCGGATAACTACTCAGTATCCTCCGCCAGCGGAACCTTCGACGACACCAACTATCCCATAGTCCCGGATCACATAGGCTCCATAGAGCAGACCTGGACGGTGACCTTCACCTCCGCCACCGCCTTCGATGTGGTGGGGGACACCGTGGGCAGTGTCGGCTCCGGCTCGATCTCCGGGGACTTCTCCCCCACCAACGCGGATGAGGGAAAGCCATACTTCACCATCCCCACGGCAGGATGGGGCGGAACCTGGGCCATCGGTGAGACTCTTACGTTCCAGACCCACCCCTGCGCCGTGCCGATCTGGTACAGGCACACTATCCCCGCCGGGTGCCCCGCCTTCTCCGCCAACAAGGCATGGACCGGCGTCATGCTGCAGAGCGCGTAATGACGCCAGGAGAAAAACAGGCGGTGAACACCACCGCCACCGCCTCCATCACGGAGGGAGATGGAAAAGGCTCCATCTCACTGGAGCGCTGTTCCAGCGGTATCGACCAGGAGAAGGCTTGCGCGGCCACTTTCACCGCAAAGCCACCGGGGATCATGACCTACGAAGGTTTCCGCCCAGGGTATGTGACTCTCCGCTTGTGGCATTCGCCCGGCCTGTCACCGGCTCTGCACGTGGCCGCGTCCCACTCCGACAAAAAATATGAACGCCTGGGGAGACGCACAGAGGAGGGGATAGTGGAAGCTGTCACTTTCTCCGGGTCCACCGAGGTCTCCCTGGGAAAAGGTTTCACAGCTTCCGGCGTTCGGGTGTTGGTCTCCACGCCTTTTCTGGACGCGAAGGGGGGAAACGTCCCCGCCCCGTCATACTCTCATGGAAAATTCACCACTCGGGAACCGGCCTATGGAACGCTGGTGGTGGAGTACACCGCGTCCTATACCGCATACCGCGTCTATTACGGGCTGCCGGATTGGGTGGCGCAAAAGATTTTCTCCGTAGGCGGCGCCCTGGAAGACTTCACAATTCCCCCGGTGCTGGTGATGGCGTTCGACAAGGGCGCCTCCGCCGCCATTCAGCTGGAGAGAAAGATCATGCAGGTCCGCCCGCCAGACTGCAAGGATGACGAATGGCTCACCGACGCGGGGGAGTCTACGGTGGTGAAGTATAAGATATTCTCCGAGGCGGATCTGGACCCGGACACCAAGCTGCCTAAACCCGGCGCAAATCATCTAACGGCTGTCGGGTATGTAAAGCATGTGGAGTATTGCAAACAGCGGGTGAGCAGAATACGGACACAAAACTATCCCGTGCCCGACGCGAACAATATCGAAATCATTTCAATCAGCAGGGGGAGCATATAGTGGACCCCACCAGGCGGATTATCGATTTCCAGATGGGAGGATCCATCATCCTGCTCCACTTTGATGAAGACACCGGAGCCGCGGACACACAGGATGGGCTGCCGCCTTTTGGATGGATACGACATACTGACGGCCTCTTTGTTGATTCATCGTCGAACGATCATCAGGTTGGCAGGACAGCAAGAGTGGACCCCCCCTATGATTATGAAAATCCCAAGATTGCGGGGGGTGGAAAATTCGGCAAGTGCGTTGAGGCAAGCAATGGCGGGGAGATATATTGGCCTCACCATGAGACCATGAATCTCAGGGGCGGCGACTTCACCTCCAGCTTATGGTTCAAGGCGGATCAACTCGGGGACTGGTACTGGAACGACAAAGGGATGGCGTTCGCCGTCACCTTAAGATACCCCTTTGCGCCAGCGAATTATTCCATTGAGCTCAGGTTTGGATTGGCGGACCCAACCATAACCAACCCCGGTTCAGGTTACGGGTGGGGAGAGTACCCGCCGGGAACTGTGCCCTACCTGTATATATATTTAAAACTACAGCATGGTCTTCTTGACCCTTACTATGCGGAAATCAAGGGGACATCCACGGTGGCGGCGGGAGTGTGGCATCATCTGGCAATGGTCCGGAAGGGCGCGTTTCTGTACTTATATTTCAATGGAGCGCTGGAAGCGTCCTATGAAGTAGGCCCCGCGTTTTGGCTAGAGAGTGAAGTTCTCCCTGCGCCAGCGGTATGGGAGCGTGACTTCCACACCATCTACTTAACAACAAGCTGGGACGACTTTATCCATTTTGACGAATTCAATATACAGAAAGGCGTGTTGTTCGATGGCCCCTTCACACCTCCCACCGGACCATACGCCCTCTAAAGGGGAACCCTCTAGAGGGTTCAGCGGATAGATAATTATGAGCCAGTCATTACTGTTGCACTTCGATGGCGCCCACGGCGCCACAACCACGGCGGACTCCTCCCCCTCGGCCCACACCATCACCCTGCAAAACGGGGCGAAGCTCGTCTCGCCAAAAGCCAGGTTCGGCCACACATCGCTGTTCCTGGACGGCGCGGACGATTACGCCCAGGCGGCGGGTACCCTGGCCGATTGGAATTTTGGCGCGGGGGAAGCCTTCACCATCGACGCATGGATCTGGATGGAGGACACGAATACCGACCATCCTCTGGTGGCACTGGAAACCGACAAGGACAACCGCTGGCTGTTGCGCGTGGAACGCGGAGGGAAGCTGGCTTTCGATATCGTGAGCGCGGGCTCAACCACCACCATCTCCGGCGGGTCCATCGCCTCGGGGCAGTGGGTCCACCTGGCCCTCACGCGGGACACCGGCGGCGCTGTCCGCCTGTTCGTGGACGGGTCGCTGTCCGGCTCCGGCTCATTCACCGCCGCCATGCCCGCGGGCCAGCCGCTGCTTATCGGCAAGAGTGATTACCCCCGGCTTGGGCTCCAGGCGGGGGGCGCTCTCGCTATGCAAGGCGGCGGGCGAGCTCTGCTCCACGGCGCCGAGTATGCGGCGGCGTACATCGATGAGCTGCGCCTGCTGAAAAACGAGGCGGCCTGGATCGCCACCTTCACTCCCCCCACGGAGCCGTGGCCCCTTCCATACTATGTGGCCCAGGAACACGCCGCCATGTTTCATGCGTTGGTCATAGAGAACGAGCACGCTTCCCCGGTCATCTCATGGGTGGAGATGGAGCATGCGTCACCGTTCCAGGCGTTGGCAATAGAAGCCGAGCATGGAGCGCCCCTCGCCGCGTGGGTGGAGGCGGAGCATGGAACGCCCATATTCATTACCGTGGACGCCGAGCACGCCTCCCGCCACAGCCTGCTTGCGATGATCCACACGGAACACGCGGCCCCATTCGGACTGCTGGCCTTCACACCGGTGGAGGCGGAACACGCTTCCCTCTTCGCCGCGTGGGTGGAGGCGCAGCGCGCCTCGGCGTATAGCCTGCTGGCAATGATACACGCTGAACACGCAGGCGTCTTCTCCTCCACCATCCCTGTGGACGCGGAGCATGCTTCTTTGTTAAACCTGCTGGCGTACAACCCGGTCCATGGGGAGCACGCCTCCCCCTTCCGGCTGGGGGTGGCGCCGGTGATCGACGTGACGGACTCGGCCATTCTGCGCCACAGCGGAAAACGGGTGGAGATCCTCTCCGCCGATATCCGGCAGGACGAGGGCGATCCCTTCTGGAGCGGATCGATAACCCTGGCCGATGCCGCCGATTACACCGCGTTGAACGTGGACGACTCCATTGAGCTGACCCTGGGGGTGGATACATACAGCCTGATTATCGACGGGAAGGAAAAGACCCGATCCTTTGGCCAGGTGGCCCTCGCCATCACCGCCGTCAGCCCCGGCGCCGCGTTGAGCTTTCCCCGCGCGGAGCCGGTCACCAATACGTGGCCCGCCGTCATGGCTCGCGCCGCGGCGGAAGAAGCGCTGGGGCAGGCGATAGACTGGCGCATTGTAGACTGGCTTCTCCCGGACAGCCGCCTGGCCGTGGCCGCCGCCGCTCCGCTGGAAGTGGCGCGCCAGATAGTGGAAGCCGCCGGCGGGCTGTTGCAGTCCGCTCCGGACGGCTCCTTCATCGCTCGGCCCCGGTTCCCCATCTCCGTGCCGCGGTGGGGCTCCGCCGCGCCGGACCATGTCCTGGCCGACGACACACACAACATCTCCGCCCGGGAGCTTTATCGATACTCGGAGCTGGTGAACCAGGTCACCATCAGGGACACCTCCGGGCAATCCACGCAGGACATGACGGAATACGTGGCGGACGAGGCGGATCCCTTGCGCGGAACGCTATACGTCATCCCCCGGCCCTGGCGGCCCATCGCAGTGGCCCACACCGGGCATGCCGCCGTGGGGCTGGCGCCACTGGGGATACAGCTGACCCAGAAGAAGGAATTGGTGGAGTTCAAGGCGGGGCGAGCCTCAGTGGGCCGACCTGTTTATTCGGTGCAGGACGTTCGATGGCAGTACGCAAACCTTGGCGCGGTGAACGCCGTCGGGACGGAACTGGCAAGCTCTATCGAGGCTTACAGCCTGGCGTGGATCACATACAGCGTCAGGTGTCACACCTTCGCCGTCAGCGACACCATCCCCGAAACCATACAATATTTGGTAATGGAGAAATGAATGAGATTCTTCGCTTCGGTCAGAATGACAGGCCAGAAACAAGAAAAGAATAAAGGAAACATATGAGCAACGCAGTCACCACCACCGTCCAGATCACCTTCGGCGATGCCGCCGACAATAAAGCGCATCTTTCCGCCGAGGTGGACAAGCGCCCCAACGGGCTCAATGGCGGCAAGACCAGCTTCATTGGGGGAGACCCGGTTCATGTGCTGGTCTACAAATCCCACTCTGTCTCCATCACCGGCGTGGAAGTCTCCGCCGGGACGATCCATACCGCCGAGCGCCAGCTGGTGGAGGTGGAGGACGTTATAACCTTCGCCGGAAAAAGGGATGCCAGCCTGTCGCGTCCCGCCTCCGGGCCGTTGCAGGTGACATGGTTCGGCAGAAGCCTGGGCGGCCTGGCCGTGGGAGAGGATGGCGTGTCGGTCATCGCCGGGTCCGAAGGGGTGGCCGTGGCCAGGGTGCGGTATAAGGCGTATGCGAACGCATATCGCATATCCACTCCCACGGCGATAAACCAGGAGAAAAACTACAGCCTCCTCTTCTTTGTGACGGGGCTGGCAAACTGAAAAAAGGAGATCATGATGAATAACGCAAACGAGGGGGAACTGGATAGGGCTGCGAATCGGGCGGCGAAATATTCCGCTCTTGTGATGGAGGATATGCGCGCTGGAGTTCCGCCCAGGGAAATAGTCCTGGCGATGTGGATCGCCGCGGGAGCCTTGGGAGTCCCGAACCATATGGCGCCCAGCCCGGCGGCGGCCTCCCACAGAGGAGGGGATTACGAGTGATCATAACAGTTCAGCGCCATAGCGCCGATCGCCCCGCGCCCGATATCGTGGAGCCTTTACTCACCGATATCCGCGCCGCTATGGAACGGGGGCGGGCGGAGATGGACTCCGGCGAGCCGTTGCAGGTGATCCGGATCATGGCGCTATATGTGGCCGGTATCAAGCCGGGGAACCTGGTGGAAGTGCGCGACATGTATCAGGGCGGGCCCTGGCGCGGCAAGGTCACCTCCGTGGCCCATTCCGCCGCCGATGGCAAGCTGCTCACGGACCTGGAGCTTGTGCGGACATGAAGTCAAAGGAAAGACACCGGAATGACCGGCAAACTGGAATCGCCGGGCTGTTTGCGGCGGAAACAGCAGGACATTCAACTGATCCCCTCCCAGGACGGAAGGGGGCAGGGGGAGGGTGGCGTGGCGAATATGAGGCGATATAAAAATATGCAGCGGTGTACAAAAAGCCCCTCCCTGGACGGGAGGGGGCAGGGGGAGGGTGACGTGGCGAATATGAGGCGATATAAAAATATGCAGCGGTGTACAAAAAGCCCCTCCCTGGACGGGAGGGGGCAGGGGGAGGGTGGCGTAAAAGCGGCGTGCTCATGAACCATCCGCGATACTCATGTCTTGCAGCGCGCGGTCTGCCGTTTCGTTTGATTGTTTTCTCACCCCCACCTTTGTCCTCCCCCCTCAAGGGGGAGGATTTCGCGCAGACAATGCGCTCCCCAGTCGAGAGGGGAAGGAAGAATAGATGAGTAATCCTCTGAGCGCGTTGCGCCGCATCATCGCTCCATCATCACCCATGCGCGGCGTGGTGGTGGCCGTGGAAAATGGCGTGGCGAAGGTGGCCACGCGCCGGGGGCTGGTGGAGTGCGCCGTGGACACTCCCCTGCGCCCCGGAGCGGAAGTGACTATCACCAACGACAGGCGGATTATGACGCCCCAGTCCGGCGGCGCTGTCTATTGGGCGTAAAAGGCGCCTATGGGCCTTTAAACACCCTTTAACTCCCCATTGAAGATCCTGTTGTCTAGGCTTAAATGATACCGGAATATCGGAAGTGTAAGGTTATATTTACAGGCAAGAAGGCGTGAAACACTCTATAACGATTGGAAATAGCGAAAATGACTTACTCCTGATCGTCTTGACGCTTACTCCGGAACCTCTTGCGCGCTTACATTGCAGGAAATTCTTGATCCTCTTGCACGCTTACAACCGCGCCCCCCGACCAATAGCATAAATTGTCTCAAGTGGTTACTTTTGTCTCAAGGAAACTTGGAATGTCTCGTTTTGGGAAACCCGCGATATAGCTTAGCCCTTATTATACAGCGTGTTGGGTTTGTCGCCATAAATGGACCATTTATTGCTACGATATACTTACATGGAATAAAAGCCGAATACGGCGAGATGTAGTTTACGTATTAATGGATGATTATGGAGGGCGCCATGAACTGGATAGTGACAATTGGAATTCTGGTTTTCTCCACTGTTTTCATGATCTGGCGCCTGGAGAGGCTGATAACCGCTCAGGTTGCGGTTCCGGTTGTGGCGAGCCCAGGCGCGAGGCGAAGTCATCGTATCGGTCGTCAATAATAAGAAAAAGGTGGAAAGGGATATCGCCATGGAAGATAAGAGTGAGAGGGCGCCGTATTGCTATCATTGCGCTACTCAGATGGAAAAGTTGAGTTCGCCCCCAGTTAACCTGAAGAGTAATCTGGATTGGGAAGGCGAGTTCTTGTGGATTTGCGTAAACAACCAGTGTCCTGTGTTCGTCAACGGCTTTCACATGCCCCTTTCCCTTTCCGACGAGATCCATCTGTTCCGGTCGGTGGTGGATCCGGAAACCGGGGCCTGCGCCATGACGCAGGTAGCGCCATTCACGTCCGCCGATCTGGGCGCCCTGTTGCATGGGCCATCGGCGTGGAGTTCGGCTGGAAAAAACGAAACCCAGCAGTTTAGCTTTTTGGAGGAGGATTGGAACTTGTTTCCCACCAGTTCCCAGTAACTTTTTCCCAAGCGAGCCTTAGCTATGTATTCGCCAAAAGGCTAAGCTGCTGAAAAGAAGTCGCCCCCCCCGGCCTCTTTTCAGCGGCTTAGCTGAACCTGAATCCGCATTTTTCTATGTCGTCCGGCGCCACGGGATATCTGTGGCAGATAAGTGGTTTTTTCTCTGGTGTATGGTGCAGGGAGCATTTGTTGTCCCCGGTAAGCCTGTCACAGGGGA
The DNA here is from genome assembly GCA_029881335.1 of Nitrospinota bacterium. Taxonomy (GTDB): domain Bacteria; phylum Nitrospinota_A; class UBA7883; order UBA7883; family UBA7883; genus JAOUMU01. Next base: position 12,850 of record JAOUMU010000043.1, on the reverse strand, counting down.
TGGCCATTTCCACACCCACCCGATCCGCCGCCAGATCCACCTGGGCAAACCGGGCGCCACGGAATGAGTAATAGGTCTCAGCTTCCTCCAGCGTCCCGTGCTGGGCCACCATTTCACTGATCACGCAAGTCATGCGGAATACCCGGCAACATTCGCCGCATTTCACGCAATCGCCTATCCTTCTCAAGGTCCTGGCCCCTACAGGATGTCCAGCAGGCGATCGAACCTATCTATGATGAGGTCGGGGCCTGCCTGCCTTAGCTCTTCCACATCCCGGTAGCCGTATGTGACTGCGATGGTGGCGGCGCCCGCTCTTTTCCCGGTTTCTATATCCACGGCCGAATCCCCCACGAAGACCATCTTTGCCGTGGAGCCGCCCAGTTTGTTGACGATCTCCAGCAGGGCGGCCGGATCCGGTTTCTTGACCGGCAGGCTGTCACCGCCATACACAAGGCCGCCGAAGTAGCGGGCCATATCCAGTCCCTCGAGGATCTTATGAGTATAGCTCTCCAATTTGTTGGAAACCACCGCCATTTTCACCCTGTTTTTGAGTGTTTCGATGGTCGATATCACTCCGGGGAATGGTTCTGTGCTGTCGAGCAGGCATTCCCAATAGCGCTCCCGAAAGAGCGCCAGCGCCTGCTCCTCCATTTCCGGATGTCCGGCAGCTTCCACACTTTTCTTTATCAGGGGCATGATCCCATTGCCGACGAAAGATTCGATAACAGCAAGAGGGATAGGCTCGTTGCCCAGTTGGGTCAGGGTCCAGTTCAGAGAGTTGGCTATATCCTGCTTGGAGTCGACTAATGTTCCGTCCAGATCGAAAACTGCAATGTCGAACCAGCCCTTAGTCAACCCTCGCAGTCCTTCCTATAGCGCCAATTGCCATTGAAGCACCAGCTTGTTTTGGGCGTCGTATTCCATACCATCAGCGCCGATGCGCCCTTCCGTCCCGGTCATGTCCGCCTGGGCCTCAAGGGCGATCCTCATGTTGATGGCAGGAGAGAATGTGAATCGCAGCCGTCCCACAGTGGTGGAGACAGCATCTACCCGCTCTTCTGCACCGTCCACTGTACGGGTGTATTCCTCGGTGTTGATGACGCTGGCCGCCACTCCACACTCCATCCATTGGTTGAAGATGTAGGTGAGCCCAAGGCTGAAAGCTGTCCGATTCTGGGGTGTCATCTCCAGTGAATGGACCACTGTCTCCCCGTCCATGACGTTTCTCTGCTGAGCCAGGCTATACGTGGTCCTGTCCGCCACCAGATCCACCACAAATTTGGGATCCGCGTATCGGAGGCCTAAAATCAACTGATCGGTTTTCTCGTCCAGTTCGGATGGGTTTGCAACGAAAACCACTTTTTCCCCGGAAGCCGTGCTCCCTTCGATATCAACCCATGCGGATTTGTTTCCCCAGTGGCGCAGAGAAAAAGATATGGACTCTGTGTCCACCCTGCCCATCAGAGTATAGGCTTGGGCGTTGTCGTCCTCCTGCTTGCCGGCGATCCCGGCCCCGGTAAAGACCCCGATCTCATATGTGAACATGCCATATCCTGGTCGTCCATAGAGTCTGCCTCCTGTATCGGACAAGTGGGAGCCCAGCCCTATGGGGCTGGATAACGGATGATATTCAGAGCCCCAGTATGCCGGGAGCGGATCGGCGAACCAACTGTCCTTGTCGCTCACCACATCGTTATCCACCACATTCATCAGGCCCAGATCCACACCCATCATTCCTGGCGAGAAAAGGTTGACGAACCTGAGATATCCCTGGCTGATGTATTGCTGACCCCATGGCAGGGAGATACGATAAGCAATATTAGCCCCAGCCGATCCAGCCACCTCCAGGTTCACATCGCTGCCCAGCACGCAGCAGAAGAATTTGTCCTCCTGTCGGCCCTGATAGCCGGTACCAGGCTGCATCAGTATGGCGCCGCTATACATGATGATAGAGACCGGCGGGTTGGCCGGGGCCACGTCCAGAAACAAGCTCTCCGTCAGTGGCAGCTTGGAGGCTTCGTCACCGTCCTGGCTATCGGGCAGCTGGTATCCGTTTAGTTTGAATATCACCCCCACATCGTTTAGCTTGGGCCAGGCGCTGTGGCACGTGGCGCAGGGAACGGCGTATTTTCTGGAAAAATTGGGCATGGCCAGGGCCGGGGAAGCGGCCAGAAAAAGAACTGCGGCGGCGGACAGGACAAAAAGGATATTACGCAAAAAAATCATTGAATTAATACTCTCTCCAAGGGACAGCGTTATCTATATAGGAGCCGGGAACAACCTTGCAACGGTACCATGCAAAAAACTACCCGTCAAGCTGCGCAAAAGCAGAGCCGCTGGAGTCTGGGCTTCTTTTCATCTTGCCTTGGCCAAAGCCCTCTGATAGAGTCTTTACGGCGGCTGGGTCTTTAAGCTGGTCCGGAGAGGCCAGCAAGATCGCCGCGCTAGCCGAAACGGCTTTTAGTCGGCGAGGCTTTTAATAATCCGCAATTAATACGCTTCCAGGCCAGCGGTTATTATCGCGCAAGACCATCCGTCATTTATCATCCCGTTATCTTTTTGAAAGGTGACCATGGCCAAGGGGAAAACGACGCCCGCCAAAGACGAAAAGGAGGCGGGCGACAACGTCATTTTGACTTCCGTAAAGCAACGGCAGGTGATCACCCGCATTGCCTACGAGATCGTGGAACGGAACAGGAAACTGGACGATTTCGTAATCGTGGGAGTTGTTACCAGGGGCGGAGTGCTGGCCAGGAGACTCGCCAAGGAACTGAAGAAAGTTGCCAAGATCTCCATCCCCGTGGGCCTTTTGGACCCAACGCTGTATCGGGACGACTACAACAAAAGGGGTCCCATGCTCAAAGCCACCGGCACATCCGTCCCCTTTTCCATAGAGAACAAGGTAGTGCTCCTGGTGGATGATGTGCTCTTCACCGGCCGCACCATAAACGCCGCCATCACTCATCTTATAGACCTGGGTCGACCCAAGGCCATTAAACTTGCTGTGCTGATCGACAGGGGGCACAGGGAGTTCCCCATCAGGCCGGACTACTGCGGCAAAAACGTCCCCACTCAATATGTGGACAAGATCAGGGTCCGGTTCAAGGAATGCGACGGCAGGGACATCGTGCTCAGCGGCCTGGGAGATGAAGGCCCCTCCAAACATGGCATCTGACATGGCGCTATCGGGAAAAAGCCTGGTCTCCATGGAGGATCTCTCCGCCGACCAGATAATGCAGATTCTCTCCACCGCGGCCCTGATGAAAGAGATATCCGAGAGGGAGGTCAAAAAGGCGCCCACCCTGCGAGGCAGAACTGTCATCAACTTCTTCGCCGAACCTTCCACCAGGACCAGGACCAGCTTCGAAATCGCGGGGAAGCGCCTCTCCGCCGATGTGATCAACATCTCCGCTTCCAGTTCCTCCCTTAGCAAGGGGGAAACTCTGAAGGATATGGCGGCGAACCTGCAGGCGATGAAGCCGGACCTGCTGGTGGCCCGCAGCCCCCACTCGGGCGTGCCCTATATGATGTCGCAATGGATGACATGCCCCGTCATCAACGCCGGAGATGGCCGCCACGAACACCCCACCCAGTCGCTATTGGACCTGATGACCATCCAGGAGCGAAAAAAGGATATGGAGGGCCTGAAGGTGACGATCCTGGGGGATATACTTAACAGCCGTGTGGCCCGCAGCAACATGATCGCCATGACCAAGCTGGGGATGATTGTCACCGCATGTGGACCAGCCACCATGCTGCCGATGAATATCAGCCGGATGGCCCACCACCACACCACCGACGTGGCCGAGGCGGTGCGCGGCGCGGATGTGGTGATGGCTCTGCGCATCCAGAAGGAGCGACTGGAGGGATGCAAGTTCCCCAACGTCCGGGAATACTCCCGCTACTTCGGGCTCACAGCGGCTCACATGAAACACACCGCTTCCAATTCCATAGTGCTCCACCCTGGCCCCATCAACCAGGGCGTGGAGATATCCCCGGAAGTGGTGGAAGGGCCCTGGTCCGTTATCATGAACCAGGTGACCAACGGCGTGGCGGTGCGTATGGCGGCTTTGTATCTTTTGCTGGGCGGCGCCCAGCCGCAAGTGTGAGGAGGATGTGTCGATGGAAATTATATTTTGCCTCTACCTGGTGAACCTGGTATTGCTGATCAATCACGAGATAGACGCGGCCTACTGGCAGGAGTGGAAGCTGGTCAACGCCCCCATAGGCATATCGGGTTTCGTGGGCCTGCATTTTCCTCTGCTTTTCATCTTCCTATACGGCCTTGTTCTGGTGGAAAAGGGCGCGGCGGCCGGATATCCCATATCGCTGGCCATGGCCGCCATAGGGATTTTCGCCCCGCTGGCTCACGCATGGTTTTTGTGGACGGGCAGGCCGGAGTTTCGCTCCGTAATGTCCATATTTATTCTCGGCGCCATGTTTGTGATGTCAATTCTCCAGCTGGGAGTGACTCTAAGATTAATGGAGATTGTTTAGTGAGCGACCTGCTGATAAAAAACGGCCATCTGATCGACCCGGCCAACGGAGTGGATGGGCCGATGGATATCCATGTGGACAAGGGCGTGATCGTGAAGGTGGGCAAGAAGCTTGCCGTGCAAGCCAGGAAGATAATCGACGCCAAAGGGATGTGGGTCACCCCCGGCCTGGTGGACATGCATGTCCATCTGCGCGAGCCTGGTTACGAATACAAGGAATCGATAAAGTCCGGCGGTGAATCGGCCGCGGCGGGGGGATTCACCTCTGTGGTATGCATGGCCAATACCGACCCGGTGAATGACTGCGCTTCCATCACCGAGTTCATTCTGGAGGCGGCCCGCAAGGCAAGCCCGGTGAACGTTTTCCCCGTGGGAGCGGTGTCCCAGGGATTGCAGGGGCAGACCCTGGCAAACATAGGGGAGATGGCCGAGGCTGGCGTGGTGGCTGTCTCCGATGATGGGAAATGCGTCATGAACACCGCCCTTTTGCGCGACGCCATGACCTACGCCGGCATGTTCGGTCTGTTGGTGCTGGAGCACGCCGAAGACCATGACCTGACCACAGGTACCCATATGAACGAGGGTCCCATCTCCAGCGAGCTTGGGTTAATCGGCGCCCCCAGCGTGGGGGAGGAAGTGATGGTTGCCCGGGATATAGCCCTGGCCGAGTATATCGGCGGCGCCATCCACTTCTGTCATATCTCCACCGCAGGCGCCGTGGAAATGATCCGCGCGGCAAAAAAGCGAAAAGTCAAGGTGACCGCCGAGGCTACTCCCCACCACTTCACCCTCACGGAAGAGGCCTGCCGAAGGTATCAGGCCAACGCGAAAATGGCCCCGCCCTTGCGCACGCAGCGGGACGTGGAGGCGGTACGCAAGGGACTGGCCGATGGGACCCTGGATGTCATCGCCACTGACCACGCGCCCCACGCGAAGGTGGAGAAGGAAGTGGAGTTTGAAAAGGCGCCCTTCGGCGTGGTGGGGCTGGAGACCGCCGTCGGTCTGGCTCTAGAACTGGTCCGCACAGGAGTCTTGACCAGGACCAGGCTGGTGGAGGTGATGAGCCTGAACCCGGCCCGCATCCTGGGCCTGGATCGGGGCAGCCTCCCCCCCGGCGCCGTGGCGGACATTACGATAATTGACCCCGAGGTGGAATGGATCGTCGATTCGACAAAATTCCGGTCAAAAAGCTGCAACACTCCCTTCGAAGGATGGACAATGAAGGGACGGGCCTCGTATACAATAGTGAAAGGAAAGGTTGTTTACAAAAATGCGGATTAGTAGTTTCAATCCGGCCTCCATATTGGCCGAGCCCGGCCGGGGACTGGTTTTCATATGAGGCCGGCGTATCTTGTGATGGCGGATGGGCGCGTATTCACCGGTAAACCACTGGGCCAAAGAGGCCTGGCTCAAGGAGAAGTGGTATTCAACACCTCCATGACCGGCTACCAGGAAATCCTCACAGATCCCTCTTATGATGGCCAGATAGTCACCATGACCTATCCGCTTATCGGCAATGTTGGGGTGAATGACGAGGATGTGGAATCAAGAAAAGTTTTCATCCGCGGTTTCGTGATCAAGGAGGAAAGCGTTATCCCCTCCAATTTCCGGAGCAAAAAAACCCTGGGCGCCTATCTGGAGGAGAACCGGATTGTCGGCATCCAGGGGCTGGATACCCGCGCGCTCACCCGCCATATCAGGGAGAAGGGCGCCATGCCGGCTGTGATCAGCTCCGATGGTCAGGATGTCGACTCATTGAGGGAGCAAGCCGCCGGGCTGAAGGGATTGGAGGGAATTGACTGCGTGCAAGGGGTCACCTGCCAGAAGCCATACAAATGGGACGGAGGGCTCTGGGCTTTGGGTGAGGGATTCGCCAAACAGACAAAGACTCCCCTGTTTAACGTGGTGGCCATGGATCTGGGAATCAAGACCAACATCCTGCGCCACCTGGTGGCCATGGGAGCCGCAGTGACGGTTGTCCCGGCGGGAACGGGGGCCGATGAAATCCTGGCGTTGAAACCCGACGGTGTTTTTCTGAGCAACGGTCCGGGAGACCCGGAGCCTGTGGCCTACACCATAGAGTCTGCCAAAAAGCTGCTGGGGAGGACGCCCATATTCGGCATATGCCTGGGCCACCAGATCCTCTCCATCGCCCTGGGAGCGAAGACATACAAGCTGAAGTTCGGGCACCACGGCGGCAACCACCCTGTTAAAGACCTGGCCACAGGCAAGGTGGAGATCACATCCCAGAACCATAACTTCACGGTGGATCCGGCCTCATTGCCATCCCACACCAAGATCACCCATCTGAACCTGAACGACAACACCGTGGAGGGAGTGGAGAGCCAGCAAGACCCGGCCTTCAGCATCCAGTACCACCCGGAGTCCTCCCCTGGCCCCCACGACGCGTCATACCTTTTCCAAAGGTTCGCCGCATTGATGTCGAAAAGTAAAGGATAGCCGGACATGCTCAAGGAAACACTGGAGAACCTGTATCGGCTGATATCCGAAGGTCAGCTGGAGTCTGACGCACGAAGGGCGCTTTCCGTTTACAGAAAAATGAGCGGCACGGCCTACCAGGACGATCCCTCCTATGAAAGCAGGATGTCCCTTTTTACCGAGTGGTTCATGCTCGACTCTGCGAAAACGGAGGATACCATCTCCCCCATAGAATTCTACATCGCCGGCAAGCAGGATATATCCGATGAGGAGCGCCAGACGCTGGACGCGCTCAAAAGGAACGTCCATGATGTGTTCTGGGTCAAATGGGCCTCCGACGAGCGCCTGAAAGTGTGGGCCATGTACCTGGACAAATACTTTTACGTGGATGGCGTGGAGAACGCAGGCATGTTCCGCAAGCATGACCTTTTCGAGGCGCGGATAGTGGACCTCAACGGAAAATGGCTGATGCTCAATGGCTTCTGCCACCACCCAGCCAAGACATACAAGTTCATCAGCGCCCAGATGAAAAGGATCCGAAAATCCAACGGCGAAGGCCTGAAGGAGTTTATCCACAAGCTGTCATCCATGAGCCTGATGAGCGAGAGGGCGCGGAACATAGACGTGAACGAGATATACAAAACCGAAGCGGCTTGAATATAAGGACCGCGATCGACAGAATATAGACATGCCAAAAAGAACCGACATAAAAAAGATAATGATCATCGGCGCCGGGCCGATAATAATCGGCCAGGCCTGCGAGTTCGACTACTCCGGTGTTCAGGCGTGCAAGGCCCTGCACGAGGAAGGGTACCAGGTGTGCCTGGTAAACTCCAATCCCGCTACCATCATGACCGACCCGGAAATGGCGGACAGCACCTACATAGAGCCCGTAACCCCCATGGTGGTGGAGAAGATAATAGAAAAGGAGCGCCCCGACGCCCTGCTGCCCACCGTGGGTGGCCAGACAGGCCTGAACACCGCCGTGGCCCTGGCCAAAAGCGGCGTGCTGGAAAAATATGGCGTGGAACTGATCGGCGCCAAGCTTGAGTCCATAGAGAAAGCAGAAGATAGAAACCTGTTCAAAAACGCCATGCTCCGCATCGGCTTAAGCGTGCCGGAAAGTCGGCTGGCCAACAACATGGAAGAGGCGATGGCCGCCCTGGAGGTGATAGGCCTTCCGGTGATCATCCGCCCCGCCTTCACTCTGGGCGGCGCCGGGGGCTCCGTGGCCTACACCAGGGAGGAATGCCGCGAGCGCTTCGCCTGGGGCCTGTCCCAGAGTCCGGTGAGTCAGATTCTCGTGGAGCAATCCGCCCTGGGATGGAAGGAATACGAGCTGGAGATAATGCGTGACATTGCGGACAACACCGTCATCGTCTGCAGCATAGAGAACCTGGACCCGATGGGAATGCACACCGGAGACTCCATCACCGTGGCCCCGGCCCAGACGCTCACCGACAAGGAATACCAGATAATGCGTGACGCCGCCTTGCGCATAATAAAAGAGATAGGCGTGGAGACCGGCGGCTCCAACATCCAGTTCGCCATCAATCCGGAAGACGGCGCCATGGTGGTGATAGAGATGAATCCCCGGGTATCCCGCTCCTCGGCGCTGGCGTCGAAGGCCACAGGATTTCCCATCGCCAAGATCGCCGCCAAGCTGGCGGTGGGGCTCACCCTGGACGAAATCCGCAACGACATCACCCGGGTCACTCCCGCCAGCTTCGAGCCTTCCATAGACTACTGTGTTGTGAAGGCGCCCCGGTTCGCCTTCGAGAAGTTTCCTGGCGCGGACGCCAGCATCACAACGCAGATGAAGAGTGTGGGGGAGGCTATGAGCATCGGGCGCACTTTCAAGGAGGCGCTGCAAAAGGCGATGCGATCGCTGGAGACAGGCTCCTTCGGGTTCGAGCAGAAGTCGGCCATGACCGAAGCAATGATCGAAAGCAAGCTGGTGAACGCCTCATCAGACAGGCTGTGGTTCCTGGGCGAAGCGCTTCGGCGGGGCTGGGGGATCAAGCGTGTTCACGAGTTGACGAAGGTCGACCCATGGTTCCTGGAAAACATTTTTCAGATCATTGAGGCGGAGGAGGAGATCAAGAGGAGCGGCCTGGACGACCCGGAGAGGCTGCGGGAAATGAAGAAGATGGGATTTTCCGACCGGAGGCTGGCCCACCTTACAAAGACCACGGAGGAGGAGATCCGGGTCCGCCGGCACAAGGCAGGGATACGCCCGGTCTATAAGAGAGTGGACACATGCGCCGCCGAGTTCGAGGCCTACACGCCATATCTCTATTCCACCTACGAGGAGGAATGTGAGGCCATGCCCACGAAGAGGAAGAAGATAATGATTCTTGGTGGAGGCCCGAACAGGATCGGCCAGGGTATCGAGTTCGACTACTGCTGCGTTCATGGAGTGATGGGACTCAAAAAGGATGGCTACGAGACTATCATGGTCAACTGCAATCCGGAGACCGTCTCCACCGACTACGACATATCGGACCGCCTATATTTCGAGCCGCTGACCCTGGAGGACACTCTGGAGATTATCGACAAGGAGAAGCCGGATGGCATCATAGTCCAGTTTGGCGGCCAGACTCCGCTGAACCTGGCCATGGCTCTGGAAAAGGCGGGCGCCCCCATCATCGGCACATCCCCTGGCGCCATCCACCTGGCGGAGGATAGAAAGAGCTTCAAGGCGTTGATGGACAAGCTGGGGCTCCGCCAGCCGGAAAGCGGCCTGGCCACCAACGAGGAGGAGGCGCTGACCATCGCCCGCGCCATCGGATACCCGGTGATCGTGCGCCCATCCTATGTGCTGGGGGGGAGGGCCATGGAAACCGTGTATGACGACGAGTCGCTCTCCTACTACATGGCTCACGCCGTGGAAGCCAGCCCGGACCACCCAGTGCTGATCGACAATTTCCTGGAGTCCGCCATAGAGTTTGACGTGGACGCGGTGCGCGATGGAGAGAGGGTGATCGTGGCCGGAGTGATGGAGCATATAGAAAGAGCCGGCGTCCATTCGGGGGATTCGGCATGCTCGCTGCCGCCCCACACCGTGGACGCCGATGTGGTGGACGAAATTAAGCGCCAGGCAAGGGCGCTGGCGGCAGGGCTGGACACCATCGGACTGATCAATATCCAGTTTGCTGTGCAGGACGGTGAGATTTACATCCTGGAAGCCAATCCCCGGGCCTCGCGCACCGTGCCTTTTGTCTCCAAGGCAGTGGGCAAGCCTCTGGCCCAGATTGCCGCGCGAGTGATGGCTGGACGAAAACTTGCCGATCTGGGTTTGCATGAGGACCCGGTGATACATCACGTGGCCGTTAAGGAGTCGGTATTTCCCTTCAATAAATTCCCCGGAGTGGACACCATCCTGGGCCCGGAGATGAAATCCACCGGAGAGGTGATGGGGCTGGACAAAACTTTCGGCCAATCATTTGGCAAGGCCTCTTTGGCGGCGGGGACCGCCATTCCCAACTCCGGCCTGGCTCTGGTTTCTGTGGCCGATGAAGACAAGGTGGAGGCTGTGAAGGTGGCTCGTCGGCTGGTCGGGATGGGTTTTTCCATAATGTCCACGCCTGGCACCCATGCCGCCATCACGGCCGTCGGTCTGGCGGTGGAAAGGGTGGGAAAGGTAAGTGATGGCAGCCCGAATTGCGCCGACAAGGTGAACGAAGGCTCCGTGGCGATGGTGATCAACACCACCCAGGGGAAGAAGTCGATAAAGGATTCCTATTCAATCCGCCGCGCTGCGCTGGTTCATAACATTCCATACTTCACCACGATTCGGGCAGCCGAATCCGCGGTGGAAGCCATTGAGTCGGCGCGAAAGCAGAAGTTTGAAGTGTCGCCGTTGCAGGAATATTTCCCAAATAGCAGGGATTAGGGAGCTGTGGCCATGAGAGGATCGAGCCGGTCGAAAACGCTGTTTCTGGCAATGGCCCTGGCCGTGACACTGACGGCGCCTTTTGGAGCGGCCAATCCTTCGCCTGGATACGAAAAAACTCTTGAGGAGTCGTGGGAAAACACTCTTTTCCAGGGAAAGAAGGTGGGCTTCTCATATATGCAGGTGGAGAGCGGCGAAAAGGGCTATCACGTGACCGGGCGCGCCGTGCTAAAGCTCACCTTGATGGATGTAACCCAGGATATGTCGTTTTCCAGCGAGGCCTACCTGACCCCGAATGGGCGGCTGGAAAAATTCAGCTATCTGCAAACCATGGGAAACCAGCGTCAGAATATCCGTGGCGTGGTGAAGGATGGCGTGATACGGATGGTGGTCACCGGCGCCGGAGGGGGAAGGGAAACCCGGGTGGAGGGCCCGGTGAATGTGAACCTGGCCCACATCGTGGAACATTTTTTCAATCAGGATCTGGCGGTGGGCAAGCAGCTCACAGCCCCGGTGTTCATAGAGGCGCTGCGAGCCGTGGATAACCTTCATCTGGAGGTGACGGGCAAGAGGAAGGTCAAGACCATGCGTGGCATCGAGGAGACGTATGAGGTTGTCTCCCGGATGCACGGCGTTTCCACCACCACATATGTCACCAATGATGGCAGGCGGGTGTCCGGCAGCAGCCTGATGGGAATCAGCTTTAGGGAAACTACCGAGGAGGACGCGCTGAAGATTCCCGCCGTCAATGTCCCCATCACCAGCCTGATCACCTTCAGCCTCATCGTTCCGGACAAGTCTATAGAGGATCCCGACAGCCTTAAAAGGCTTTCCTTCTCCATCGGGGGGCTCTCCTCTCCGGAGATTATGGAAGACGAGCGACAGAAAACAGGAGATTTCACACGAGTTCTGGATAAGATGGGGAAACGGACCTTTATTGTGCCGATGACTGTGCGCAAGGTTTCGCCCTCGGTATCCATCTCCATTCCCCAGGCCGGCAAGGCCCATCCTGAAGAGTTGAAGCCCACTCCGGAGATTCAGTCGGACAACAAGATGATCCAGAAAGTGGCTGTGCAAATAACGGGCAAGGAGACAGACTCGTGGAAAGCCGCAAAGAAGATCAACCAATGGGTGTTTCTGAACCTGGAAAAGACATTGGTGGACTCCTTCACCGCTATCGACGTTCTGCTCTCCAAAAAGGGGGAGTGCCAGAGCCATACGAACCTGGCTGTGGCTCTGCTGCAGGCGAAAGGGATTCCTGCCCGGGTGGCGGGGGGGCTGGTCTACTCCAAGACGAACGGTGGCTTTCTATACCATGCCTGGCCGGAGGTTTATGTGGGCCAATGGGTGGCCATGGACCCCACGTTGGGCCAGGATGTGGCCGATCCCACACATATCAAGCTGATCGAGGGAGGGGTTGAGTCGATGTTGGGCCTGATGCGTTATATCACCAAGATTTCCATCAGCATCGACAAGGCTGAGTGACCATGCAGTGCGCCGTCATATCCAACCACCCGCTGACAGAAGGGTTTTACCATCTCTCCCTGGCGCCGGAAAAGCCTATGGGGGGCATCACCCCGGGCCAGTTCGTCATGATCCGCTGTTGTGATTTCACAGACCCGTTGCTTCGCCGCCCCATGAGCGTGGCGGACTTTGAGCAGGATGGATCCCGATTCGGGCTGATCGTGCAAACCGCCGGTCGGGGGACTGGGATGCTCTCCCGCCTGGTGGTGGGGGACCATCTGGACGTGATCGGCCCATTCGGTCAAGGATACAATGTAGCCCAGGAAGCGCAAAGCGTGATGATCGTGGCCGGGGGGACCGGTGTGGCGCCTTTCATGACTCTGGCGCCAACGCTGGCCGCCCATGGGAAGGATGTCCATGTGTTGCTGGGCGCCCGGACAAAGGGATATCTGTTCATGGAGGAGCGATTTCTGCATGCGGGAGCCCAGGTCCATGTGGCTACGGAGGATGGATCGAAAGGATTCGATGGATTGATCACGGAACTGATGGGCGAGCA
>JAOUMU010000149.1 GCA_029881335.1 Nitrospinota bacterium | reverse complement strand
CGAGCTCTTTGGCGATCGCCTCCAGTTTCTTGCGGTCTGTCGTCATGCTCATTATCCTCCTTTGCGAAGATTAAGGAATTATGAGCAGTTACACAATTTAATTTACAGACTCAAAGACATTGATGACCGGCGTATCCAACACCTGGGCCAGAATTCCCGCGAGCGCCTGTGCGACCCTGCTTTTAGATACCCATCACCCGTTTCGGTTTTATCAGCGAGAAGGGGAACCCGGCCATCGGGGGGCCTTCGAGGTTCCCCACGCCGATCAGCTCCCCACTGCGGTTCATGATGCGGATGTGATCAGCTTCAACATCGCCGACATACTCGATCACATCGGAGATACCCAGCGGGACTCCAGCCTTTAGCTTCTCGATGGCGTGTGGGATCACCCTCACCATGGGCAGGTGCCCCAGCCCGTCGGCCAATGAGATAAGGTGTTTCCTTACAGCATCCATATTTTCGCTGGTGACTGAGTCAAGAGAAATGGAGTCCTGGATGCGGAATATGCCGGAACTCAGCCGCACCAGCCCGGAGAGATGGCCGTAGACTCCCAGGTCATTTCCTATGTCGTGACAGATGGTGCGCAGGTATGCGCCGGTGGAGACTGTGGCGGTGAGCCGGACCATGGGTCCATTCTTTTCTATGAAATTGATGGAGCGAATGTTGACCCGCACAGGTTTGCGTTCCACGGTGATCCCCTGACGGGCCAGAGTATAGAGGCGCTGTCCCTGCTGTTTCTTGGCGGAGAACATGGGAGGGACCTGGTCGATCTCCCCCACGAATTTTGCCATGGAGGCTTTCACCTGCTCCTCTGTTATGTGGGAAGGATCCGCCTGGTTGACAATTTCGCCTTCGCTGTCCTGGGTGTTTGTCTCGGCTCCCAGGGTCAGGAGGGCGTCGTATTCCTTGTCCTGCTTTTCCATGAACGGGATCAGCTTTGTGGCCCTGCCCATGGCCACCACCAGCACACCGGTGGCGATCGGGTCCAGCGTGCCCAGGTATCCGATCTTTTTCGGCCTGATGCCTCTTTTTATCACGCGAATCACCTCGGCGGAGGTAATCCCGCCGGGCTTGTCAATTATCAGAAAACCATCCATATCATTACTCATTTGGGATTGTTGTTGTTTTGTCCGCCGCCCGACTCTTCTTCAGCTTTCTTCAGTAGCTCGGCGATGCGGGCGCCATGTTCGATGGAATCGTCCATCTTGAAACGCAGCTGGGGCAGGACGCGAACCCGCAGTTTTTCGCCCAGCCTGCCGCGGATGAATCCGGCGCCACGACTCAGGGCGGTTTTGGCGTTTGTTTTTTCCTCGACGCTTCCGAACACTGAAACGTACAAAGTGGCGTATTTCAAATCCTTGCTCACTTCGGCGCGGGTGATGGAAATCATGCCACCCAGGCGCGGGTCGCGCATTTCCTCCATAATAATGGAAGCGACGTTTTTAATAATCTCTTCGGAGAGGCGGTCCGCCCTGGAAAAACGGCGCATATTTGTTACCCGGTCTACAGGTGGACAATCTCGGTGGAGACGTCGAGAACCTCCACCTCCATGGAGACGAAGTTCACCGCCGCCTGAATCTGGCTGCTGGCGTGGGTGGCGTCCGCCGCGGCCACGGCGAGGCCCAAGTCGGCAGTTTGGTGGTAGTCATGGCTGTCCACCTCCGCCACTGAAATGTTAAACTTGCTCTTCATCCTGTCCTTCAGGCGGCGCAAGACCTGCCGTTTGTCTTTAAGTGATCTTGATTGCCGAATGGCAAATCTGATTTTACAAATCCCAACAACCATTGCAGCTCCAGCCAAAAGGGGTCATGGGGCAAAGTATACTGATGGGCTATCGAGGACCTGGCTGATATCCTGGAGCGACCAAGCGCAAAAAAAGCACTCAATAACAGAAAACTAAAGACCCTTTTACCGTTGGAGCCATCGCGCTATGGGGAGGGATCAACGGCTGTAACCGAACCTTTGGGCCTTTCTTCTCTTCTTGAGAGCCTCCTTCTGTTTCCGTTTCCGTTTTTCCGACGGCTTCTCGTATGAGCGCCTTTTCTTGAGCTCTTTCCAGAGACCATCCTTTAAAAGCTGACGTTTCAAAGCCTTTAAGGCCTGATCCACTTGCTGGTTGATAACCTTTACCTGCAAAATACTCTCCCAATCGAACATTACCCCGCTCCAGGCGGGACCACCGGCCCCATTTTGGGAAACCGGACGCGCAAAAGGTTTTTTTCAAAATCCTTTTTGCAAATAGAAGACTCTACATTGTTGATATAAACCAGTCAAGAGAATAAACGTCTCTATTCTGGCTTTGAGGTGAAAAATGAGGATATTACCGGTTTTGTCGGTATATCAACTGGGCAAGTCCGGTGTCGAAAACCTTTGATCCGGCCAGGGAATATTGCCACGCGCCGGCCTCCTGGTCGAAAAGGGGGATTCCCCGGCCAATGACCACCGGATGGATCGATATTATTATCTCGTCAATAAGCCCCGCTTTCATCAGGAGCCCGTTAACCTGGGCTCCACCCACAAGCCATATTTTCCCGCCAGGTTGAGTCTTGAGAGCGCGGGTAAACTCCACCGGATCATCACGGATAAAATCAGTTTCCGGTGTCCGGCTGGCCCTCCGTGAACGGGTGAACACGAATGCGCGCTTGCCGTTAAAAGGATTTTCGGCTAATGAGAGAGACTGATCGAAAGTTTTTCGGCCCAATAAAACCGTGTCCACCGAGGTGTAAAATTCCGAGTATCCATAATCCTGGTCATGGAAAAGCCAATCGACACCTCCATCCTGGCTGGCGATGAACCCATCCAAAGAGGTGGCGATGAATAGAGAAACCAGGCGTCCTGCTGCCGGACGACTGCCTTTGGGGGCCTTTTCCAAAATAGCCGCTATTGGTTGGATTCGGCGTTCTGATCCTTTTCCTTGGCCATCAGCCTTCTTCGCTTGGTGACGAAGCCATTGATGACTATCGCCACGGCGAAAATAAAGCCGACCACTCCGAAAATGATCGCCAGAGCTTCGTACATTACCACTCCCCGATTACGATATTAATTCCTCCCTCTATAATGAATCCAGGCTGGGATGTTTACAACAGATTTATTTCTATTCCCTGATTTTAAGGGCGGCCAGGCCACCCAGGGCGAAGAAGCTGATCCAGCGCTGACCCAGGTCAAACAGGGCTTCGTCCTCCTCGCCAACCCTTTGAACAAGATCCTCATCCAGGTCGAATCGCGTCAGGAAGCTTGATTTGAAAACGAACTCCCTGAACCTGTCCAAGTCGTACTGGGCCATGAAGATCATGTCCACAGTCTTTTCATCCATATCCTTGGGATCGCCCAATGAGGGGTGGAAGGAGAGGTGTACGGAGAATTCGTTATTCCTGTTGTAGTCAAACACCTCCTGGTTCTCCAGCCATCTTTCCACGGACCACTCCTCCTCCTCCTCCCATCCCAGGCAATAATCTTCCTTCACTTTGAAAAAGACTTTTTGCGAGTCACCCTTCCCGGTGCCGGAGCTGACGGCCTGACCTACGGGGTATGTGCGGCAGGAGGTCGGCCTGTTTTCATACACGCCGCATCCAGACTCGGAGAGGAAGGGGCATCCTCCTTTTTCGTCATGCTTCATGCGTACCACGGGGAGGCCAAAGTCTGGCCCCACATAGGACTCGGTGTATTTTGTCAGAAACTCGCCCGATGGCATGTTCACGCTTTTTCGTAGCCGCAAAATATCGTATGGGGTCAGGAACAGGTTCGGATTTTTGCAGCATTCGCCCCAGCAGGAGAGCTTATCGTGGCATTTGAACCTGAAAACACTATCGGGCGCCAGGGTCTCCATCTGCTCCAGAGTATCGTGAACCTGGGCCAGGGGGTTGGATGGTTGATTGTCGTTCATATTAAAACCAGCATGAGAAATTATGGTTATTGGAGGCAGGCAAACCGCCTTTTGTTACATTAGGATGATAACAAATATCGCCGAAGGGTTCGCAAAAAAGGGAGTTTGTCTGGAAGTTCCAACCAGAAAATCCTGGACCCGTCTCAGCAGATTCATGGCCATGTATGGAAAAAGACCTGTTTAAACGCCGATAATTTGACATTTGTATTTTGAATTCACTACCGTAGAGGGGGAGTGTTTCATTGAATCCGGGGCCTGTGCGAGGTGTCACGCGCCATTAACGATGGGAGGCTGATATGAAAAAACTTGGATTCACGATGCAGGTGGCGGTAATTTTATGTTTTGTTTTCTTATCAGCCGGTTGCGGCAGTGACAAGGGAGTGGATATAACCGGTGATTGGGCAATAAAAGCGTATTACATGACCGAAATCAATGCCAGCCTGAGCGGAACCATAAAGTTTAATGGTGGGGGAAGCTGGGAGTATACTGCGAACATCCTCTATGGCGATGATTTTGGAAAGACAAAAACATCGCGGGGAAACTGGACCAGAACCAACGATATACTTCGTATGGAATTCACATTCTCCCAGACCCAGGGCGCTCCAGCTACGGGGGGTGGAGCCATATACGAGGGCTTGGTGAACGGCTCAGGTGGAACTTTCAAGCTTTTCGGCCTGAACAATGATTGGAGCCTGGAGATATCCAGGTAGCAACGCGTAGCCATCTGGATAGCCAGGGATATCTTGCCTTGCGCCTCTGGCTGGCCCGGTCACTCCAGAGAGGGCTTTTCCACCGGGTCCAGGATGCTGATGAATTCCCTCACGGGATTGGAAATATATTTGTTTTTCAGCAATATCATGTTAAACAGCCTTGGCATGGGGCAGCCCATTATCCTGGCCATGGCCAGCGACTTGGTCTTGATCTCCCTGTGGACTGCGGACAAGGAGATCACCGCCACGCCCGAATCGCTCTCCAGCATCCGTTTGATCGCCTCCGTGTCTCCAAGCTCCATCACCACTTTCAACGGATCATGGTTCACGTCCATGGCCCCCATGAATACTTTTCGCGTGCCGGATCCTTTCTCCCGGATGATCAGCGGCTCGCCCCGAAAGTCGTCCAGAGATATCTGGGGCCTGCCGCGGAAGCGGTGGGACGCCGAAAAGACCACCACCAGCTCGTCCTTCATGAAAAGGTTTGAATTCACCTTACCAGGGTGCTGTAGAGGGCCCTCCACAAGACCCAGGTCGATCTCGTTACTTAAAATCGCCCGTTCTATCTGCTCGGTGTTGTTCACCGTCATCTCTATCAGGCATTCGGGAAAGCTCTTCCTGAAGCGTCCCAGATAATCCGGAAGGATGTAGTTGGCGATGGTGGTGGAGGCGCCTATTCGCAGAGTGCCCATCACAGTCCTGGACATGTCATCGAGCGCCTGCTTCCCCTCCCGAAGCGAGGACATGATCTTCTGGGCGTATTCGGCGAACATGGCGCCAGAATCGGTCAGCTCCACCTTTCTGCCTATACGCTCGAACAGGGAAGCCCCCAGGATACTCTCCAGCTTGATTATCTGCGCGGAGAAAGCGGGCTGGCTGATGGCCATCCGTTCTGCGGACTTGGAAAAATTCTTCAGCTTGGCCGCCAGAAGAAAAAGCTCCAGTTGATGAAAAGTTACCTGGTCGAGCATATACACTATTCTCTATGTAAACAATCCGAAGTATCTATTATATTTTTATTTATAAGGAGTGCATAATCAAAAAGTCCAGA
>JAOUMU010000148.1 GCA_029881335.1 Nitrospinota bacterium | reverse complement strand
TCGCCGACGACGGGCGCGACGGCCAACTCGAATCGGAAGTGAGAAGCTTCGTAGTGGAGTAACCCGGAGTAAGTGATCCATTAGTTACAATTCAATCCCCCGGGCTTTACGGTCCGGGGGATTTTTTTTAGGCGGTCTCCACGTCAGGTGATTTTCGTTTAATCTTGCCGATCAGATAGCCGAAAAGCCTGCTGATATCATCCCCCACCAGGTATAGGCTGGGAACCAGCAGCAAAGTCAGCGGCGTGGCGAATAGCAGGCCAAAGCCCAGCGCCAGGGCCATGGGGCCCATGTATATGTCTGTTCCTCCGATGCCATAGGCCAGGGGCAGAAGCCCCGCCACGGTGGTGGCGGTGGTCATCAGTATGGCCCGCAGCCTGTCCCCGGTGGCCTCCACCACCAGACGCAGGATCTTTGTTTCCGGGAATCGTCGGCGCTGTTCGTTGATGTGGTTCACCAGCACCAAAGAGTCGTTCACCACCACTCCGGCCATGCCAATGACACCCAGCATGGCCAGGAACCCAAAAGTCTCCTGATGAAGAGCGAAAGCGATAACCACTCCGATCATTCCGAAAGGGATGGCCATCAGCACGATGATAGGCTGGGTGGGGGAGTTGAACAGGAGCATCAGCAGGAAATAAATGCCGATGGCCGCCAGGCCGAAGGAGATGAAGAGGCTTTTCATCGAACTTTCCGTCTCCTGGGCCTCACCGCCGATCATGAACCTCATACCGGGGTAATCCTTGTCCAGGTCGAATTTTTTCTGTATCGCGTTGGTGACTTCCAGCGCTGTGGTCTTCTCCTGGGCCAGATCGGCGCTTACGGTTGTCGTACGCTCCCTGTCGAAATGGTGCACATCGCTGGGGCCGGGGCTCAGCTTTAGCTTGGCCACTTCCTCCAGGGCGATCAGTCGGCCCAGGTTGTTTGGAATCTGGAGGCTCTCCAGATACGAGAGTTTTCTGCGGGCCTTCTCATTGAGGATCACGCGGAACTCGACATCCTCTTCGCCGTAACGCACGCTGGTGACATGTTCGCCATCGTAGGCCACGCGCAGGTTTCTGGACACATCCGCCACCGTCAAACCCAGCCTGGCCAGCTTCGTGTAATCAATAACCACTTCCACCTGCTCCTTTCCGGCAATGTCGCCCCTGCTGATATCCTTGACGCCGTCAATCCCCTCCAGGAACTGTGTCACATTATCCGTCAGCTTTTTTCGCATGGTGTCATCGGAGCCTATGATGCGCACGTTAACCGGCTTTCCAGTGGGGGGGCCGCCGGACTCCACGGCGAAAAGGATCTCTTTTACTCCATGGACTTTTCGCGCCTTGGCCCGCAACGCTTCCACTATCTGGTCGGCGCTGCGGTTCCTGTGCGACCACGGGGTAAGGTCGATGATCATGGTTCCGCAATTGGGGCAATGGCGCGGGGGACCATCCAGACGAAGAAGCAGCCCGATCCTAGTCACATAAGACTGCAACTCATTCTCCTCCATGCTTTCCACAATCACTTCAATCTTTTTCATCACATCCAGGGAGGCTTCCAGTGAACTGCCAATGGGCGTTTCCACTGTAATATAAAACCTCTCCGACCCTTTGGAGGGGAACAGGACGAACTTCATGTAAGTGGCGGCGTAATACATGGAAGCGGCGAAAGCGGCCAGGAATAACAGGATGGTGAAATATCGCAGCCGGATGGGCCATACCATGGTCTTGTTGAACCGCAGGCGAATATTATCAAACCAGCCAAAGCTGTGGTCCGCCGCAGCGCCCGGCCTGGCCAGGCTGAAGCCATGGACCAGATGGGCCGGAAGAGCCACGGAGACCTCCGCCATGGAGATGAAAAGCGCCAGCCCCACGGTCAGCGGAATCACATAAACGAACATCCCCAGCATCCCCGGCATGAAGAACATGGGGGCGAAGGCTATGAAAGTGGTCAGGACAGTAACCAGCACAGGCTTGTATACTGCGTATAATCCTTCCACACCCGCCTCCAGCGGCGGCAGTCCCATCTCCCTGTGTTTGTAAATGCTCTCGGACACTATGATGGCGTCGTCCACAATGATGCCGATGACGATGACCATCGAAGTGAGCACGATGGTATCCATATAGGCGCCGAAAAACGGAAGAAGGATTGATACACCCAGGAAGGTGACCGGGATTCCGATGGCCACCCAGAAGGCGGTCCGCACATTCAAAAACAACGCCAGGAGTATGATGACCAGGACAAGGCCTATGCCGCCGTTGGAGAGCACGATGCGAAACTGGTTGCGCACGCCAGTTGAAAGATCACTGGACCAGACGATTTTCACTCCCCTTGGCATGTTCTTCTGTTCCTTCTCGATCAGGGCCTTGACCCTGTCTACGGTGCGGATTACATCGGCGGAGGGCTTGTTGAATACGGAGAATGAAATCGCCTTGTGCCCGTTGACACGGGAGATAAGCTCCTCGTCCTCGAAATCATCCACGATGGCCGCCACATCCCTCACCCGCACCAGGGGTCCGTCGAAGGTGGAGCGTATGATGACGTCACCCACTTCGGCCGGTTTTTTGAACTGGGATAGTGTCACCACATTTTTTTCGCTGGTGTAGGATTCCAGCGAGCCGCCGGTGGCGCGGATGTTGCGCCCCTGGATGGCCATGATAATTTCACGTAGGGGAAGCTGGTACTTCTTCAGCTTCTCCGGGTCCACGGCCACCTTCACCTCCCGGTATCGGTACCCATAGCGTTGTGTCCTGGAAACTCCGTCCACGCTTTTAAGCTTCTTCTCGAACAGCCGGGCGGCCTCCCGAAGTTCCGGATAGGGTATGTCGCCGGAGATGCCTATTTCAATAAAAGGATTGAACGGTGTTTTGATCTCCAAAATTATTGGAGATTCCGTCACATCCGCCGGAAGGTCACTCACTCTTTGCACAGCCCTGCGGATCTCGTCTTTCACCTCGCCGGGATTATCAGCGTCCGGATCCAGCTCCACCAGGATGGAGGAGGAGTTCTCAAAGGACACAGAAGTTAATTCCTTGATACCTGTCACCTCCTTGAGTTCTTCTTCTATCTTGTTGGTGACATTTAGCTCCACATCCTCCGGGGAGGCTCCAGGATAGACTGTGAATATTAGCATCTGGCCAATATCCACAATTGGAAACTGATCCCTCTTGATCTGCATCAACGCTCCGGCGCCCATGAGAAGTATCATGATGGTGAACAGGTTGGCAAACATGTTCCTTTCCGCGAAGAAACGAAAGACCTGTTTCATCGCTGGTCTCCTTTAGGAGAAGCGGGGAGCAGCATGTCCATCAATGCGCGGTAGACAAGCGCCAGACGATGATAGTCGGCGCTGTCCTTGGCATGAACCAGCCGGGCGGCCTCTTCGCTGTCGCGGCTTTGTATCACAAATGTAAGTTCGGACCGTCCCTGATTATAACGCTTCAGTTCGGCCATAGTCTTTTCCTCGGCTATCTTTATCCTCTCCCGGTCCAGGGCCAGCGCCTGCTCCAAAACGCTTATCCTGGCAAGAGTGTTTCCCAGCGCCCCCCGCAGATCAAACAGGGTGTTGTTGCGTTCCTCGGCTATCCTCTCCCTCTGCAATGCGGATTTCGCGATATCCGCTCTGGCGCTGGTGGCGCCTAAGGGATAGCTGAAAACGAGGGCGGCCATGGCCTGGGGTTTGTCCATCTGGGTTGCGTCGCCGAATTCCTGGGCGCCCCCCTTCACGCCCCCCTGAAACACCGCGTCGAGCCTCGGTTTATCCACCTCGCTGGCCCCCATCTTCTGGCTATCCACCTGGCGCAGGCGGATATCAAATACACTAAGTAATCTGGACGATTCGCCCAGACGCTCCAGCGATTGCGCCATTGGCAGTATGTCTCCGGCGAGGGAGTATAGATCCAGTTCGGGGGTCAGCTTGACCCCGGTTTCAATGGAAGCGATGGTCCGCAATTCCGCCTCGATTCCGGCCATGGCCGAATCTATCAGCCGGATGTTTTGCCTGCCGGTGATTACCGCGTCTTTTGCACGGATCACATCCACTTCGTCCACCAGGTTGTGCTTTCGTTTCTCTTGCGTCCTGGCGGCTTCATTTTCCGCCAGCTCCAGCCGGGCGCTGGCGATAGATCGCTGTTCTGTCAAAAGGGCCCAGTCTATGAATTTGCCGCCAATATTCAGCAGAAAGTTTTCCTGGTTTTCCATGGCCACAATCCTGGCCGCCACAACGTTGAATCCTTGCAGGTCGTGAGCCAGCCTGCTCAGGAGGCCACCCCGGTTTTGCATCAGAGGATGGCGATATGTGACGCTTAGCCCATTTTCGTGGAATGGGCCTGCGTCGTTGGGCAGGGCCAGAGGGCCAGTGGGCAGGGGCAACTCGATATTCTCCGTCTTCTGGTCGCTGTACGTGTGGCCAAAATCAAATGACAGGGTGGACCCGGTGGACCAATAATGTCGGCGAAGGCCTACTGTCACTCTCATCTGGTCGATGCTCTCCGGGGTGAATCCCCCCGCTCGCGCTGGCTCCATGTGGACGTATGAGGGGGAACCAGAAATCACCCAGTCCTCATCGCCTTGCATGCTCTCCTGGGTTTTGCGCTCCACATCCACGGCCAGTGTCTCCTTTTTAAAAAAAGGATGGGTGGATCTGACTCTTTCCAGAAAGGATTCCATGGAAATGGTTTGGGCGGAAGCGGCTGGGCCCCATGCGGCAAGGAACAGACCGATAAGTAAAATCGATCTCATGATCATCCCCCCCTCAAACAGTGATTTTCATTTAACTACACAAAACGATAAGATGTTTCCAGTAAAAAGACAACACGGGCTTTGTCTGGCCTATGTATTTTCCGCCACTCCCCGGCCCGGGAAGAATCCAGGCGGGAGGAGAAATCGGCTCTATCCGGGATTGATCCACACTGGAAGAGGTGAAGATCGAATAAAAAGTTTCGGCCTTCGCCCCCATCGCAGTATAATCAAACCGCTTTGGGCGCCGGGCTGGGTGAATTTCGGGTGTGCGTGAAATAATGTCACGACTGGTTTTGGCGTGCGGCGCGGCCGGCGCAAATCGGGACACAACGCTGATTTGCTCGCTGACCGCATTAAGATAACGGAAAAGGTAAATGTCACGACGTGTTTTAGTAACCGGCACAGCCAGCGCAAATCGGGACATAACGCTGATTTGCTCGCTGGCCGCATTAAGATAACGGAAAAGGTAAATGTCACGACGTGTTTTAGTAACCGGCGCAGCCGGTTTTATCGGATTCCACCTGTGCCGGACACTTCTGGAGCGAAAAGATATCGTGGTGGGGCTGGACAACCTGAATCCATACTACGATGTCAGCTTGAAGCAAGACCGGCTGGCTATACTGAAGCAGAATGGGAACTTCAGCTTCTATAAAGCTTCCCTTGAGGATATGGAAGAGCTGGAGCAGGTGTTTTCCACCGGAGGATTCGACACTGTGGTAAACATGGCCGCCCAGGCCGGAGTCCGCTATTCCCTGGAAAAGCCTATAGTGTACGCCGATTCTAATCTGACCGGATTTTTGAATATTCTAGAAAACTGTCGCCATCACAAGACCCCGCACCTGGTTTACGCCTCCTCCAGTTCCGTGTATGGCGCCAACAGGAAGATGCCCTTTTCCGAGTCGGACAATGTGGACCATCCAGTCTCCCTTTACGCCGCCACCAAGAAAGCCAACGAACT